>CAXBKT010000011.1:0-43543 GCA_963976155.1 uncultured Kordiimonadaceae bacterium | reverse complement strand
TTACACCCATTCCTTTTAAGGAAGTTGCTGGCACCGGTAAAAACCAGCTGACATTTGACCAAGTACCACTGGAAAAAGCCACAGATTACGCATCGGAAGATGCTGATATAACGCTGCGGCTCTATAAAATACTCAAACCGCGCCTCTCGGCTGAAAAAGTAACAACTGTATACGAAACGCTTGAACGCCCACTCGCGGCTGTTTTGTCCTCAATGGAGCGTGAAGGCATTCGTGTTGATGTGCCTACCCTCCAGAAACTCTCAAACGAGTTTGCAGTCGGTATTGAACGACTTGATAGAGAAATCCAAGATTTAGCAGGCCGCCCATTCAATGTTGCATCACCCAAACAGCTAGGCGAAATACTATTTGACGAACAACAGCTGCCAGGCGGTAAGAAATCCACAAAAACAGGTGCGTGGCAAACTAATGTTGATGTGCTCGAAAAACTAGCGGTTGATGGCCATGAAATTCCAAAAAAGGTAATGGAATTCCGGCAATTTTCAAAACTAAAAAGCACTTATACCGACGCACTTGTTGGGCAAGTAAATCCCCGCACAAACCGCGTACACACCAGTTACCATATGGCAGCAACAACCACGGGCCGCCTGTCATCAAATGACCCTAACCTTCAAAATATTCCAATCCGTACAGCAGAAGGGCGTAAAATTCGCCGTGCCTTTGTACCGGAAGAGGGCAACATATTAATCGCGGCAGATTATAGCCAGATTGAACTACGCATCCTTGCTCATATTGCAGAGATTAATGCACTTAAAGAAGCATTCGCAAACGGCACTGACATTCACGCAATGACCGCAAGCGAAGTATTTGGCGTGCCCATTGAAGGCATGGACCCAATGGTGCGCCGCCAAGCCAAAGCGATCAACTTCGGTATTATTTATGGTATCTCAGCCTTTGGGCTCGCGCGGCAACTTGATATCAGCCGCAAGGAAGCAGCTGGCTATATTGATGCCTACTTCGAGCGTTTCCCCGGCATTCGGGCCTATATGGATAAAACCATCGAGTTCGGCAAAGAACACGGCTATGTGGAAACACTGTTTGGCCGCAAGTGCCACGTGAAGGCGCTTCAGGAAAAGAACCCGATGAAACGCGGTTTTGGCGAAAGAGCAGCGATCAACGCCCCCATTCAAGGCACTGCCGCTGATGTGATCCGCCGCGCAATGATCCGCATGCCCGGTGCCCTTGAAAAGGCAGGCCTCACAGATGTCCGCATGTTGCTGCAGGTGCATGATGAACTTGTTTTTGAAGCACCTGAAGGCCGCAACACTGATGCTATCCCTGTTATCCGGGAAGTCATGGAAAATGCTTCAGCACCAGCAATTGGTCTTAGTGTGCCCTTAACTGTTGATTGCGGTATTGGCCGTAACTGGGAAGAAGCCCACTAAAACCAAAAAAGGGTGGCAACAGCCACCCTTCAATATGTTCGCCGTTGGCGCTTTTACTTAACTGAAGCTGTTGTACAGCACGAAAAATAAACCTGCTGATAGTAGGCCTGCAACAGGTACTGTGATAACCCACGCAGCCGCAATAGTTAGCATTTCCTTCCGGCGTACAAGTTTGCGTTTTTCCAGCTTCTTCTTCTCTTTCAGTGTTTCAACCGTTTGCGCTTTCTTCTTGTTCACCCGATTCTCAAGAAACTCACGCAAAAAACCAACACCAAAAATACCGCCAACCGCGATATGCGTTGAAGATACAGGCAAACCAAGCCAGCTAGCTGCAATCACTGTGATTGCAGCAGCCAGTGCCACACAGAAGGCCCGCATCTGATTAAGTTTGGTAATTTTCTCGCCGACTGTACGAATAAGTTTTGGGCCATAGAGCAGTAAGCCAATTGAAATACCGATCGCACCAATCACCATCACCCAAAGAGGTAGGGCAATTTTACCACCATCAATCGCTGAACCGTCCGCCGCACTTACAATAGCAGCCAAAGGCCCAACTGCGTTTGCGACATCATTTGCACCGTGAGCAAACGATAGCAGTGCAGCAGAACCGATAAGCGGGATGGTGAAGAGCTTAGCAACAGAACGCTTGCGATTTTCAAGGCCTACAGAAGCCCGAGCGATAAGCGGCTTAGTAACAGCCCATGTGACAGCAAAACCACCGATGGCAATCAGCCACAACATACCTGCGTCAGGCTTCCAAATTTTCTTGAGACCCTTCATCACCAAATACATAGAGAAAGCACCAACCATGATACCAACAAGCACAGGCACCCATGTGCGAGCTGCCTCCAGCATATCTTCCTTACCGAGGATCATCCGCTTAATAAAAAGAAGAAAAGCGGCAGCGATAATACCACCCAAGACCGGCGATATCACCCAACTGGCTGCAATCATACCAAGTTTGACCCATTCAACACTGCTCGCGCCCGCTGCTGCAATACCAGCCCCGACTACACCACCAACAATGGAATGTGTCGTAGAAACCGGCGCGCCAAACCACGTAGCAAGATTAAGCCATAAAGCGGCAGCAAGAAGCGCCGGCATCATCGCCCAAATGAATGTCATCTGGTCCGCCATACCAGCCGGATCAATAATACCTTTACGGATAGTGGAAACTACATCACCGCCAGCAATGATAGCGCCAGCAGCCTCAAAAATGGCAGCAATAACCAGTGCCCCTGTCATAGTTAAGGCACGTGAACCCACCGCTGGACCAATGTTGTTGGCGACATCATTTGCGCCAATATTCATCGCCATATAGGCACCAATAACAGCTGCAGCGACAACAAACACACCAGTGCCGCTCATGCCGTGGTCAAGCGCTGCATAAAGTAGCACCGCAACTAGAAAAATAACGGAAAGCCCCACATTAGCGAGCGTTTTGTTTTGCTTGCGCGCGCCCGTCATGAAGCCTTGAACTTTTTTCAGGTCACCATCGACCTTATGCTTTTCCATTCCCAAACCCTTTTGCCCTACCCGAGGCTACGCCCCCACGTACATATGGGCTATAGCGCACCTGTCATAAAAATGAAATATTTCTGTCATGAAATCTGACTGTTTTAATAAGAAATGCCCTAAACAAAAAAAAGGCGGCAAAAGCCGCCCTTTTCAGTCTTATTTGGATAGTGTGCTTAGAACTTAAAGCGTACTGTCAAACCATATGTGCGTGGGTCACCAACATAAGCATTCAAGCTGCCGCCTGGGATGGTGGAGTTGAATGTGTCAACCACATAGAACTTGTCAAACAAATTCCGGCCCCAGAGCTGCACGGCCCATGCACCATCGACATCACCGATACCGATAGAGGCAGATGCAAGTGCGTACCCATCCTGTACCTGACGTGTGTCACCATCAAGAGCAAGAGCTTGCGAACCATTATAGAATAGCTCACCGCGTAGGTGCAGTTCTAATGAATCGCCAATTGGATGCGCATAATTTGCAGTAAAGTTACCTGAGAATTTAGGTGCTTCTGCAATACGCTGACCAGCTAGGTCACCAACAAGTACAATAGCTGTACCACCGTTAACCTGCTCCGCACGGCATGCGTCCTGATTTGTCACCGGGCACGGACCATTCGGGAATTCTACGTAGTCCGCTGTAAAGAGCCAGTTGAACCCGGCTGTAAGCAACAGATTTGGTGATGCCTGAAATTTACCGTCAAACTCAAGACCACGTACACGCTGCTTACCAGCGTTACCTGGCACAAAAGACGAACCTGTGAACAGATTTTCCTGGAAGTCGATGAAATCACTCTGATAAAGAGCGAAATCTAAGCTCATACGATTATCAAGCACCCTAGCTTTCAAACCTAGTTCATATGCATTGGCTTTTTCTGGCTCAAACTTAAAGCTACCGACACGCGCTGCTGCTGAATCAAGGGCAAAACCACCACCTTTGAAACCACGGGAATAGCTCGCGTACATGTTCACTTCTTCTGACATGTCATAGCTAACAATCAAGTTACCCGTTAGCGCGTCATCGCTGCGGCTATCTTTGATGTTTGGTGCTGGTGGAAAGAACTGCAATGGGCCAAGACCCAAGAGCGGGTTGATTGTTGGGTCAAGTGCCACAGCTGAAGCCCCAGCTGTTGCTTGTGGGATTACTGTTGATGCAATCACATCTGCAGGAACACCTGCGGCCTGTGCCTGCGCAACCGCACCAGCCACAGCTTGGCCAACAAAGATTTGTACAAAATCAAGTGCCGCGAATGGGTCGTTAATCTCTATATCGGATACAACAGATTTCTTATCTTTAGTGTAGCGCGCGCCTGCTGTGACTTTCAAACGATCGCTCACGTGCCAATCTGCGTTCACAAAAAAGCCAAACGTCTGGTTAGTTTGCTCAAACAGGCTTTTTTGCTGACCAGAACCTGCCGCAAGGAACGTGCCCGCAGGCAAACCAAGGCCTGCCTCAAGTGCCGTTATGGCGCCGCCAGTAAGGGCATCACCGAATGGCCGTAGAGCAGGTCCCTGAACGGTAATATTATTGGTACTCAAATCCTGATCGAGATAATAGGCACCAGCCATCCAATCAACAGTATTATCACCAGATGATGCTAGACGAATTTCTTGTGTGAAAGTCGTATAATCCTGATCAGTGATACGGTTTCTATTGAGAGGTAGGTCAGTAAAGTCAGCATCAAAATCGTTAAACTCATCATATTTACGCAACGCGGTAATCGACGTAAAGGTAACGCTATCAAAGTCTACGTCCACCTGACCGGAAATACCCTTGGTTGTCAGCTGCGCACGAATACCATCTTTTTCCACGGCTGTTGTACGGTCAGATGGATTAGCACCTGAAACAGAACTACCCAAACCCGTCAAAACTGCCTGCGTTTGCGGTGTGATGTCAAAGAAAGGTGCTGCACAGCACTCTTCGTCGATATCACTATAATCTGCAATAATACGGAAGCGTGTGTTTTCGTTTGCCTCAAACAGCAACTGACCACGCAGACCATAGCGATCCCGCTCGTTGAGCTCACGCCCATCCACATTTTCGATAACACCGTCGCGGTTATGGAAGTTTACATCAAAACGAACCGCAAGCTTGTCTTCCTGAATTGGTAAGTTGATAGAACTTTTAGCAATTTTAGTGTCGTAATTACCGTATGTAAGTTCGCCTTCCACTTCCGTATCGTAATGCGGTGCTTTTGTAATGAAGTTGATCACACCAGCCGTCGTGTTTTTACCAAACAGTGTTGACTGTGGACCACGTAGAACCTCAACGCGCTCTAGTCCTAGGAAGTCATTAACAGATGCACCGTTCCGTGACCGGTAAACGCCGTCAACAAAAACACCAACTGCTGGCTCAAGACCAAAGTTGAAAGATGAAGATGAAATACCACGAATGGAGAATGTCGTATTAGATGCTGATGCACGCTTTGCAACCTGAAGCGACGGTACCAAGAATTGCATGTCTCGTGTATCACGTATCTGAGCTTGCTCAAGCGCACGCCCTGTCACAGCCGACACCGCGATAGGTGTTTCTTGCAGGGTTGCTTCCCGCTTCTGTGCAGTCACTAAAATTTCTTCAAGTGAATATGAATTACTGTCTGCGCTTTGGTCTTGTGCAATCGCAGGTAATGCACCAACGCTTGCACAAAGTGCGACTGACGTAAGCAACTGTGCGCGCATCCGGCGCCCGCTTAACTGTGCCATTGAAATCCTCCCCGTTAAATTCGATCCGTTTATGCCCATCATTCCGTCAATTCCAGCGTCTGGCATCGCGTAACTTGACTGATGGGTCAAACTCCTCACAAAAATGATCTAGTGCCCTTACGTGAACGTCAAGAGATTCTTTGTTTAATACGCCACATTAAATGAAAAAAAATACAACTTGTGACTTAAAGACAAAGGGCGGCAAAAGCCGCCCTTTGATTCCGTAACGTCAACCTAGTTGCTAAAAAGTCGCAACCAGTTTCACATATGCCTGACGCCCTCTCGGATCATGCGTGCGCGATTCGAAACCACCATTTGTTGCAACATATGGCGGCGCTTTATCAAAGGCATTAATGAGACCAAACTGAAGACTAGAACCTTCAGCATCATCCCATATTCCGCCAAGGTTAAGGGTATATTGTACATCAACAGTCGTCATGCTCCCAATGTCACCATTTTGAACACCACCTATGACCTGATCATCATCCAAACCAGAAACATGGCGTACATAAAAGCGTACATCATGTGTGTCATTGGTGAAGGACATACCGCCATTCAAGCGCCACTTAGGTGTTGGACTACCAAAGTTTGCAAAGTTACGCCCGCCAGCGCCGTCAATAACCGCGTCCCCTGCAGCTTGGCGCAGGTCATAATTCATGATGTAAGTCGCTTCAAAGAACGGCGTAAATACGCCAGCATCCGTATCAATATTATAACTTGTGCTCAGGTCAAAACCTTCGGTTTTCACACTAGATGCATTAACGAAGTCTACAAGCACCATCAAAATCGTACCTGCTGCACTACGAATAACACGGTCACCACTAGGGTCAGCGTTAACGATGGCTTGGAAATTCTCCTGAATAATCACATCGGAGAACTTATAATTCCAATAATCCATGTCGAGGTTAAAACCTTGCTCAGTCTGCCATGAGAAACCAAAGTTCCATGCTTTACCTTGTTCAGGCTTTATATTACGCCCTGTGCCCGCATCAATATTTCGGGTAGCCGCAAAAGCAGTACTTCCCGAAAGCGGGTCGGAAACTTGATTAAGTGATGTCGCTCCACCAGATTCCTGGAATACGCTTGGTGCGCGGAAACTCGTGGAATAACTACCTCTTAGAGCCAAGTCTTCATTAGGACGATATAAGAGAGCAATCTTCGGATCAAACGTATCGCCGATATTGCCTCCATAATCTTCGTAACGTGCTGCTACCGAAAGCTCCAATTCCTCTGTAATAGGCACAAGTGTCTCAAGGAAGGCAGCTTTGGCTGTCCGGTCTTCTTCAAAGTCACCGTTACCAATCACAAACGCAAAAGCATCTTGGTTGGACAAGCTATCATAATCACGGCCCCAATTTTCATCACGGTACTGCATGCCAAATGCTACACCAATATCACCGGCAGCCGTAGAGCCCAAAGAACCTGAAAGTACCGCATCAAATACAGTAGATTTTGATGTTCCATCAATGACCTGCTCACCGATTACATAGTCAAGAATAGCTTGGCTATTTGGCAAAACAGAATAACTCGTAGAAAATGGGTTGAAGAATTCACAACCATTCTCACCCGGCGTTGTGCCACTACAGCTATTACCACCAAAACCAAGCAAGGCTTGTTGGAAATTTGCTGTAATTGTATCACGTGTCGCTACTTGATAAGTATTCTTGCCATTCGTTACAGCAAGGTCATAACTCCAAGTATCGTTCAAGTCACCCTTAAGGGATGCTGAGAAACGATATGTCTCTGAGGCAAACTTGTTTGGCGATGCTGCGCCGCCATTCCCAATTGCACGCCCGAAAAACAAAATGGGGCCAAGGGCCGCAGGGAAAATATTCCCCGGATGATAACTAGGCACCACCGCACTTGGCAGCTGCAAAAACGGAAAGGTAGGTGAATTATTGCGGATTGCTTTATTATCCGAATAAGCCCCCTCAATCCTGAATTCATGGCTATCGCCAATTTGCTGAGTGATAACACCGTAGGCTTGTGTACGCTGTTCATCTGGCACCAAATTATAATAGCTACCAAATTCAAACCCGCAGAAACCTGCCGTGAACGGAATGCCTTGTGCATCAAGAATTGGCTGCAAGTCAGCGCGCGGCTGCTCAATACCACCTTGCGCGGTACACCCGGTTGGATCAATCACTGGCAATGCACCCAGCAGGAAGAAAGCACCTGGGTTGCCGAGCGCCGATGTATCATCCGACGGTAAACTCAAACGCCTCTCATCTGTTGTAAGCGGTGAACGATCATAATAACTAAAAGCAGCCATAAAGTGGGTGGTATCATTACCCCAACCCACCTTACCTTCAATCAACTTGTCTGATTGACTGCCTTCGTCTGTTAAGGTCGAGTATTTACCGGAAACTTGCACGCCTTCAAAATTATCATCGGTGATAAAATTGACCACGCCTGCTACGGCGTCAGTACCATACAACGCTGCAGCACCATCTTTCAGTATCTCAATACGCTGGTAGGCTATTTGCGGAGCCAGCGAGCTGGTATCAACAAAAGCAATGCCATCGTTTGTTACCGTACCCGCAACCACTTGGCGGCGGCCATTCATCAATACAAGCGTAGATGCCACACCAAGACCACGCAGGTTAAAGTTTGACGTACCTGTTGTAGCATTTTGGGTAAAAGCATCAGGATTGTTTTGCGCGCCATTACTTATCGTAAGAGTTTGAACCAAATCAGCCACATTACTTGCGCCAATTTGATTCATATTCTCAGCACCAAACACCTTAATAGGTGATGGGCTATTTCCCTGTGTTTTACCTTTGAGGTATGTACCGGTTACAACAACCTCTTCAATTTCCGTACTATCGCTTTGATCTTGAGCAATAGCTTGCCCACTTAGTGCAACACTGAGACACCCTGTCACAAGTGCTGTAGCACTATAAAGGTGACGACGAACCATATTCCCCTCTTAAATTTAAAATAGCAGATAGAATTCCTTCCCAACCATTATTGGTTAGATCGAAAGAGCTATTCGTCAAGGAATTAGCCCCAAACGGGCGCCTAGGAGCAGCAAGACTGTATCAATAGTACAACAGTTTCGGCTATTTAGGTTCGATCAGCGCATGCTGTACAAACACATCTACTCGATCACGCCCAATCCGACGATCCACGAAAGGTGTTAAATAAGCACTAACAAGATCAGGATCAATCGGCCGGTTAACATCAAATACTTTACGCGCTAGGTCCGTCAAAGCGATAGTGAAGTCTGACCGTATCTGCGGCGTCATGTTCGCAATTTCTTCATAATCATTGCCTTCGTGTAAAACCAGCACCAGCCTCAGGTCAACCTGCCCTAATACCCGGCCCCGTTTCATCAAAGATAAATAGAACGGGTCAAAAACAATTTTGTGCTTCCCCTCAGAAGGCACCTCTCCAGCTTCCACTTCATCTGCGTCCTGCGCAGACACAGGAGCGACAAGTGCTACACACACCAAAAATACCAACCAGCGAAATTTTACCATACCACAATCCAAATCTTTAAATCCCTGAAAATACTATAGTAACACCAGAAAGCTTAACAATCCCATTCTCATGGTCACTTAGAATCTCATGCTCGACGAAACGCTCTGCTCTAGTGTTTTGCGGTTTTTGAAGGCCAATCTTAAACCAAATGGAGCACAGCCTCGCAGATCACGATAAAATTTCAATGACCCCCAGATTAAATGCGGGATTATAAAAAATGGAGCAAGGATTACCTTTTTGGAAGGGCCTGCTTAATCATTCGGGCCGAAGCTCATCAATCACCCTTGCATCCACCCAGTAGATATCCACATTCATTGGGTCTGTTTCCAGATCAATGCCCCTATTGAACGTGATGTATTTGCCATCTGGAGTTACGCTGGCGTAGGCATCCCATTTATCGGAATTAACCTTATCGCCCATATTGATAGCCGGACCCCATGAACCGTCTTCCTGGCGGAAGCTGATGTATAAATCAGAATCGCCGTATCCACCTTCACGTTCGCTATCCCAAATAATGTAGCTTTCATCTGGCGCAATAAAGGGATGGGCTGTCATCTTGCCTGTATTGACCACAGGTCCCATTGGCTTAGGTTCCTGGCGCTTGCCGTCCACAACTCTGGAGATACGTATTAAATCGCCGCTTTTATAATCATCAAAAACATAGGTGCCTTTTGCCGACGCAGACAAACGCATAATGCCCCAGTCTTCGCGCTCAAACATGGGGCCGAGAGATTTTCGCTCTGACCAGCCATCACCGATACGGTTTGTATAGCCTTCCGCCATGTGCATGCGGTTACCGTCAGGCGAGAGTACAATTTCACCGCGCCGTCTGAATTCAATGTATTTCTTCCAGACATTGTTTTCCTGCCGGAAACCGATAACCGTTGGCCTAAAACCTTGAGGGTCTTCACTGCCATTTATCGTATAGTAAAACTCCTTCATTCCCGGCGCAAAAACACCCTCAAGCTCCCAACCTTCTTTGGAGATAATGCCCGGCGCAAAGGGCTCCGCCATCATGCCTGGAGGGGTTTGCCCCATGTATGGGCCTTCAAGGACCGGAAAATCCTCGCTTTGGCTGGCTGTGCTCCAGATCAATGCTGAAAACGCAAAGCCAATAACGGCGAAAGAAGGTTTCATGGTTTTACCCCTGTTGTGTGAACTTAGCTGATAAATAAATAATGCAAATTTGCTATGATATAACAATAGATATATGCAATGCGCTTATCGGTGAATGGAACCCTCTGTGCGACCAACTGTTGCCCGGCCATCGCTTTTGTCAGAGACTAGAAATAGAGGGCCGGAATGAACAGCAACACTGTGAATACCTCCCCTATAGGGTATAGTTTAGTATTATCTTATATTGCGACAATATTTTGCAATATGCGTTAAATTTTTGTTGCAAAATACAATTATATATAGATGATGATAAAGCTTGATTAACATAAAAAATACTACTGCATTGATATTAAAAGGATAAAACTAAGGCGTCACTCTTGGCACGCCCCTTGTATATTCAGTAGTACCTCTCGAGCAGGGGTTGCGGGAATGGGTAATTTATTTACTCGACCCCCAATCGTGCACCTGTTCCCGCGAACCCTGCGAGAGGTTATTTAAAAACCTGCTTCGGCAGGTTTTTTTATGCTCAATTTTTACTGTAAATACCTGTCTAATTTAGACAAATAGGCTAACACCCGAAGAACCAGAACCCGCCTGTAACCGCGCAAGCCCTGTTTGAAAGTTAGCAAGCTGTGCCTGCAAGTGAGGCGGCACACTGCCCTGCCTGGCACGATTGTTATTCAACAAATCCCGAAACGGATTAAAATCCAGCGAACGATGCGCACGCTGCACGGTTGAAATTGCTCCATCAAGCAAACCAAGCACATACTTGGCCGTGGCTTTATCCTTGAGATGTAAAGCACCATCAAGCTTAAGCCCAAAAACACCACCTAAATTATCGTCCGGATCAGAAGATTTATCATCATCACTATTGAGGCCAAGGACTTCATCTTTAGGTAAAAGCTTACCTGCGGTAAGGCCTATTCTGGCAAGTAAATCCTGATTACCAGAACCAGGTATCAGATCAATAGACACACCTTTTTCTTTCGTGCCGACCGATATCTTATCCCCCTCAGAAGTGGAGCTTAATTTAATATCAAGTTTCCCTACACCCGAGATTTTCAGCTTACGGGCAATGTCTTTAAAGTCATCACCAGCATCAAGCGTAATCTTTTTATTCCGCCCACCATCTATTGAAATATAAAAATAGTCGCCGGCACGCGCTGAAGTTTGCGTTTCAACATCTAACGTTTCATCAATATCGATGGTGCCCTGAGGTAAACCTAGTTTCTCTAATACCGAGTTACCCTTGTCGGTAAAGGCAACACCCGAAACTCTAGAGTTTGAGAGGCCTTCGCCAAACTGCTCAATATCCTGTAGAATACCGCTGCTAGACACTTTTGCCACAAAGCCATCGGTTGAACCTCGCTTGGTCTCTCCAGAAAGCTCGCCAGTGGTTGAGCCAGCGATATATACCGTACCATTCTGAACGGTAACATCGGCTATCTTATCAGACCCCGACGTAGACAAATATGTTGTAAAATCAGCCGTGAGAGCCGTAGACCCTGTGAGCGTAAAACCACTTAAAAATCCTTCGTGCCCACCAAGTGCAGTCCCATTAACGGTTGCTGCGCCGCTCGCATCCAAACTTGAATTGGTCGTAAAGCCTGCGACATAAACCTTATCGTTTGTATTATCGATCGTGATACTTTGCACCGCGCCCGAAGTACCCAAACTTCCCAAATCAATACTACTTGTTTGATTGGTTAGGTCAGTACCATCGATACGGCGCACCACCGCGCTACCATCTTCTTCAACCGCAACAACCAAATTATCATTGGCGTCTACTGCGATTCCCTTAATACTTTCATCTGTCGAATTATCGTATGTATTCGAATCTAAGACAGCACCATTAGTGCCTGAAATCTTCAAAATAATAGCGTCAGTATCTACTGAACTAGCTTCAGATATAGGAATTGATTTAGCCGTATAGCCACCAACATAAATATCCCCTGCAGAATCTATCGCGACCGAATTTGCACCAGATTCTGTCAGAGCATCAAGCTGATACCTAAATATCTCATCCCCGCGCTTACTAACTTTCGTCACGAACAAATCACCACGTGAACTATCGAGCTGATCACCCGTTACCGACGTTACTTTAGTGTCCGGGTCCGTTGAAAGCTTCACATTCGTTAGAGCGCTTTTGGTTTGTCCGACAATAACAACATTATCATCCGCATCAATTGCCAAGCCCTGAACAGAAGCACTGTTATCAACACCCAAAAGGCGGGAGAAGACAACATTACCTTCAGTATCAAATTTAGTCAGAAAAACGTCTTGGTCGCTGGCCGTGTTTATTTGGTGGCCTAAGCTACCAGCCGATGTACCCACAACATAAATGCCACCCTCACTATCCACCACCACGCGGGATGCTGCTGTATCTGCATTTACCTTTGAATCGCTATCAATATTAGTGATTGAAGTCGCGTCAACATCTTCAACATCAGCAGGGTCAGTAAAGGTTTCACCTTTTGCTTCCGCAGCCTTCTTCGCAGCCGCCAAAGCATCTGCCCGCATCTTATCCCGTGCTGCCGCAACTGCAGGGGCAACATCATCATCGTCATCTGCGGTTAAAGCAGCAATCTCGGACGCCTGAAGGTCGATACCAGCAAAAGACGTTGTATCATCTAGTGCAAGTGTACCGGACAACCCATTGAACTCTGAAATTCTGCTGGTAACCGCAAAACTATCATCCAACTGCGACACCGCAGATGTCACATACAGTGTCGGCTCAGAAGCCGCTGCTGAGAATTTTACTTCCTCAGTGAGAGTACCTTCAACGCCAAGACTATAGCGTGTGGTCGATGCGCCGCTAGCGTCCAGTACACTTTTGCTAGCAACCGTAAATCTAGTTTGATGCTTGATATATTCTTCGCCTTCGTCATCAAGCGCCGTTAATGCCTCAATTTTGGAATTAACATGGTCTGTAATGCTCTGAAGCGTTATGTCCCCAGAAATTTCGCTCAAATCAACGGCAATGTCATCTGTTTCGCCGTTTTTCGTGATTGAAACGGTAAACACTTCGGTCCCCGTTATACCTTCAAGAGCCTCACTTGAGCTCGAAGCAACAAGGGAACCGCGAAAAGAAGTATCATTTTTACCAGTGCGTACGGCCGTTTCTGTTTTATATTCTTTATCGCCGAGAAATAGGTCGAGCTTATCAAGTTCCGTTGAAGACAAATAATCCCGAACCTCAGCAAAACCCTTCTGAAATTGTTCATCCAGCCGCCCAAGGGACGAGCCAACGGTTTTATCATCTGCTGCATACTCTGCAAGCACGCGCAAGTTTGATATTGCGCGGAAAAGCGCAAACGTCGCCGTTCGGTCTGAATCACCTTTCACAGAATCAAGAAGATCGTCTTTCAAATCGATAAATTTAGTTAATTCTCGAACGGCCCGGACCTGCTTATCCAGCGTTTTGGTTTCTTCAGGTATTTTCCACGGTGGTATAACTGCTTCCCCGTCATCCCGGCGATTAAAAGAAGCACGCTGCTCAGATGAAAGTGAATTCAGGCTACTCTGTGCTAGTTTCACACCAATAGATGCAGAAATAAGATCACCGCCAAGGCCAATAATTTGCGGCCGAAAGCTCTGCTGACGCGTAACGCCAAACAAGGAAGAAAAGCTAGTTGGTGATCCTAAAAAGGCCATTGCTTTTATTCGTGCTTTCTATTCTTTGGTCGGCAAAAATTACCTACGAGGCAAGAATTGCCGGACTAAATACCCGAATCATATCAAACGACTCGGAAACTACGGCATTTATTTCCACTCAATTGCAATTGAGTATGAAGTTCCCTAAATGTAATGCAAGGAACATGCTAAGTAACAACCTTGGCGTTAAGGAGATAATGTAAAATGTATGCCCTATTTTGGCTGGTTAACACTGCACTTGATATTTATTGGTGGTTCATCATTATCCACGTTATCATCAGTTGGTTAACAACCTTTGGCGTGATCAATACACATCAGCCCTTCGTACAGACGGTATCACACTTCCTCTACAATGTTGTGGAGCCCGCAGCGCGGCCAATAAGGCGTTTTATGCCAAATTTGGGCGGCGTAGATTTATCCGTGCTTATTTTGTTGGTTCTTGTGCGCTTTGTGCAAATATTCATTAACACGTCCATCGCGCCCATCTTCTTGTAGACAGCTTTATATTTGTTTCAGGCACACAAAAATGGTGTCATGCTTTTTATCAAGCTGACACCAAAAACCTCAAAAGATGCCCTTGTCCGCGTTGAACAAGACGGTGACGGAAAGGCACGCCTTAAAGTAACCGTGACCGCCATACCAGAAAAGGGCAAAGCAAATACCGCCCTCATTAAGCTGTTATCAAAAAAACTCGGGTTGCCGAAAACGTCAATAGAGCTTATAGCGGGGGACCAATCGAGGCTGAAAACAATCCTCCTTAACGGGGAGACCGCCGCACTCGAGAAAATACTCTCTGAGCGTGTCGCTGCCTTAGGCTAGACTAAAACCGAACCGCAGGAGTGTTCCCTATGAGTGCCCAGATCATTGACGGTAAAGCCTTTGCAGAAAAGGTACGCGAAGCTGTAAAAGTTGATGTTGCAACACTTACAGAAAAACACGGCGTAACACCTGGCCTTGCGGTTGTTATTGTAGGGGAAGACCCTGCAAGCCAAGTTTATGTTCGTAACAAGTCAAAACAAACAAAAGAAGTTGGCATGAACAGCTTCCACTTTGAAATGCCCGTGGACACTTCGCAGGCTGACCTTGTTGCCAAAGTCAAAGCTCTTAATGCAGACCCAGCAGTTAATGCCATTCTCGTGCAGCTGCCGCTTCCCAAGCATATGGATGAAGCCGCGGTAATTGAAACCATTGCACCCGAAAAAGACGTGGACGGCTTTCACGTCATCAACTCAGGTTTGCTCGCGACTGGCGGTAAAGGCATGGTGCCGTGCACACCCCTTGGCTGCATTATGATGCTAAAAGACACACTAGGCGACCTAAGCGGCAAAAAAGCCGTTGTGGTTGGCCGATCCAATATTGTTGGCAAGCCCGTAGCGCAATTGCTCCTCGATGAAAACTGCACAGTAACCATTGCCCATAGTCGCACCCAAAACCTAAAGGACGAAGTCGCCGCTGCCGATATCGTTGTTGCGGCTGTTGGTCGCCCCGAAATGGTAAAAGGTGACTGGATTAAAAAAGGTGCAACGGTAATTGATGTTGGCATCAACCGTATCCCGGCACCCGAAAAAGGGGAAGGTAAAACCCGCCTCGTTGGTGATGTGGATTTCGTAGGGGCTTCCGCGAACGCCCATGCCATCACTCCCGTACCCGGCGGCGTAGGCCCCATGACCATTGCCTGCCTGCTGCGAAACACCATTACCGCGACATGCCGACAAAAAGACATTGAACTTTAGGAAAACGACTTGAGTGATTCAGAAATTCAGTTTGGAGCGACACTGTTTGGGGCCATACTAGCTCTTGGTGGCGGGATGATAGTAGCCCATCTCCAAGCAAGATCGCGGCGAAACAAGCTGGGAAGCTCTCTGTATTCTGAAGTCGAAGTTGCAGCCGAACTACTCGAAATCGATCTAGACCAGAATCTCGACGCATTTGAAGCTACATTCGGCGAGCACACAGACCATCAAACACTACTTGTAAAAAGAGTAAAGAATAGCCGCAAAATATTTGATGCCTGTTGTAACGAGATAGTAGACTTACCCTGTCATCAATCCATCATTCGACACTATGGGCGACTTGATGCTATTTGTGATGCAATGTTTGATGCTTTAAAGCAGGACGATCAAGGGAAGTTTGAAGAACTAAGATCGGAGCTTGCTCTTTCCGCAGAATGCTTGAAAATGGATTTAAAGGCCTACCTATAACGGAGAAAAAACGTGGAAGATGCCTTCATCGCAGCCTTTATTGCGCTTTTTGTCATTGTTGACCCTATTGGTATAGCACCCGTTTTTGCGGGTCTAACCCAAGGCACCACTGACAGTCACAAACGTAAAATGGCCATCAAGGGCACCATCATCGGCACACTCATTCTTTTGTTTTTTGCGCTTGTTGGTAAGCCATTTCTAAACGTCCTCGGCATCACCATGGATGGCCTCAGGGTTGCGGGCGGCGTTATGCTTTTTATCATTGCTCTCGAAATGGTGTTTGAAAAGCGCACAGAGCGGAAACAGGAATCAGCGGAAAAACTCGACCATTACTTTGAAGACATTGCTGTTTTCCCCGTGGCACTACCACTTCTTGCGGGGCCCGGTTCTATCGCGACCGTTATGCTCCTTATGACGAGTTATGAAAATGACCTCCCGGCCCAAGGTGCAATTGTTGCGGCGCTGGGCTTAGTTATGCTTATCACCCTCATTGTCTTTTTCATGGCGACAAAAGTAATGGACTGGATGGGACCAACCGTGAATGCCGTTTTAACCCGGTTACTTGGTGTTATTCTGGCAGCGCTGGCGGCACAGTTTATTCTCGATGGCCTCAAAAACACCTTCATGGGCTAGAGCACGATGCCCATGAGACGTTTGCGCTTCAGTATATAGACAAAAGCAGTCGCTGCATTACTGTTAGCTCATGAGAAAAGTTTTTAGAATATTTGTCTTGGGGCTTCTGGGCCTTACGCTGCTTTGCCTGCCCGTACACGCCGTGCAGCTGATCAATGAGGGACTCCCGCAGCAATTTGTCCCGAGCGAAAAGCAACCTGAAGCCCTAACCGATGCGGACTGGCAGCCCTTCACAGCACGGGCCCCCGCAGACAATGGCACGGTGATTTTCAAGCACACCGTAACCGTAGATTTAGGACAAAAAAGTCACCTTCAAAACCCCCTTGCGATCGCCGTAAGGCTTTACGGTGTTTATGATTTCTACTGGGATGATGAGTTTATTGGCTCCAACCGACACCTTGGTGACAAGGCGAGCCTGTTTAGCCGTGTGATCATACCTATTCGCAGCCTAACGCCCGGCAAACATGAAATCCGCATGCGCATCACGGCTCTCGGCATGAAAAAAGGTGAGGGGCTGAACATGTGGGTCGCACCTGCTGCAGTAGCCTCAAGTTTTTTCGGTGTTCATCATACTGTCATCAGCACCTTCTTTGTCGCCACCGCCTCCTTCCTTGTCGGCATATATCTATTTGTTATGTGGTACACGGGTCAGCGGCGCCCAGGCCTTGTTGCAGCAATTACCATCAGCTTCGCAGTGTTTTTGATGATCCTTCTCTGGGAAAGCAAACATCTTTTCGGCTACCCTTATCGCTGGCAGCCACCAATCGAGTTACTGCTAAAACCTATTGCACTCCTTATATTTAGTTTGTTGGCTTGGATCACACTGACCCGCCTGAAGTACCAACGCCGACTATTTTGGATGGCAATGGTTCCTGTAACCATTGCTGTTTCTTTCATTGAAATTGGTACCCTCGAGCAAGACCTAAAAGCCTTTTCGCTTTTGCTCACGGCTTTACTTGGGCTATGCGCCCATAGTTGGCGCACCGGTCGGCCCTCAGCCAAACTCTATTTCATTGGCTTTGCTTTCGCTTTTACAGCCTTGTGGGTTGATCCTTTCGGTAAGCACTTTTTTCTAATTGTTATTACCAGCTTACTAGCCGTTGATCTGGGGCTGGACATCAGACTGCGCGCCGAAGAGGCCCAGAAACATGCTATCGTCACGGAACGCCTGCGTGCAGACCTTATAAAGCGCAATATTCAACCTCATTTTCTGATGAACTCCTTAACGGCCTTAATGGAGTGGGTTGAAACAGAACCGAGCTTAGCTGTTGATTTTATTGATGGTTTGGCTGAGGAATTCCGCGTACTCGCCAACTTTTCTGAGCGTGACAGTGTGACAATTTCCGAGGAACTAGCGCTCTGTAATATCCATATAAAATTGATGGCACAGCGCCTGTCCGCCAACATCAGCCTTGAAACATCAAACCTTGACCCTGAAGCAATGATACCCCCCGGCATATTCCATACTTTGATCGAAAATGCTTTCAGCCATAATAATTATAGCTGCATGGATGCATGCTTCCGACTGGACTATAGTCATGGTGGAGACAAGCAGCGCTATTGTCTTGTCACACCTCTGTCCCGCACCAATAATATTGCCCTTGGAACAGGCACTGGCACGCGGTACGTGCAGGCACGCCTCGAAGAATTTTGCGGAAATGCTTTTAGCTTTCGCTCTGAGCAGGTAGGCTCAGTTTGGAAAACAACCATCGAACTCGGCTAAAGCAAACATTAGGCATCCATGTCCTACCATATTCTTATCGTTGAAGATGAACCGCTTGTTGCAAAACGGCTATTGAGGCTCATTGATGAAATACTAGGAACACGCCTCAATGCTATCAATCATGCGGTCTCGGTTGCGGACGCTGAAAACTTTCTAAGCGCTGCAGACTATGACCTCATACTACTAGACTTAAATTTGGCGGGTGAAGATGGCTTTAATCTTTTAAAACAGTTCACAGCCAAAGCCGCTCATACGATCGTCGTGTCAGCACAAACCGACAGGGCACTTGAAGCCTTTGAGTATGGCGTACTTGATTTTGTGCCAAAGCCTTTCACCAAAGAGCGCCTTGGAAAAGCCCTAACCCGGCTCTGGGACTGGACCAATGACACGCCCCCAGCCACCAAACATTTGGCTTTTGAAACTCACGGCGGCGTTGATGTTGTCGCCCTAAGTGACATCTTGTTTTTTAAAGCCGCCGACAAATATTCTGAAGCTGTGATGGAAAGTGGCATGACAAAATTCCACGGTAAGTCACTTCACCGGCTGGAACATATTTTATCTAGTGAATTTGTTCGAACGCATAAAAGCTATCTGGTTCACCAAAAGGCAATCAGCAATGTGCGCTCGCTTGAGGGCAGCCGCTACAGTTTAGAACTCTGCAACGGAGAGAATTTACCTGTGGGCCGGACACGGGTAGACCATGTCCGGCAACTGTTAGATATACGCTAATTTATCAAAAGCTCAGGCGTGCCACGGCACGGGCACGACCCGGTTTGGCAAACTCATAGTCAAGCCCCACGGCCAAATGATCTGTAAAATGGAATAAAGCACCGGCACCACCTACTACTTTCCCCGAAAAATCAATTGATTGCCCATCAGCACTGCTTTTATAGCGACCATTTCCATTGTACCGCGCGTACGCTAACAGCTCAAATCGATTACCCACAAATGCCCGCACACCAGCTTTACCGTCGAACGACATTTTACTGCCATTTCCGGCAGCAAGGTCAGCATTGACTGTCCCGCCGGAATCAATCGTAAGAACAGAGTTCGCGAAATCAACACTGGTATTCACAACACCCATTTCCGCAAAAAAGCTAAATTTATCACTCAGCTTCGTATGGAGGCCGACGGCTGCGCGCCACTCTTTTTGCGTTGTAGAAACGGTACCAGAAGCCCGTATCCCAGCAACATTTATAATATCAACGCCCGGATAATGCCTTGTCTGTACATAATCAGCGACAATATGAAACCCAATATTCTTGCTGTTAAACGGCAAGGCTAACGAGAAGCGTCCAGCGCCGCCATTACCTGTAGCGTCAAAAAATGTGCCGAAGTTGTCATCGGTTGTATCCCCGACACCGTCACGGTCCGTTAATGTCAGTCCATTAGCGTTAAAGTTATCATGGACATAAGCACCCTCAATATAGGTGTAGCTAAATTTATTTTTGTCATCTGCCACTAGCTGACCTGACATTACCGCAGTCGTGGCCAACATTAGTGCTAGTGTTTTATTATTCAGGATTTTCATCCGTGCCTCCAAAAAAGTATGTATGTTTTTCTGAAGGGACCATGGGCGAACGCGTCGCACGAAGCGATGCTGGAGCAGTAAACGGCTCATATCGCTTCGTGAACACCTCATTGCGGTGTGAAAGACCCTGCGCATTGACAGGTCGGCTGATTTTCACCAGAGTGGCGGCAAAATAAATCAGGGGGATAAACAACCATGAAGAAGCTAATTTTACCGGCACTCTTGTGCGCCGCCTTGTCGGCATGCAGCGAGGAACCGGGCCCACAAAAACCGACCACGCCCTACGAAATGAATGACACCGCGCTTGCAGGCCATATTGAAACGCTTGCATCCGATGCCTTTGGCGGCCGTGCGCCCGGTTCACCTGGCGAAGAAATGACTGTCAACTATGTTGCAGGCGCTTTTCAAGACGCGGGTCTTAAACCAGCAAACGGCGACAGCTATATCCAAGAAGTCCCTTTGGTTTCTATTGAAACAGCTGGAGCGCCGACACTAACGGTCAAAGGCGGCAACCGCCCGCTTGAGTTCAACTACCGCAAAGATCAGGTTCTTTGGACACGCCGTGAAACAGCCGTTAGTGCACTAACGGACAGTGAGCTTGTATTTGTCGGGTATGGCATCAATGCCCCTGAGCGAAACTGGAACGATTATGAAGGCACAGATGTTACCGGAAAAACTGTTGTAATTCTGGTGAATGATCCCGGCTATGCCACTCAAGATGAAACGCTTTTTAACGGTAACGCCATGACCTATTATGGTCGCTGGGATTATAAATTTGACGAAGCAGCGCGTCAAGGTGCCGCAGCGGCCCTTATCATTCATGATACCAAACCAGCGGCCTACCCGTGGGCAACGGTAGACGCCAGTTGGACAGGGCCGCTCTTTGATATTGTGCGGGCTGACAAAAGTGCTTCTCTTGCTTCTATTGAAGGCTGGATCACAACAAAAACTGCGGACGCACTTTTTAAATCTGCAGGACTGAGCCGGGAAACCCTGAGTAAAGCAGCTGAGTCAAAAGACTTTAAAGCCATCGCAATGAACCTTACAGCCACAACAACGGTTAACAGCAATGTAAAGCATGTAACATCTCGCAATGTTGCAGGGTATGTAGAAGGCAGTAAAAATCCAGAGGATATCTTCATTTACATGGCCCACTGGGACCATATTGGCACGGACCCAAATATCGAAGGCGATGGTATCTATAACGGTGCCCTAGATAACGCAACGGGTACTGGCGGACTTATTGAGCTTGCACGCGCGTACGCAAGTGCTGAAATTCCACCAGAACGTAGTGTCTTATTCCTTTCTGTCACAGCAGAGGAACAGGGCCTTCTAGGGTCGGCTTTTTATGCAGCTAATCCTCTATTTCCACTAGAAAACACTGTTGGCGGCCTCAATATGGATGGCCTTAATAATTATGGACCAACAAATGATGTCTCTGTTGTTGGTCTCGGTAACTCCGAACTTGATAGCTATCTAACCAAGGCAGCTATGGAACAG
The DNA here is from genome assembly GCA_963976155.1 of uncultured Kordiimonadaceae bacterium. Lineage (GTDB taxonomy): Bacteria > Pseudomonadota > Alphaproteobacteria > Sphingomonadales > Kordiimonadaceae > Kordiimonas. The sequence continues at coordinate 22,079 of CAXBKT010000011.1, read as the reverse complement.
AACCGCGTGCTAATCGGTGATCAGGAGCCTGAAAAAGGCTATTTCTATCGCTCTGACCACTTTGAGTTAGCTAAGCTCGGCGTGCCAATGATTTACCCTGGGCCAGGTTATGACCATAAGACTAAAGGCCGAGCCTATGTCGAAGGGCTCACCGCGAAATTCCTCGCGAACGATTACCACACACCGTCAGATGAGTATGACCCAAACTGGGATCTAAGCGGGGCCGTAGAAGACCTGAAATTATACTATAATACAGGGCGTTACGTGATTGATTCTGACCAGTGGCCGAACTGGAATGAGGGCTCAGAGTTTAAAGAAACCCGCGACAAACAACGTGCTGGAAAATAAAACTAAACTAAAAAAGGGACCGCTTATGCGGTCCTTTTTATATCAAATACCGTAAACCAAGAGCTTAGTTTTCATTTAGGCACCCGCGCCCTATGCTTCCGTAAGGGAACATAGAAGGGGCCAAGACATGAGAAAATCACTATTCACCATTGCAGCCTTATGCGCCGCAAGCTTTTCAGTAGCAGCTTCTGATTGGCGAACACAGGTCGACATCAACAGCGCCGACCTTTCAAAGTTCAGCATGACCCTTTTCAGTGACGGAAAAGAAGTTGGCTCCATGACGTATGGTTGGCAAAAAGATGGCGACGCTTATGTGATTGCAGACCGCAGCGAAATGCAGCCGAACATACTTGAAACCGCAAGAGGCGTTATTGACGCGGATACACTGCTACCGAAAAGCGTCGTGATTGATTTTGCGTTTGGCCCCGACACCATGGGCTATGACTTGGTATGGGACAAAAACCAGCCGACAGGCACTGTCGCTACCCTAAGAAAAGGTGAAGCAAAAACACGCGCCGTCGAAGCCACAGACGGAGTAGGTGCACCGATTAGACTCGCCGTCATTGGTATGGTCGCTGCATTTCCAATCACTGATGACTTTGAAACCCATCTTCCGTGGTATAATACACTCTCTGGCAAGGTGGAAGACATCACCCTAAAAACCGTTGGTAGTGCAACGGTTGAAGCACCAGCAGGCACCTTTGACGCTTATAAAGTCGCAATCAAAGGCGGCACACCTGAAAACATAGTTTATGTGTCCAAAAGCCTACCCCGAAAAATCGTTCGGATTGATGTCTTGGGCCAGCCCCTGCATTTCCTACGTAATAAAGACAGCTAACATTAGCCGCGCGGGTCTGTCTCAATCATATCCGCGCGCTTCGCCACCTCGCCGTACCAAGCTGCACACTTTGGATATTTTGCCTGCCAAGCGATGTGCGGCAACCTGAAGCATAAGTAATCAAGCGTACATGCCGCCGCCATACTGGCGAGATTCCAGTCGGTCAGGCCTGCAATTTCAGTCTCCAAAAGGGCCAAACCACGGTCAATGGAACTGTCCCACCGCGCGAGCCACATAGGTGATTTTTCAGCGTCCTCGCGGCGGCCTTCCATCACAGTCGCAACAGCAGCATCTGTCACCCCGTCCAAGAGTGCCTGAAGTTCAAGCTGCTTCAAATAAGCGTCTGATGAACGATCAGCACCAGCGAGCTTTAGCAAATATTCAGCTATCACCGGGCTATCAAAAATTGCACGGCCATCCATCACCAGTGCCGGTACTTTTGCGAGCGGATTAATCGTCAGAAAAGCCGCGTCATTTTCGAGCGGGTTGGTCATAACAATTTCAACATCAAGCCCGTGATGCATGGCAAGCAGACGTACTTTGCGCGAGTATGGTGATGTTGCAGAGTAATATAATTTCATAGCTCAAGGACCTCTCAAAAGCCGGTAGTTTATAAGAAACTTCCAGTTTGGAAAAATAATAAAACAGCGGATAACGTGGCTGCTGATAGGGCAGTGGACAGTAGAACAGTCGTCGCTGCACGACGTGCGCCAACACCGTACTGACTGGCAAAACTATAGCCAATCATGCCTGCGGGCAGAGCCCCCATAATGGTTGCGGTTCCCACCCACATAGGGGGTAATGCAAAGACATGCTGGGTAACCGCAAACACAAATACCGGCAACAATAATAGTTTTAAACCGATCGCGAGCGACGCATGAGCAAGATTACCCGCAATACGAACATTAGATAACGCAAGGCCCGCCGCAAAAAGTCCAACAGGCGACGCTGCCTGCCCCGGCAGTTCCATGAGGCGATCGAGCCAATCCGGAAACGGGAGCGACAATGCAGACCATGTAAGGCCAACAACAAGCGCGATGATTATAGGGTTATGGAGAATATTGTCGATAATACGACCAGCGACACTGCCTTCTGCGTCTGGCTTATTAAGCGCGCGCTCAAGAATAACCGTGGTGACAGGCAACAAAGTCATCGAATGGAAACTAAGCAAAATAAGAAGAAGCCTTACGCCTTCTTCGCCGTACATACCTTCCAGAACTGGTACACCGACAAACACGCCGTTTGCAAAACAGGTGTTGAGCGCAAAAATGCCACCCTCCGCCGAATTGAGCTTAAAGCTGATGCGTGATAGCCAATAAGCCAGCGCATAAACCACATAGAGAGAGGAGTAATAAGCGAAAACGAACAAAAGCTCGTCGGACGATGGGAATTCTTTGGGGGCAAGGGAACGAAACATCAGGGCTGGTATCGCTACATACCAGACGAACGTAATGAGAATGGCTGAGGTACCTTCAGGAAACAGGCTGGTTTTTCCCAGCCCGTACCCCAGCATCATAATCAAAAATACCGGGGCAATGATGGTTAGTATTTCAGTCATATAGGCTCCCTAGCTATACACCTACGTTACATTTGGCTTTTCCAAATGTTGTATACATCAAACCCCGTCGAGCCTTCTAAATCACCCGCTTTCCTGTTCTTTCTAATTTTCCGCAAAAAAACAGATTTCGAATAAATTCTTAATCCAGCGAACAACAAAACAAATATCAAACCATATGGAAGAAATTGAAACCCTGCGTCCAAAATATCAGGCCCCGAATTCAAACCCAAATCACCATGCAATAAAAGCGATAACAGTTTCAAAACCAAGACCAAAGCTAACAGCCAAAGTGCTCTCTTAAGAATAGGCCAAAGGCTATTGCGAAAGTCCAAAAACTCAGCTTTCACTATATACTGGAATAAGAAAGATGGCCTAATTCTATAGGTCAACATAGGCTCCCTATTACTCGTAGCTTGGTGGCTCACTAATGTTGCCGCGCTGCTTGAGAAGCTGTAGGCGCAGTGCGTTAAGCTTAATGAAGCCTGCTGCGTCGCGCTGGTCATAAACACTATCTTCCTCAAACGTCACATGCTCCATCGAGTACAAGCTGTAGGGGCTCTTGCGGCCCACAACATGCACACCGCCTTTAAAGAGCATAAGGCGAACTGTGCCCGCGACAAATTCTTGGCTCTTGTCGATAAGGGCCTGCATCATCTCGCGCTCAGGTGAGAACCAGAAACCGTTATAAAGAACTTCCGCATACTTCGGCATGATCTCGTCTTTGAGATGCATAGCGCCGCGGTCAAGCGTGATTTGCTCAATACCTCGGTGCGCCGCGAGCATGATGGTGCCGCCCGGCGTTTCGTAAATACCGCGAGACTTCATGCCAACAAACCTGTTTTCCAAGAGGTCAAGGCGGCCAATGCCGTGCGTTTTACCAAGCTCATTGAGTTTAGTTAGCAGCATAGCTGGTGATAGGCTTTCGCCGTTCACTGCCACGGGGTCACCTTTTTCAAACTCAACTTCAATATACTCAGGCTCGTCTGGTGCCGTCACTGGATTATCAGTGCGGGCATAGACATATTCTTCAGCACCAACCCATGGGTCCTCAAGCGCTTTACCTTCACTTGATGTATGCAGCAGGTTCGCGTCCACACTAAACGGGCTTTCGCCGCGCTTGTCTTTCGGGATTGGGATTTGGTGCTTTTCAGCGAAATCAATAAGCGCCGTGCGGGAATGCAAATCCCACTCACGCCAAGGTGCAATCACCTTGATGTTTGGGTTAAGCGCATAATAGCCAAGCTCAAAACGAACCTGATCATTACCCTTACCCGTTGCGCCGTGGCAAACGGCATCCGCGCCCACTGCTTTCGCAATTTCGATCTGGCGTTTTGCAATAAGAGGCCGCGCGATAGAGGTACCGAGAAGATACTGGCCTTCATACACTGTGTTCGCCCGGAACATTGGGAACACATAATCACGGACAAATTCTTCGCGCAGGTCTTCAATGAAGATATCTTTAATACCGAGCATTTCTGCTTTTCGTCGTGCCGGTTCAAGCTCTTCACCTTGGCCCAAGTCTGCCGTAAACGTAACAACTTCACAGTCGTATGTTACTTGCAACCACTTGAGGATAATCGAAGTATCGAGCCCACCGGAATAGGCAAGCACAACTTTCTTGATTTGCTCTGACATTCGGAATCTCCAATAAAAAAATAACTGGCGGAGTATAGGTAATGCGCTTTTTTGGTCAAATGCTTTAACAGCTTAATATTTAGCGCCTTTCGATAGAAAAACTAACGATTTTCAGGTCAAAAAGAGAATGTATCTATAGTCTAAACTTATCTAATAAATAGTATTTATACTTAAAATAAAAAATAATATAAGTATATATCAAGTATAGGTACATAAGTATTTATTATATATACTACAAACAACCTTTAATTGATATACACCACTGCAATATAGTGCATTAACTACTTTTGTTAATATATTATATACTTATGCATGATTCAATTATCCTATGTGGACCTTAACAAGCTACGTGCGTAGCGTAACGTGAAAAGTATGCCAAATGGACCAATTGCCAGAGAAACCCAAAGCTCTCATCATTGATGATTCTGCCTTCCAACGTCACATGTTGTCGGTTGTATGTACCGAAGCGGGCTATCTTACGGTTCTCGTCAATAATGGTGTAGAGGCAGTCGCTGCCCTTCAGGAAATGTCATTCAAACTTATCGTGTCCGACCTTGAAATGCCTGAAATGGACGGTGTGCAGTTGATAAGAGAACTTGCAAAACTTGAGGTAAAATCAAAGATTGTCTTTGTTTCCGGCCATTCTGATTCTCTACTCGGGGCCGCAAAGGAACTGGCCGAACAATTTGGTCTATCGATTGCTGGCACACTCAAAAAGCCCTATGTCCCCGAAAATTTCCTGCAACTGCTGCTCGACGAATCCCTCCTAAACCCCGATGCAACCCTAAACCCAAGGTATAAAGGGCAATTTCAGGGTATGTTGTCCAAAAGAACCGTTATTCAAGGTATCGAAGAAGGGGCGATCATTCCCTTCTATCAACCCAAAATATGCCGGGTGCAGAAGAAACTGATGGGCTTTGAATGCCTTGCCAGATGGGACACAGGCAATGGACGTGTTTTAGGCCCTGGATCCTTTATCCCTACCGCAGAACAATATTCGCTCATGCCGGAATTAACTGATGCAATAATCCATCAAGCTCTGGCGGACATGACTGTCTGGCAAACCGCCGGACACAGGCTTCCTGTATCAATCAATATCTCCACCGATGACTTAAAAGACATCGCCTTCCCAGACAGGCTAGAACATATAACCCATAAACATGACATCCCACCCAGTAGAATCGTTCTAGAAGTTACAGAAACAAAGGTGATGGAAGAAGCACGCGAATGCCTTGAAGTTATGTCCCGCCTTCGGCTGCGCGGGTTCGGATTCGCCATCGATGATTTTGGAACTGGTTATGCCTCCCTCAAGCAGTTGCAATATTTTCCTTTCACTGAATTGAAACTCGACCGAAGCTATGTCGCAGCAGCTATTAACCACAGGCCATCACTCGCTGTTCTGGAAACCGGCATACAGTTAGCCAGAAACTTGTCCCTTTCTTGCATTGCAGAAGGTATCGAAACCGAAGAACAGGCACAGTTCCTTGTTTCACTTGGGTGCCCTCAACATCAAGGGTTCCATTATGCAAAACCACTGCCTCGTGATGCAGTTCTAGCGTGGACTAATGAACGGTTTCACAACAGCAGTCACGGTCATAAAGTCCGTAGAAATTATGACCTTTCTCACCAAAACCAAACTATCTCCGAGACCAAAAAAAATCGTTACCCCTAACTGATGATCTTTTTATTAGTGACCAATAAAATATGAGTGTCTAAAAAACCTCTTGCCCCTACCCTTACGTCAGGTCTTATTCCATAACGCCGTGAACAGGAAAGGTGAGCAAAAATGTTATCTATTGGTGAACTTGCAGCCCGCTCAGGCGTAACAGTACGCGCCCTGCGGTACTATGAAAGCAAAGGCCTTTTAAAGCCTGCACGGTCAGAAGCAGGGCAACGTGTTTATAAATACCCTGACATCGTGCGTCTGCAGCAAATTCAATTACTGAAAAAGGCCGGCTTTACACTTGGGCAAATAGAGGCGCTGATTGGCAATGCCGAAATTGAGGCCAAGAATGTACTGCGTATTCAGCGCAACTTGCTAGCGGCACAATTGGAACAAACGCAGTCTGCCCTTGCGGCCATCGACAATGCAATTAACCGGTTAGATGAAAATGCTACCGACCTCTTCACTCTTTGTAACATGATTAAAGTTGGAGAAACGGCAGTGGACGAAAATTGGAAAAAAGTGTGGGACAAATTCTACACCGAGGAAGAACAGGCCCGCTGGGAAAAGGCCAAACAAGCTGTACCAGAAGATATACAGCGCGCTTGCGAAGAAAACTGGCCAAAGCTAATTGCTAGGACAGAAGCCCTTGTCGGCACTGATCCCGCAAGCCCGGAAGCACAAGAAATTGTCAAGGAGTGGGACGCGCTTACCAAAGTGATCTATGATATTGACCCCAGCCTAACAAACAGTGCCGCGCGTCCCTATGACAATATGGATGACTGGCCGGAGGGATCACCAGAATCGCCTTTTTCTGCAGAAGTTTGGGCTTTCGTAAAAGCCGCAGAAAACGCAAAATAACCACTTAGAGGGCAGTGTAAAGTACCTACACTGCCCGACCTCTTATTCGGGATCAGTTTTAGCAGAGACCGTGGGTTGACCGTGATCGATTGTTAGCGGACTCAGGTAATGAGGACTGGTGAGGCCGCGCTTGCGCATCGCAATCCCTGTTAGGCATTCACGCAAGATGCGGTCTGCATTCTGAGCACTGGTATAACCGGGATCCACAAGCGGATTAACTTCTACAAGCTCAAAACCCACCACTTTTTTCTCAGCGCACAAACGGCGTACCAACGGGAAAGCCTCCCGTGTGGTGAGGCCGCCCGGCTCTGGCGTACCCGTGCCCGGCATATAGGCGGGATCAAGCACGTCCACATCAAAAGAAATATAAATATACTCCGGGCCATCAAGCGCTTCTTGCATCACGCGTGGCATAACTTTGTCCCAGCCATCCTTCTCGATTTCAGCCATCGTATGATACCGAAGGCCATGTTCACGCATCCACTCGAAGCCCTCTTTACCGGGCCAGTAACCACGTAGGCCCACTTGGATAAAGTTCTTACCCGGGACAAGTCCTTCTTCAAATAGTCGGTGCACCGGTTGCCCGTGCGAAATAAGATGTTCTCCTCCCTTACCTGCATCATAATGCGCGTCAAAGTGCACAATACCCACTTTGCCTTTGCCGTATACGTCAACGACACCGGCTGCATCTGGGTACATCAACGAATGGTCCCCACCTACAATTATAGGAATAACGCCAGCCGCGGCGACTTCACGCACAATTTCCCTGATATGGCCAAGGCTTCGCTCACTGCTTAAATGATCGACAGCAATGTCGCCGTAATCAACTATGGTAAGCTCATTAAACGGTGAAACCATAGTGTGCATATGTTGCGGCACAGCCATTCCCTGACCTTTGTAAACTGCACCGGTCCTGACCGCGCGCGGTCCGTAAGCCGCCCCGCGAAAACCCGAGCCAGTATCAAGCGGTACACCCATTATCGCCACCTCTACTTCACCTGCCACTAAATCAGCAGGTGTGATAGCAACCGGCAGGTTGAAAAAGGTCGGAATGCCATTCTTAGGTCCTGCAGATAAGTACCGATTCAGGTTAATCGGTCCCGGTGAACGCGGCGTATCAAATGCAGCAGGACGACGAACTTTCCAGCGGTTAAACCCTTTTGATTCAGTATTGAGAGGAATTGATGCTTTGTCCGTTTCAGGGTTGAACTTTGAAAGATCAACCACCCGCATCATGGCCTTCACATATGCGGCAATTGCTTCAGGAGTTTTATTCTCTAATCGCGCAAACAAAAGATCATGACGCTCTGCGAAACCAAGCGCCGCCTCACCGCGCAGGAACAATAGTTCCTCTTCACTGAGCCCCGAAAGCTTGGAAATAAGGCCCTGTGGCACTGCTGCCAATTCCGCAGGCTTCTCGGTTTGTTCAGTTTCCTGAACATACGCACCTGCTGACGCAGTAAAAACACAATATATGGGTACTAAAAACAACAGCCGTCTGAAACAGTCTCGCATAAATCCCCCTACTAAGGTGTGGGGTGCGAAGATACCCAATTGGGCACTCATGCACCCGGCTACAACAAGTATGCTACGGGAAGTAACCCGCCTTGTCATCACCTGTTGAATTTTTGGAGACTGTTCAGGCCCTTCGCTAACGGCGGATTGCCCAAACGCCGGCAATTTGTTATAGTCTCTAACCCTTCAAAATGACGGGCCGTACAAAAGGTACGTGAAATATCGCTAGAGTATCTGGCTATGCTAAGTGTGAACACAAATGCGAGCGCCCTGTCCGCTCTCCGTAATCTCGAAGCCAATCACAAATGGCTTGAGAAATTGCAAACACGCGTCGCAACCGGCCTTGAAGTTTCCTCCATTACAGATAACCCGGCTACCTTTATGTTAGCGCAGCGCATGCGCGGTGATCTCGCAGGCCTTAACGCCACTATCAGAAGTATCGATAGCGCGACCATTTCTGTCGACGTTGCTACCACGGCAACCGAAAGCATTTCCGATGTACTCATCGAAATGAAAGGCACAATGGTGTCACTGCTTAATGCCGAGAAAAGCGGTGATACAAACGCCGCAGACTTATACAGGAACGACCTTGACGGTTACCGGGAAACCATCAAGACCATGATCTCCGGCGCCAGTTTTAATGGCACTAACCTCATTGACCAAGGTAATGACATTATCAGTGCGCTCGCCAACCACGACGGCAGTGAGACGCTCGATTTCGACCATCAGAACCTTGAGTTCGGTGGCTCACTTATCACTCTTGGTGACGACAGCAATTATACAATGGAACAGATCGAAGCCTCAATTAACAACGTCAATATGGCGCTTGGTCATTTTGGGACTGCCTCGCGCAGGCTAGAGATTCAAAAAGAATTCACCTCGAAACTACATGATATTGTGGAAACAGGTATTGGTCGTTTGGTCGATGCAAATCTCGCCAAAACCGCAGCGCAAATACAAGCTGCCCAAGTAAAAGAACAGCTTGGCATCATCGCCCTCAATATCTCGAACCAAGAACCAAAAGTGGTTTTATCACTGTTTCAAAGCTAGCCGTTATTAAGCTGATGTAGCCTCAGCAGCCGCGGCAGCTTCTTCCTTGAAAATCTGGCCTTTTGACTTCTTCTCAGATGCCGATTTCAATTGCCCACAAGCCGCCATAATATCCCGTCCGCGCGGTGTGCGCACAGGTGCTGAAATACCAGCTTGGAATACAATATCAGAGAAACGCTTGATCTGCGCATCATCGGAGCATTCGTATGCCACACCTGGCCAAGGGTTAAACGGTATAAGGTTTACTTTTGCAGGCAACTTGTATTTTCGGATAAGGCGCACAAGTTCCTTAGCATCTTTGTCGCTGTCATTGATGCCCTTAAGCATTGCGTACTCAAACGTAATCCGACGCGCGTTATTCGAACCCGGATAATTGGCGCAGGCTGTCAGCACCTGGTCCACATTATACTTTTTATTGATAGGCATAATGTCAGAGCGCACTTCATCATTCACGGCATGCAGTGAAACCGCGAGGTTCACACCAATCTCAGCACCAGCGCGTTCCATGTGCGGCACCACACCTGATGTTGAAAGCGTAATCCGGCGCTTAGAAAGCTGGATACCTTCTTCGTCCATAATAATGTCGAGCGCTTTTTTAACATTATCGAAATTATAAAGCGGCTCGCCCATACCCATCATTACAATGTTGGTGACCTGGCGGCCTTGCACCGGCTTTTGCCACTCGTCGAGATCATCACGCGCAATCATCATCTGCGCCACAATTTCAGCAGCCGTAAGGTTGCGCACAAGCTTCATTGTTCCTGTGTGGCAAAACTTGCAGTTAAGTGTGCAACCAACTTGAGAAGATACACACAGCGTACCGCGATCTTCCTCAGGAATATAAACTGTCTCTGCTTCGTTACCGTCAGCAAAGCGGATCAAATACTTGCGAGTACCATCCTCAGAATACTGCGCTTCAACAACCTCAGGGCGTTTCACGATGAAACGATCCTCAAGTTTAGCCCGCATGTCCTTTGAAATGGTTGTCATCACGTCAAAGTCGCTGGCGCCTCGGTGGTAAATCCAGTGCCAAAGCTGTGTCGCACGCATACGAAGTTGCTTTTCAGCAATACCAAAATCGCGGAGAGCATCTTTGAGCTCGTCACGGCTTAAACCAAGGAGGTTAATTTTTCCGTCAGTGAGGTCCGCCGTTACACGTGGCTGAACAATCGGCTCATGGCCGTTTGGTGTGATTTGCATCTTTTTTCATCCTGCCTTTTGTACATCTCTGTACGCCAGGTCACTTCAGGCTTTAGGGCGTTCCACCCCAAAGCGGTTACTTTGATGCGCGGCTTATACGGCTAAACCACGCACTTGTAAAGCTTATGTCATCCTATTCAGCGGCGAGTGGACGCGGTACAGGCGCATCTGGTTTTGCGCGCATTGGCACACCAAACAAAGGACGTAAGAAGAACACGCGGCGAATGATAAACTCATGGATCACGTAACACCCACCAAACGTGCCGAACACTACTACCAGAAATTCAGGCCACACAGACAAGCCAAAACCCGTCACATACACGCCAATCATAATAATCAAACTTTGGTGCAATATATAATAAGGAAAGATTGCCTCTGTCAGATAGGTAAGCCGCACACTTGGTTTATTTAGGCAGGCCTGTGCGGCACCAAGAAACGCCATAATGATCACCCATGCATATAGTGGCCGCATAGCGCGCACGATATTTTCAACGGCAGTGATGCCGCCAAACCAAGCATCCCAGTTTTGCCAAAGAATGAAGAGTGATAATGCAAGTAGCGCGGAACCCACCGCCGCAATTTTCCATGTCTCACTCAAGACGCGCCAAAAGGCTTGATTTTTTGCGAGCAACAAACCGATAGCGAAATAAGTGAAATAGCGTGCGTGCGCACCCCAGTCGCCAAAGAGCGCATGTGTCTCTTGCGGGAACCAAGTGTCCGTCGTAAAGCGATACACAACAAAAATTGATGCCGGGATAAGGAATAGCCAGCCACCTGACATCATACGCTCGAACCAAGGTGCATCAAAGAGGGCTGCCAGCTTACGAAACAATGGCATCAACGGAAGAGCTAACAGGCTGTAAGCGAGCAAATAGACAACGTACCAAAGATGGTTCCATGTCGGCACGATGATAGAAAAATTATCCATCGACAGATACCGGCCATAAAAGTCCATATAACCCGGCGTAATCTCACCTTTACCAAGCAACTCAAAATACGCCTGCGGTGTAACGATTACCAACATACCAAAAACGATCGGTACAAATAGTCGAACCAGCCTTTTACCCGCAAAAAAGAGGGTTGAAGGCGCCTTGTCCACCGCAAACCTGAGCGCAATGCCTGAGATAAGGAACAACAACGACAAACGCCAAGGACTTGATAACCACATGAAAGGGTCAACGCTGTCATTCATATGCACGCTTTTGGCGTGCCAGCCTTCACTATTGAAGAACATACCTGTGTGATAAAATATCAAAAGGCCGAATGCGAGCACCCTAAGCCAGTCCAGATCATAGCGCCGTGTGTTTATTGCAGTCATTTTCTTATCCTCACTCATCATCGATGATTGTTCAAGCAGGAGCCTGCCACAAGAAAAATCATGTGCAGCTTTTTTGGGGGCAACAACTGGCCCTCAGGGATAAACGGATTCAAGTATTTTCGCCCTAGGGATAAGCGGTTTTTCAGGTGGGATAAGTGGTGAAACCATTGTATTTTATCACTTTTAACTTCTATCGTATGGTCTTAAAGTAAAAGCATGATGACTTGGCTAACTATATACCTACAAAAAACAAAGAGTCGCTTAGGCGACCCTATCTTATACCTGATCGCCGGTGTCACACTGATTATCGTAGGCATAAACGTCAGCACTAAAATGTCAGATGCGACTAACTACGGCGCAGCCATGCCTCTCAGCAATCCTGTAACAACAGAGTTCAGTAGTGGCGCCGCACTCATCCTCATTATGCCGTGGCTATTTGCCTTTTTCGATATGAAACCGGTGTCAGCCCGAAAATGGCAAATAGCCATCCTGCCTTATGTGGCCGCAAGCATCATCTTTTCCCTCGCACACGTCTTGCTAATGGTGCTGGCGCGCGAAATTGCATGGCCTTTGCTCTATGATACACCTTATCAGTTTTTTAAAGGTGGATACGGTGAACTTCTCTATGAATACAGAAAAGACGCGGTCACCTTCCTGATGTATATGCTGATAGCTGAATTGCAACGCCACGTCAGCATCGCAAACAATGGTAAGCAAAGCGCACAGGACCCCATCGCACTCAAAAGCGGCGCAACAACCATACTATTACAACCGGCTGAATTTCTGTTTGCGAAAAGTGCTAGTAACTACGCTGAAATCACGACTACAAGCGGTGAGCATCTGGCCCGCGTTACACTCGAAACAGCTCTAACAGAAAAGGGCTGTGATGCAGCCCGCATCCACCGTTCTTACATTGTCAACCGGAAAGCCATCGCTGAAACAAGCCCGATTGCAGGAGGTGACCTGACCCTGAAACTCCGCGGCGGTCAAACACTCCGGGCCAGCAGACGGTATAAAGAGAACTTAGACCTCACACCCTAGTCATCGGCACCACTATCAAAGCTGGCAAGCGTATCTAGAATTACCTCTGGAGCAGGCCTATTTTTGTAGCCCTCCTCGTAAAGTTTGGCTTTTATAACGCCGCTTGCGTCAGTCACAATTATGATTGGGCGCGGTATGCCATACATTCTACTATCAGGTTTATAATCATCATTCAGCACACCAAACGCCTTAATGATAGCAGAGCCTTCATCAGACAGCATAGGATACTTAATTTTCGTTTTATACGAAAAGTCAGTGAGAACTTTAACCGAATCGTAGCTGATACTGACGAGGTTGTACCCTCGGCCTTTAATACCTTGATATGCTTCCTCTTGCAGGGTTTTAAGTTGGTTTTTGCAATAAGGGCACCATTTGGCTGACCTCACAAACACAAGAACCAAACCATTCTTACCTGTTAAGCTGCTAAAATCCTGCGTAACACCATCTTGGTCACTCACTCGGAGTTCATGGGGAATCACTGTCCCTATTTCTGGACCAAGGTCATCGGCTGCAACCGCAGTTGTCCATAAACACAGCAACATGGATAAGCTTCTAAAAATGTTCATAATTTCCCTCAACAGCTAATCAAACTGTGGCCACCTGATGGTGGTAGGCATCTAAAGTCAAATAACTTTTCGGATAGGTCTTAAAACATATCAAACTGGCATCTACCTGCGACTATTGTTCACCGTAAACAGCCGTCCATATTTATAGTATGATACAGTGGGGTTTAGGGCATTTCACCACTTCAGTGATAACGTTTCACCGCAAAAACCTTGTTCCTTCGACCATAGGTCTTAGATGAGCTCCTTTGTATTACACGGAGGTTGGTCTTGGCTTCTTCGTTAAATAAAATTGGAGAAAATGATGAAGTTTAGTAAGCCACTTTCGGGCCTAATGTGCGCCTTAGCCACGCTCGCAAACGTTGCTGTTGCTGGCGAAAAAGAAGACGTCCTTATTAGCAAAGTTATCGCTGCATACGGCGGCGACAAACTCATCTCAGCCAAGGCGCTAACGATCAATGATCGGTATAAAGTTTTCAGGCATGGGCAAGGCTACAAAGCTGGCGAAGTTGATATCGAGATAAACAACGTCAGTTTGACGATTGATTTCGAAAATAAGCGCAAAAGCATTGTAGATTGGCGTAAAATTAGCCGCGGCGCATTTCTTAGCCAATATATTCATGACGGAAAAGCCGGACACGCCCTAAATCACTCCCTTAAAACGCACAGAGTGAACGCTAACGCAAATTACAACGCTGTTGGTAATAGGGTAATACTGAAAACAGACACTGCCCTTGTACGCCTACTATCAGACGCCAAGACCGAAACTAAATACGGTGGCATAGAGATGTACCGGGGCATAGCCCATGAAAAGCTAACCTATAAATTAAATGGCGGCCAAGACCTGACCATTTACATCAATAAAGAAACCGGGTTGCTTTCCCAAATGATACAACAGAGCCCCCAGCGCGGCGAACTTAGATATGCCTACAGCGAACATCGTAAACAAGGCGGTATCACCTATGCGTCCGACACTCGTTTTTTGGTCGCTGGACAACCCAGTATTATTACAGCCTCACGCTCAATCGAACTAAACCCTAACCTAGATAACAAGTTTGATTTGCCGAACGATTATGCTGAACCGGGCGCAGTGATTGACACCTCTGAGATGCTGGTTAAAAAGCTCGCAGACGATGTCTATTATGTAGGTAAAGACTTCGGGTACTCAGTTTTTGTTGATGCCGGGGATCATTTTGTCGGGACAGGTGGATACAAAGGCCTTACCGACCGACTAAAGGCGGCTCAGGCCTTAGCAGGCAATGAAAAGCCTCTGCGCGACCACATAATAACCCATCATCATGAAGACCATCTTGGTGCAGGGAATGAAATTGCTGAACTGGGCGCTAACTTTGTGACCGTCGATAGCAATATAAAAATAATCAAAGACTTACTGACACATGAGGTGCCCGATAGCCGGTTTGTAAAAGTGAACGGCAAACAAACATTCGGCAACGGTAAGGTCGAAGTTTTTGATATCAGCACTGCGCACGCGGACCATTATCTGCTGTATTATGTACCTAGCGCCAAGCTGGTGTTCAGCGCTGACCATTTCTTTACCGACCAGGAAACTGGCTTACCGCCAGCACACAATAATATGGTGACCTTCCGCCATGCGATTGAAGCTTTGGGTATCGATGTTGAAAAGTTCGTCAGCGCGCACGGTGTACGTACGCTCACAATGGCAGATTTACGTAAGGCAACCGAAGGTTATGTTGAAGCAACATGCCTAGCAGGTATAAGTATCTGCGCCGATTGATCGCGTTATAGCCAGTTTCACGAATCATTGGGCCCTACGGGGCCCTTTCAACCTACAAGCCGTGTAAAGAATATTTAATTTACGTTAAATGACCAGCAAAACAGTGCCTTTAAATCACTTTGTGTAGAAACGTACGCTTATCTACAAGCGCGGGTGATGGCGTTATAGGCGGCAGTAAAGCCTGACAGGCTGTAAGTGTCTGTTGTGCTGGTACCGCGCTGTGATGTGGCGGTTACGACCATGCCGCTGCCACGTTTCATGGCGTCCACCACGGCTTTGTCATCTTTGGGGTCATAGGCCCACGCGCCGTCGCCTTCAGTGAAAAATTCAAAGCGTTTGCGGCCATCAATACGGACGATGCTGTCGCTACCTTGCCTGACAGGGTAACCCATCACCATATTCACTTCTCCCGTAATGCCGTATTCAGGCCGGTGGGAAATCATCGCGTAAATCTTGCCGCGGTTCACACCTTTGCGGCTGGCTTTCCATGACTTAGGCACGCTGATCATATGGCAGGTTTTTTGGGCGCCGGTACCATACACAAACGCGTCCCAGTCCCTGTAGGAGCCCAAATGGCGCCGCGTTTCCTGCGCAGATGCTGGTGTTTCAATAAACCCTGCAAAACCCGATAGGGCAACGACTGCGAGTACAAACCAACGAGATACCATTTGTAAAACCACTCCCTTTACTTACTTTTTTCAGCGCGCTCACGCGCAGCCTCAGCAACTTCCGCCCGGCGTGCAATACGGCTTTTTGAAGCGCCGTGCACATGTGCCTTGCGTTCTTCTGGCTTTTTACCCGCCATAATTGGCCGGTCAGCATAGCCCCCAATCATACGGTGCCTATCATACATAACAATTGCGCCAGCGGTAGCCACATTAAGACAGAATTTTGTCGGTATTTTGATAAAGTGCTGGCAGCGTGCCATCATCTCCGGGCTAACGGACGAGCGTTCACCACCCAGCACGTAAACTGCTTGGTTCGGGTGATGAAAACTGGGCAGGTCAATTGCCTCATCACATATTTCCACGCCCACCAATTGGCAGCCCTGCGGTACGTCAACCTCATCCACTGAAGCATAATTGTAAAACGGTATTTGCTGATGGCTTTTACTGGTATCGGATAGGTTTTTGGTTACATATTCGCCGGTATGCGTAACAATTTTGGGGTTTACAGCAAAGGCAAAGCTGGCACCAAACGCATGCGCTGTGCGCACAAGATTGCCCATATTGCCTTCTTTGGAAGCACCATCAATACCAATACCGAAATAACCACGCATCTTATGCCTCACCCGTTTTTTCAGTGCTTTTATAAATTGCATCAGGATGCATAGCAGCAAGCAAACAGCCAACTACCAGAATACAAGATACAATCATCAAACTATTTTCCAAATGCCATTCAAAGGCCCAGCCTAAAACAATGCTGGCAACGGGGATAAGCCCAACCGACATAAAAGTGAGGATGCTCATAACCCGCCCAAGCATTTTTTCTGGCGTTTTTTTCTGTATCCATGTGGTGAAATTCACCCAAACAAAGCTGTCGCCGCTGCCGGACAGGAAGAATAAAAGCATTGCCCACCAGTAAGGCTCGTAAAGCACGATAAGGCCAATCGACGCGCCCGACCCCATAAACACAAGAAACATATTGCGGAACATGGTGCGTTCCGTCATCGCACGGAAATAACCGCTTGCTGTCACACCGACAATTGCGCCGCAGCCGTAAGCGGTAATCATTAAGCCGTACACATAGGCGGGCTCCAGAAAGCGTTCTTTCGCAAGAGCGGGCAAACCAACAAAAATTGGCGTCTGGAAGAAAAACTCAAGCCCTGCAACACCTATGAAGGCTAGTCGAATAGTAGGCTGAGACCAGACCCATTTTATGCCCTCTTTCACTTCTCCGAGCATCGATTTTTTGCCAGTGTCGGCTTCATCTGCACCGTCATCCAGCAAACGCGCCTTCACAAACAACAGCGTTAAGAAGGAAGCGGCAAAGGTTAGGCCATCGAGGAAAAAGGCCTTTGCAAAACCAAGGCGGTTACTTTCATAAGTGGCCGCCATTTGTCCAACATCATGCCCCATTACGGTGATTTCTTCGGCAATAACAAACCCGGCAATTGCGGGGCCAATGATAACCCCAACCCAAATCGACCCCTGTACAAGGGCATTCGCTTCCTTCAATTGCTCTTTACCAACAAGGCTTGGTACAATTGCCGTATTAGCGGGGTAAAAAAAGGCGTCAGCAATACCAAATAGAACTGCCATACCGAATATTAGTTCGGTCGTCGCAACATCAATGTAAATGAGATAGGATACCAGCATCACAAGCCCGCACCGTAGCATATTGGTCAGCAGCATAATGAGGCGCGGACTCGAGCGATCAACAATCGCGCCGCCCGCAAGCATAAGCACAGCACGCGGCAGGCCTTGCGCCGCAAACACCATGCCTGTCATCGCAACACTACCCGTCATCTGTAATACCAGAAGCGGGAAGGCGATCATGCTGATGTGGTCTCCAACAACGGAGACAAATTCACCAAACCAATAGGTGACAAAATTGCGGTCTTTAAAAAGCTGTAACATGGCACTTCACAACAGGGTTTACCTACCACTTGGGCAGTTCGGTTTTCTCTATAAAAAGATTATCATTATGTAGAGATCTCGCTATATCTAGCGGGCATGTGTTAAGACACGCAAGAACTGTTAACAAGAATGATTAAAAGCCGGGATACAACGCGCACCATGACTGATAAAAATACCACGGACCAAACAAATGCCCCTTCAGCAGAAACCAAGCCAGCGGGCTGGCCAAAAATGCTGATCGACTTTGGGCCGCTGCTTGTATTTTTTGCCAGCTTTAAACTCGGCGATATTTGGCTCGCCACTTGGACCTTTATGGCCGCATCAATTCTAGCAATGGTTGCCTCGAAACTGCTTTTCAAAAAAATTGCCGTCATGCTCAAGGTTACTTTTGTGATTGTCATGATAATGGGTGGTTTGACGCTGTATCTGCAAGATGAAACTTTCGTCAAAATGAAGCTCACCATCATCAACGGCTTGTTTGCTTCTATCTTGCTTGTGGGGTTAATGCGCGGACAGCTTTACATCAAAATGGTGATGGAAATGGCGTTTGAGATGGAAGATAGCGCTTGGCGTATTTTGACCCGCAACTATGCGGTCTTCCTAATCGTCATGGCAGTCGTGAATGAAGCTATTTGGCGCACTCAAACAACGGACTTTTGGGTGAACTTCAAAACCTTCGGCTATATGGCCGCCACTATTATTTTCATGATGACGCAGATGCCCATGCTGATGAAATATATGCCTGATGAAGATGAAAAAGATGCCAAGTAGAAGGCTTTAGGAAGCCATCTTTTGGAGTGCCCTTGTCCGGTACTCGGTAACATTACCGAGATCAACAATCGGGTCATCAAAAATCGGATCCTGAAGTACTTTTAAAAACTCATCAAATTCAGGGTGTGTTTGTTTCCAAACACATTTGCTTTCAAAGATGTCTTTTGGCCAAGTTCCCCAATCAACAATCATTGAGAAATAAATCCGGTCTGCGCCCATGCTTTTTATGAGGCGCACGTAATCCGGCATTTCTTTATAATTATCTGCCTGCACCACAAAATCAGTCCGTAACCAATTCAGGTTACCGGCTTTACGCTCTGCTGCCAGATGTTTGTAATTCTCCAGCAGCATATCCCAGCGCCCACCGCGGCGTGTAATCGCATATGTTTCAGGCGTTGCCGCGTCAAACGAGACAAGGACTACACTCAGGTTCTTATGGATCTTCTCTAGCTTCTGCCAATTTTTCTGCGTGAACAACACACCGTTAGTTTGCAGCTGCACTTTCATGTTCGGGAAGTCATTTCCGTCCAGTTCAAATAGAAAGTCTCGAAAAATCTTGGACGCAAACGGGTCACCAGACCCTGTTACATTGATGATGAAGGACCGATCAGTTGGCTCGCTTAAATATGCCGCAATGACCTTTTCGTTCACAGCCAACCGTTCTTCAAAATCAGGCCCTTCCCGCAAGATAAGTTTTTCAACGCGGCAGCTCGGACACGAAAGGTTGCAGGAAGAATCGTTACAGAAATTGAAAAAAGTTGGTCCTCCTTCAATAACAGTCTGCTTTTCTTCGGCAATCTCTTTGAAGGCGCTGTAAAAGGGGTTATTCGAGACATTTTCAAGTGTTGGCAGGCTATCATTCTGAATGCTTGGGCATAATTTATGATCACAGTATTTAAAACTGCCATCATGGATAGACTCCCGGATCGTAACCGCGGCATCAGAATTCCAAACATCGGAGGGCGTTTCAGTCTTGAGATCGCCCATGGCTGTTGGCAACCAAGAAGAGCAGCAGCAATAAACTTTTCCGCTTTCTGCAATATCAAACTGACGGAACGGATTCGTACAAAATCGGCCAGTTAAATCTTTTTGCTGATTCAAGCTGCCCGACGAATCACGATTTCTTACTTTATAAAACTTCTTGGCTTTTTTTGGTGACCAAAGAGTAGACATTTTCTCGAGTAGATTCACGGCAGGCCCCCAAAGCCATCAAAACAGACAATGTTTGGTCTTTAACACTCTTTGCTAGAATATGTTTAGTTTTCTGAACTGAGCCTTAAGAAAATTATACGCGGATATCGATAATCTGACCTAGCGGCTGGTTTCGAAGCGTGTTTTGCCGTTCTGAGGTACGGCCTGTCGGCGCTTCCCTGTTGGTATTACCTGTCGCAGCATTTACCCGTGCACGCGCTACTTGCAGTTCTTTGGAAGATGATAAGTTAGCAACCCTATCGTCAACTTTTACTGGAACCTGCCTATTTTGCTGGCTTTGCTGGTCCTGCCGTTCACGGACTTTATCATCCACGACAACAGCGGGGTTAGGCCGAGCACCGTTTGTGCCGCGCGCAAGGGCGCTTGCATCACGGTTACCGCGATTTTGAGCTTGAAGCTGCGCCTGCAGAGCAGACGTATTCGCATTAATATCGACCATGGTCACGAGACCTTAATCAAAAAATATAGCTTATTCAGTGCTATCACATGGGCGGGCGATTTCTTCGAGCCCCGAAACAGAAATCAGTTTTGAAACCAAATCCAATGACTAGGATCATGGCTAATAAACATAACTATTCTATTAAAGATCGGTGTTCGACAGCAAATTGTCAAGAAAGGCCTGTAATTCACCCGCCTTTTCAGTTCCAACATGCCCAATACCACGCTGAAGGGCATCAATCGCCGCCTCTTTACTCTCTGTAGCAAGCTTAGAACGCGCCAACATCATCCAACCAGCAGGGTCATCTGGTGTCGATTCGAGCTTTTCCTCCAGCCGCGCAATCATCGATTGCGCAAACACCGACGGTCTTCGGCAGACATATCAGCTACCGCTGAAATTTGCTCATCAGACAGCTTCGGAGGGTTCACGCCAAGCTCAGCAAGGCGCTGATTAAGTACAGGCATCCAAGGGGCATTGCTAGCCGACCTATCAGCAAGCGCTACCCAAACCGCTTTCGCTCCGGCGTCATCTCCTGCCTGAAGGCGCGCTAGTCCCATATAATAGTGCCCTGCGGGATGCTCTGGGGCATCCGCCAAAAGCCGTTGAAGTACTAGTTTCGCAGCTGGTGACACCTGCCCCGCGCCCATTGCGATGTAAGATTCTAACTCCTGCGCCCGCCAAACTATAGCGCCCTCATTAAGGGCTGCAAGCTTACCAAAGGCTGTTGCAGCACGGGAATGGTCCCCCACCGCACGCGCAGATTTTGCAAGAACTTCCCAACCTTTTCTATCGTCAGGGTTATCTGCAAGGTGCCGTTCAATCTGCGAAATAGCTTCAGCAAAACTAGGCCCGCCTTCTTCAACCAGCGCTTGCTGGACCGTCACCAATTGTCCGGGGGCTGCGGGTAAATCAGGCGTACCGACAAAATGATAAATACCGAACGCGGTCGCCACCACAAAACCGGCAAGTACTGCAGGTGCCAATATATTATCCTGGCTTTGAGCCGCTTCTACCGTGGTGCTTACACGTAAAATACGGCGCTCAATCTCAAGGCGCGCAGCTTCCGCTGCCTCTGCCTCCAAAACCCCAGTTTCCGTGTCTACCTTTAAATCAGCAAGCTGCTTTTTATAAAGCGCAATCGGATCAGCAGCTGTATCAGAAATTCTACCGCGCACGACGAAAAGAGCGATCACCACAAGCGAAAGGCCTGCAAAACTGAGCCAAAGCATCATGTGTCCTCCCCTTTTTTCATCAAAGCGTCTAGGCGCTGCTTTTCCTCATCGGAAAGAGGTGGGGTAACAACAGGCTTACGACGCGCGCTAAAAATAGCGGCCGCAACCAATATAAGAAAAAGAAATGGTGAACCCCAAAGTAGATACGTGGATGTATTAACAGGTGGTTCCAGCAAAACCCAGTCCCCGTATCTGTCAACAAGATAGGCACGTACGTTATCTGGCGTATCGCCAAGTGCCACGCGTTCACGCACAATTTGGCGCAAGTCTTTAGCAAGGTCTGCGTTAGAATCTTCTATGGATTGGTTCTGGCAAACAAGGCAGCGAATATCTTTCATCAATTCACGTGCCACAGCTTCAAGAGCTGGATCAGCAAGCGGCTTTTCATCGACGGCAACTGCATAGACAGAACTGCTGATCAGACAAAAAACAGCAAAAAGAAAAGCCCGCAACATCAGCTAATCTCCCGCAGTTTCGGTAGTAGGCGTCGTGCCAAACCA
>CAXBKT010000010.1:0-43577 GCA_963976155.1 uncultured Kordiimonadaceae bacterium | reverse complement strand
CAGAGGTAATTGCCGCTGTTGATTAGATAACGCTATAGGATGTTACTCTCTGCGCGAATTTGCCTGACCATAAAGTCACGGAAGAGCGCCACGCGCAGGGAGCCACGCAGTTCAGGAGCGTAACAATAATAGCTATTGAAAGGCTGCCCTTCTACATTAGGCAGTACACGCACCAATTTCTGACGGTTATGGACGAGATAATCTGGTAAAACAGCAATCCCCATGCCTGCTTCCACGGCATGCAAAATACCATAGAGGTTGTTTACCTGTAGCCTTGCGCGTCGTTTTTTGTTTGGGCTGCCTACCTCCAGTAGCCAATTGAGGCCGATAATAGTTGGTGCACTACTGCGGCCGAAAACAATTAGGTCATGATTATCCAAATCTTCGAGACTTGTTGGTATTCCTTTTGTGTCCAAATACTCAGGGCTTGCATAAATATGTGTATGAAACGAAGCGAGTGGCCGCTGAATAAGGTCTGCTTGCTCTGGTTCATGGAGGCGGATAGCGACATCAGCTTCACCTGCTGCTAGGTCAAGGTCCTCGTCATCAAGTTTGAGCTGTATATCAATGTCGGGATACTCTGTCATGAATTGCTCAAGGTGGGGCGTAAGCCAAACAGCACCAAAGGTTACCATTGTTGTTACCCGGAGCAAGCCTGATGGGCGTGCTTTAGATTCAAGCAGACTACGCTCTGTTTCTTCAATCCGAAGGACAACTTCGCGGGCTGTGGCAAAAAGCTCTTGCCCTTCATGAGTTAAAACAAGGCCGCGTGCATGGCGGGTAAAAAGTGAGACATTCAGGCTTTCTTCAAGGGCTCGAATTTGACGACTGACAGCTGATTGGCTGCAATTCAGACGTGAGCCAGCATTAGTGAAACTACCCGCTTCTGCCACGGTATGAAATATGCGCAGTCTGTCCCAGTCCATGTCAGTCCTCCTCACTTTGTGTGGGACTATCCCATCCTTACTACAATCCTGCAAGCGTCAGTTTACCGAATAAAGCTTGCTGTGATTACAAAGCCTTATAAGGTATATTTGTAACGACGCTGGGATAGTTGGAAATTTGGGGCAGGTATAACTTTCTATGGATAAAAAAGCGATACTTGAACATGCTGCAGTGTTCTTTAAACGAACATACCCTGGTTTAACTGCTGAGGCTATTATCTGCTTTCTGGTGCTGATTGATTTACCGCGCAACCCAACAGTTGGTGATATTGCACGCGGTGTGGGGATGGCAGAGCCTACTGCATATCATCATCTGTCTGAGCTTACTGTCGGTGTTGGAGCTGGCCTTATCACATTTGAAAATATGGGGGATGGTCGTAATTATGTGCATCTAACAGATACGGGACTGGAGGCTAAAAAACAGGTGCAGGCAGCTTTTGGGGAATAGTCGTTCATGGAGATTATTGCTGCCTTAGCTGAGGGGAAACGCAGTGCCATAGCCGGATCTAGTGACGTCGCGCACTATGTTGTGGGGAAACCAGAAGCGGTAGGGTTACTGATTGAGGCTCTTTCTTCTAGTGATGCGATAGTTGCTGCCCATGCGGCGCATGCGTGCCTGAGTGTTTTTAAAGCCTGTCCCGATAGGTTGTTGCCGTACCGTAAGACATTGCTTGCTGTTCTGCACCAAAGAGATCAATGGGAATTGATTGAACAGCTTACAAAGATCGTACCCCAATTAGGGTGCACAGACGAAGAGCAAAAAAGCCTGTCTAGGAGATTAATGGATGTGGTTGGGTATGGGACCAGCAGCATTGCTCGTACGTGTGCACTTCAGGGTCTAGTAGACCTAGCATCCATTGATGAGTTTTATGAGACAAATGCTTCGCAAGCTATTGCGTATGCGCTTGAGAATGGTACCAAAGCAATGAAAGCGCGTGCCCGAAAGTTGCAGGATGGCTGAAAGAAAAAGGCGACCACAGGCCGCCTTAATGTTTATTCGCTGACTATTGAACTTATTCTGCAGCGTTTGCGTGTTCTGTTTCTGCGATGTATTTCTCGGCTTCCAGTGCCGCCATGCAACCCATACCAGCTGCTGTTACAGCCTGACGGTAAATTTTATCTGTTACGTCGCCTGCGGCGTAAACACCTGGAATGTCAGTTTGTGTGCTATCTGGTTTCTTGATCAAATACCCTTCGTCATCCATTGGCAATTGGCCTTTGAATAATTCAGTCGAAGGTGTGTGGCCGATTGCAACAAAGACACCGTGCACGCCCAATTCTTCGGTTTCGCCAGACTTTGCGTTCTTGAGGCGAACACCCGTTACACCGAGTGGATCTTCAGTGCCGAGAACCTCATCAAGAACCGTGTCCCATTTAACTTCAACGTTTGCGGCTTTGAAAAGACGGTCTTGCAGGATTTTCTCTGCGCGGAATTCATCACGGCGGTGGATGACAGTGACTTTGGAACAGATGTTGGAAAGATAAAGCGCCTCTTCAACAGCTGTGTTGCCGCCGCCAATGACCAGTACTTCTTTACCGCGGTAGAAGAAACCATCACATGTGGCACACGCGGAGACACCGTAGCCATTGAATTTTTCTTCTGAGGGAATACCAAGCCATTTTGCCTGGGCGCCTGTCGCAATGACAATAGTGTCTGCTGTGTAAATGGTGCCGCTGTCACCGACCGCACGTTTCGGTGTTGCAGATAGGTCTACTTCAGTGATCATGTCATAGATGATGTCTGTACCAACGTTTTCAGCTTGCTGACGCATTGCTTCCATTAGTTCAGGGCCTTGTACAGCATCAGCAAAGCCAGGGTAGTTTTCAACGTCAGTTGTGATAGTGAGCTGCCCACCAGCCTGCATGCCGGTCACGATCGTGGGGCTAAGGCTTGCACGTGCTGCATAGATTGCTGCTGTGTAACCAGCAGGGCCTGAACCGATAATCAGCATGTTGCTATGTTTTGTCTCACTCATCATTACTTCCTTAAGGCGTGTTATGCGGCGGGATAGGTGCCAGCATATAAACTATTTGAACCTTACATAATTGCTTGGACGCAAAATGCCAATGGCAAAGAGCCATGTGCACAATGGATTGTTTCGATTAGCTTGATCGAAAAAGTCGAACTGTTGAAAATCTGGCGCGTGCTGTGGACTAATTAGTCTTTGAACACCATGTCTGCCTTTGGCGTACGGCTATAGGCAAAGTCACTTCTTTCGCCCCATTTACCATCGGTTTTAAATTTAGACCAAGTTACAAGTATGTCGTTTTCAACCTTATAACCAGAGAGTGATTCAGTCGGCCCTGTATTGCTGCCACGCACAAATTCATGCACTTGGATGCTGCCATCAGACTGAGGAGTGATAGTGCTGTCCGTGTAAAAGGTAGATGTGTTGACATAGCGGTAGATGATTTTCTCTTCAACATCATCCCAGTGTATGAGACTTTCCCCTGCATAGGCACCTTTATTAACACTGTGGGTGATACGTACAACCTTGCCGCCAAAGGCCCATGCCCATTTGGCTACATCTTCAAATTTGTCACTACTGTCTGCGGTGCCTGATGCTGCTGTCCAAATACCAATGAAGGGTGCTAGTGGCTTCAGTTGTTCCAAGGGGTCCGCATGTGCTCCAAATGAAAGTATCGCAACAAGTAGAACAGCAAGATACCGCATAGTTAGCCTCTCTCAAAGAGTGTTGAGGGTGCTATTATGCATATCTTTGGGTGGGGTCCAATAGGTGCTGTTTCAATAGTGCTGATTTGAAACGGAGTTTGTTGTTAGCTACGCATAATCGTTAGTAAAATAAGGGCATAGAGCGGCAAGAGGATGTAAGCGCCAGCCAGAACGCCCGTGATACCCCACAGGAATCCTGCAAGTGACCAGAGCATTATTATGTTTGTTCCAAAAAATGCCATGGCGCTGTCTCTGCCTGAATGCAGGTCGCGTAACATCCAGCCAATGAGAGGCAGTGCGAAGAGGGTGTTTAATAGAAGTTGTTTCACGCTTTTTTTAGGCATTTTTTTGTTGTCGTGCATCTGGGGCCTCACTTGGTGATTGGGTCATGGATGCATCTAAGGCAAAAAGATGGGTGTAGGAATGTGGCCGACTGTCGCAGTTAGTCGCCAAGTATAATTTTTTTTAGAACATCTACGCCGAGCGATAAGGTGCTTGCGGTAATAGAACGCGTATCAACGGGCTGGCCTTTTAGCCACGTGCTATGGACGGTGATGTCTTGAAGCTCGACGTTTGGTGTTGTTAGTGGGTTCGCGCTTAGAATGACAAAGTCTGCTGACTTCCCTGCTTTGAGGGACCCGGTTTCGTTTTCTAATCCTAGTTGCCACGCAGCATTAATGGTCATTGCTTCTAATGCCTCTAGGGGGGTGAGCTGTTCGTGTTGTCCCAAAAGCACGCCCCCGGTACGAGCGGCACGTACACGAAGTGTTTTCATAGCTCGAAATGCACCGATAGGTGTTGCAGGGTTGTCAGTATGGACGGTGGCTTTGTGACCAACCTTAAGCGCAGTCTTGATTGGCATGTAGCGGTTGGTTCGCGAACCGACGAGGTCATTTAAGGCATGGCCGTAATAATAGATATGGTCGACAAAAAAGCTGGTTGTGAAGCCGAGTTGTTTGGCCCTGATGAGCTGCCCTTCAGTTATGAGGGCATTGTGTTCAAGGCGGTGGCGATGATCTGCACGTGGATACTGATTGATCACCTCTTCAGCGATATCGAGGACCTGATCAATCGCCAGCTCGCCTTGTGTGTGCACTGCGATCTGAAAGCCTTTTTGGTGATAATCAGAGAAAAGCAGCTTGAAGGTTTCTTCATCATAATTCAGTGAACCTATATGCCCGGCTGCGAGATGCAGGCGTTCGTGTGTGAGGCGCGTATTTGCATACGGCGCTTTGAACGCCGCACCGCCAGAAAATGGGGAGCCGTCCATCCAGAACTTGACGCCGACAACTGGTGCAGCTTCATTTTGTCCTTGAGGCTTTTCTAGGCGTGTAATTTGATTGGGAAGACCATAAATTTGAGTGCGTACAGGACTGCGGTTGAGGCCACTAACTTTTTTAATAATACCAATCGGGTCGTCAGCTCTACCAACAGGGCCCAGTATGCCGAGGGTTGTGTACCCAGCTTGTGCATACAGTTTAAATTGTTGTGACAACAGAAGTGTGTGGGTACCTGCTGGCGGTGTTGGTAAGGCTTTGAAAATTTCGCCGATTGCACCAATCTCACGAATGGTTCCTGTTAGCTGGCCTTTTGCATTTTTAACAAATTCACCGCCACCCGGGGCAATTGAATTATTTGTAATGCCTGCGGCCTTAAGTGCAGCGCTGTTGGCATAGGCGTCATGCATCATTTGGGTCAAGATGATGAGCGGCTCGTCTGGTGAAAGAGTATCTAGTTCTTCGAGTGTCGGTGCAGTGAGGTCAGATAACATAACGGGGTCCCAGCCGGACGCCACAATCCAGCCGCCGAAGCCGCCTTTTTCTATACCTTTTTTGAGACTTTTAATTACCTTGGAACGATTTGTGTGTTTAAAGCCACTAACGTCAACAGCGGCACCAAGCATTGCTGTTGCAAGTGGGTGGGTGTGGGGTTCAATCAGGCCCGGCATTAGTGTTTTATTTGCCAAATCTATAATATCAGGCGTGCCAGTCGCCATCTTTTTGGCTTGGGTAAGGGGGCCAACGCTGATAATTCGGCCACCTCGGACTAATACTGCCTCCGCCGTGGGTGTATCCGCCTCAAGGGTAAGAATAATGCCGTTCGTAAAAATAACTTCGTCTGCAACATGGGGCGGTTGCAACCAGAAATAAATGCCTGCGGCGGCGACCGTCAGCACGACTAATAATATCCTGAATTTACGCAATGAGTGCCCCTTTGCTCAAGTGTTATAGCATGAGCTAGAGCGGATATTCAGCTGGACAACATGTTGTTGTTACCGCTCACTGGTACGTTGTCAGAGAATTTCTCAATTTACAGGTACTGCTAGGTGGCTCTTTGGTGTTGTTGTTAGTGATCATGGCATGGGCTCGCCGCGAGAATATCGTACCAGTCCCGTCGACTGAGTTTAACACCCCATGCAGATGTGCTGGTTTGAATGCGGCTGAGTGTTTGTGTTCCGATAATAGGAATAACATTGGCAGGGTGTGCGAGTAAAAACGCGAGAGCTATTGCTGTACGGTCTGTATTATTCTGATCCGATAACTTGTCGAGAACAGGCAGCAATCGGTTTAGTTTAGTTTGTTTGGTTGAGCTGTCACCTTGCCCAGTTATGAGGGAACCTCCAGCAAGTGGTGACCAAGCAAATGCCAATAATTTGCGTTGTTGGCATTGGTCGAGTATGCCATCAAAAAGAGGCTTAGTTGTTATACATGAGAGCTCTGGTTGATGAGATATAAGAGGAAATTTCAAGCAGGACTGAAGCGCTTCAAATTGTTGGCATGTGTAGTTTGATACGCCAACGAAACGAATTTTCCCGGTATCTTTCAGTTGGGTCAAAGCTTTAGCTGTTTCCTCAAAAGAAGAGAGTAAATCAGGCCGATGGATTTGATAGATATCGATGACGTCTGTGTTTAGACGTTTCAGAGAGGCTTCGCACGCGCTGACCAAGTAAGAAGCACTGCTATTATACGGCAGACCCGGAACAATTCCGCCCTCTGTTGCAAGAATGGATGCTTGCCTTAGTGCGGGATTAGTTTTGAATACGTCACCTAGTAAATTTTCAGCGCGTCCAAAGCCATTTTGCCAATCATCGGTATATATATCTGCCGTATCAATGAGTGTTATGCCGCACTGTAGTGCTTTGTTGATTTTTTCCGCAGCCTCTTCGACAGTTGTACCGGCAAACCGCCAACACCCATATGCGATCGAACTGACTATAAGGTCAGTACCGCTTAAAGTGTATTGTCTGGGAAGAGTTAGATAATCAGACATGGTATTCTCCTTGCCTACCTTCTAACGGGCGGAAAAGATTTTGTCCATGAAGCCAGCTTTTAGCGGTGTTTGTTTTTAACTTTTGCCCCACACCGCTTACAAGTCAGCGTATGTAACCAAATTATAGGGAAACTGAAGGGAGTGAGATAGAAACTGGTGCCGCAGTCTCTACAGCGCCGTTCAGGTTTTGTGGCGAAAATGACAATGCAATATAGAGTTAGCGTTGCGGCAAAGGCAAATAAAGGCATCTGCGGAAAAGCGATAAGGACGCCCGCCATAAGCAATACATAAACTGTTATACCCAATTTATGATGTCTGATTTTCATAGCCGTCCCGCAACTTAAAACTTACAAGGCTTCCTCAAGCCGTAGAATACTGTCTATATCTTTAGTATTCGCTAATGCATCTCACGATCAGGTGATTACCGTATAGAGGTAGAAGTTTTAAGATTTCCCTTATAGCTGTCACAAATTTTATTCTAATTTAACGCGAGTTATTACGTTTTTCTTATAAGACGGCCGAAACAAAGTCAAAACACAAAAAAAAGGCTCTGAAAAATCAGAACCTTTTTATTAGAGTTTTTGGTTAAAGTTTGTTTTAGAGCTCTTCAGCGTGTTTGCTGAGGTAGTCTGCAACACCAGCAGCATCAGCTTTCATGCCTTCGTCACCTTTGTTCCAGCCAGCAGGGCAAACTTCGCCGTGTTCTTCGTGGAATTGGAGTGCTTCAACAAGGCGAACAAATTCGTCCACGTTACGACCAAGTGGCAGGTTGTTTACATATTGGTGCCAAACATTGCCATCTTTACCGATTAGGAATGTACCACGAAGCGCAACGCCTGCATCTTCGATCAGTACGTCATAATCGCGTGAAATTTGTTTGGTGATATCCGCAACCATAGGGAAATCAACAGGTCCAAGTCCACCTTCTTTGGTTGGTGTGTTGCGCCATGCAGCGTGCGAGAACTGGCTATCAACAGAAACAGCAACCACTTTCACGCCGAGTTCTTTGAATTTATTCATGCGGTTATGGAACGCAAGAATTTCAGAAGGACATACAAAAGTGAAGTCAAGTGGGTAGAAGAAAACAAGGCCGTAATCGCCGCCAAGATAATCTTTAAGGTTAAATTCACCGTTGATGCTGCCATCTTCCATAACAGCGGCTGCGGTGAAGTCTGGTGCTGGTTTGCCTGCAAGAACAGCCATTTAAGCCTCCTTTGTGTGTGTTTAAAATTGTACAAACTGAAAATACGGTGAAGCTGTTGCAGTGATATGACCAAAGCAATGCCCCAACCGATTATGGGCACACTCTATGCTTTTTCAGGCTAAAAGCAATGTTGGATGTATCGATTATTGTAATCGATTAAATCGATTATTTATCATGCATTAAATATAACTGTTATGTTAATGGTGGGATGGCGTCAAGGTGACATTGTTGAGTTTCTACTGTGCCTTAAGTCGGCTTTTGTCCCGTAGCCTTTCTTTCGCCTATATCCTTGTGATAAATACGGACCATGCGCCATAGAGTAGGGAGCTGATGTGCTGGAGTTTTACGACAATTTATTTCGCTATTGGGCCGTTGGGCTCTTTATTCTAATTGGGGTAATTTGTTTACGCGATTACGGATGGCGTTTAGCAGCTATACTTGGAGCCCTTTCCTCATTTGGTGCAGCGGGATATTTATTTGGGTCTCAACCGCAGGATTATATTCCCTTCGGTGCGGGGTACTATTTTGTTTGGTTTTTTGCAGCGCTCGGGCCGGTTTTTATCTGGTTGTTTAGCCTGTCGCAGTTTGAGGATGATTTCAGCCTAGACATTAAACATTATGGGGTCGCAGGCCTTTATAGTGCCTTTTATGTTTCTGAGATGACAACATGCTGGGGTGGCCCACCGCTATGTGTGGAAACATCAGATATGGCTATGACGTTTGTTCGACTGAGTTTGCTCGTGCATATGGTGTATGTGGCATGGCAAGGCCGTGCGGATGATCTTCTCGAAGCTCGGCGCCATTTCCGCACACTTTATATTGTTTTGGTTACAGTTTTTACCGGTACAGTTACGACGATTGAAACTTGGTTCACAGACCTAGCAATTTATACGGAGATGTATGTTTTTCAGGCATTCTCTTTTACTGTGCTTGGTATGGTCTTGGTTCTGCACATTGCAAAAGCGGACCGCAGTGTGATTCTGGTTTCCGGGCCAAATCCGGATCGCAAGCTACCCAAAAAACAATTGCCAGCAGATGTAACTGAGCGGCATGACCTCGAACAGATTACGAAGGCAGTAGCGGAAGATAAAACTTACCTAGAAGCAGGGCTTACAATTGCTGCTCTTTCAGAAAAGGTTGGTTTGCCGGAGCATAGATTACGACGCTTGATTAATAGACATCTCGGATACCGGAATTTTTCGGATTTTCTGAACTACTATAGAATTTCGGAGGCAAAAGAGCGGCTTGCAATTGTTGAAAACCGTAATCAGCAAATCCTCGTTATTGCTATGGACTTGGGCTATGGGTCACTTGGGCCGTTCAATCGTGCCTTTAAGGAACGTACCGGTCTGACACCTTCTGAATACCGTAAGAAGGCTCTCGCTGATTCTGAATAACACACGCCGATTTTGAAAATATTCGGCAGTTTTCGAAATTGGCGAGCCTTTTTCTAGGGCTTCCTGCAGGGTGCCACAAAATAAAATATGGCACGACAGACGCAGGAGTTTATTTATGGAACAGTTGGAATTTATCGCTCAGGTTTGGCTAGGCAGTTTTATCTCTGACCTTGTCAGGTATTTTCTCGGGGCGGGTGGTGTTTTTCTCATTGTCTATGTGCTGTTCAAAAAGCAGTTGGCTGGCAGGAAAATTCGGACCAAGCATCCTCGCGCCAAGCAAATGTGGCGAGAAATACGAGCCTCAATGGGGTCGGTTGCCATTTATGGTTTTGTGGGTTTCTTAACTTTCTTTGGTGCACGCGTAGGTATTATCGAATTTTACGGTGATATTGAAACTCATGGGTGGCTGTACTTCTGGGGTAGTATCTTCCTCATGATTGTTGCCCACGATGCCTATTTCTACTGGACGCACCGGCTGTTACATCACCCAAAACTGATGCGGCTTTCGCATTATTACCATCACAAGTCTATGAACCCGTCACCATGGACTGCTTATAGCTTTGACCCAATAGAAACAGCTGTAAACGCAGTTTTTGTGCCGCTGTTCCTGCTGTTTGTGCCCATGAACCACTGGGCGACGTTTATTTTTATGGGGCATATGATTGTCCGAAATGCGATAGGGCACTCTGGCTATGAGCTGTTCCCGCGGTCATGGGCAAAGCATCCAATTCTTGGGCAAATCAATCTGGTGACGCACCATGACTTGCACCATGCAAATGGCCAATATAATTATGGCCTCTATTTTAGCTGGTGGGACCGTTTAATGGGCACGGAACATCCTGAGTATGTGGCGCGTGCTTCTGGTGATGCGACGGCGGTCTATAACATGCCGGAGCGAGATCAAGCGCCATCGCCGTCTTGATAAGGGCGCGAGGTGGCATTTCATTGGGCTACACATGCCGGATTATTGACTCTGCCGCCCCGCCTATGGTCTATTTCCTGCGCTATGAGATATTTGGGGGGCTTTTCTTTTTAAGCGATATTGTTGCTGTATAGGCTGTTTGCGCATTTAACATGCCGCTTGTATGCATTGAAATACCTCCCAAATTGATAACAGGTCCTTAATCATATGCAGATGGTTGGGGCATAAGGCGGCGCGAAGTTTGGGGTGCGCTTATGGACTTAAAGGCTCAGGGTGCCGGTATTGGCCGGTTGCTGTGTGTGCTTGCGATGGCGGGCACGCCAATCTTGCACGCGCTTATCTTTTGGCGCGCCGGTACCAATAAGGAGACACAATACTTAATTGTAATCTTGGCCCGGCGGGTGATCGGCGTCAGCATAATTAAGTATTGTGTCCCCTTATTCTATTACAGTAAATCGGATTACGCGGCACAGCGACATGCGGCTGCCTTACTTCTTTCGTCATGCGACGGCTTGACCGGCGCATCCATCTTGGTTGCATATGCGCGGTGGTTCGATGGACTCGCCGATCTTGGTCGGCGAGTGACGATCACCATGCGTATATTCTTAATACGCAGGCACACCGTGCTTCCCTTCGTTTTAAATGATCAGCTTAAAAGTGAGTATGCCTGATGGCTTCAGCAAAGAAACCTATGAAGAAACCAGCCCAAAAAACTGAGGCTAAAAAAGCTGAACCCCAAAAGGCTGCGCCAACAGATGCTGCGCCACAGCTCGCTGGCGCACCCGGCACGCTCTCTGGTAGTACCTTGGGGCAGGCGTTTGGGGAAATGGTTTGGCTGCTGTCACAGAGCCCGCTGCATAAAAACCTGAAGCTCGCTGACCTTGAGTGGCTGATTATGCCCGCCATTGTGCTCAATCAAGCGCGGGTGTTCAAGGTTGGCACACAGGCTGTTGGCCTTGCGCTCTGGGCGTACCTAACACCGGACAAGGCGGCAGAGATGAACAAGGCTGGACGGCTGAAGCCTGAGGGCTGGCGCCACGGCACAGACATTATGCAGGTAATCACCGCCCAAAAGACTGAGAAGAAGGCTGGCGATGAAATTGACCTGACCCTGCCTGAGCTAAAGGAGGGCGCGCTTGAGCTATGGCTCGTGGACCTAATCGTGCCGCACGCCACGCCTGAAAATAAGCTCGCTGAAGCCTGCCTGTCTGATCTGCTAACGGGCCCGCTGAAGGGCAAGAAACTGAAGATGCAGCGCGTGGATGCCAAGACAGGCGAAAAATCCACCATCGAACTGGGAGGCGAGTGATGAAGAAATTTATCCTGAGTACCGCCTTCTTGTTGTCTGCTGCCGCATGCGCAAACGAAGAGCAAACCTTAAAACCGGGTGAGGTGTTCAAGGACTGCGAAACATGCCCTGAAATGGTGGTGATACCTGCGGGCGAGGGTATGGTTGGGTTGCACCCCAAGGCTGTGAGGAAGCGTGGCATGCCTTGGCGCATGATTACAATTACTGCGCCATTCGCTGTCGCACGTTTTGAGGTGCTACAGGAAGAATACTATCAATGTGTCGAGGAGGGACAGTGTGCACCAGCCACTACGGGTTTTCACGATGGGTTGAGGCGTAATCCAGCTCATGATTTGAGCTGGAATGATGCTAAATTATATGTGGATTGGTTGAGCAAAAAAACTGGCGAATTATATCGCTTGTTGTCTGAAAATGAATGGGAATATGCGGCAAGAGCGGGTTCTGATGAAATGTACTGGTGGGGTGATGAGTTTCGCTATGGGATGGATGTTTGTGATGGGTGTAGTAGGTCTAAGCAATATATAAGTCCTGTTCCGGCAGATATTTCGTTATTTCAAGCTAACCCATTTGGCCTCTATTTTATGCTCGGGAATGTTAGCGAATGGGTAGCAGATTGTCTGGATGAAGTGTCCAAAACTAATTTTTCCAATACAAGTGCGCCCGTATTGAGCAAGGGAGTGTGTAAATTTCGTTTGTTTAAAGGAGGGAATTTTCGCACAGCGCCTTCCTTTATCCATCCTAGTGAAGGGCTTGGCTTGGATGGGGCTTCCAAGAAAAGTAAAAATGGCGCGCAAGGACTCAGGGTCGCTCGCGATTTAAAATGATTTTCACTAACAAACTATATTTTAAGTTAAAGCAGGTTGGGGTTGGAATTCCGGGGACATAATACTTAATTGACTCTTCTTTGGGCTGAATCTAGGGTCTTTGTCATGGCAAGGCTCGCACGATTGGTTGTTCCCGGTTATCCGCATCATATTACCCAGCGCGGAGTGCGGCGCCTGGAAACTTTCTTTCAGGATAGCGACTATGAGGCCTATATGGCCTTTGTCACGGAAGGCTGCAAAAAGGCGGGCACTAAGGTGTGGGCCTACTGTTTGATGCCAAACCATGTGCATCTGATTCTGGTGCCTTCCAGCGAGGACGGCCTGCGCGCGGCGCTTGGTGAAGCGCACCGGCGTTATACACGGCATGTCAATTTCCGGGAAGGCTGGCGTGGCTATCTGTGGCAGGGGCGGTTTCATTCTTTCCCGATGGACGAGCAGTATCTGATTGCCTGCGCGCGCTATGTGGAACTGAACCCGGTGCGGGCAGGGCTGGTGGCAAAACCAGAAGAATGGCGTTGGTCGAGCGCCGGGGCGCATCTCGCGGGCAAAGATGATGCGCTGGTGCAAAGTGAACCATTGCTGAAGCTGGTGCCCAACTGGGCCAGCTTTCTGGCGGGCGGCGTTAAGGGTGCAGAGCTAAAGCGCCTACGGACCCACAGTAACACTGGCCGCCCGTGCGGGGCAGAAGCATGGGTTGAGCAGTTGGAGCAGGAAACTGGTCGTACGCTGAGACGGAAAAGGCCCGGCCCCAAAAAGGCCCCGCCCATAACCAGCTTGCGGTAGCTGCTGCCAAACCACGCCAAGGTGTAGCTATTCATTTTTGTATAATAGGTTATTCACTAATTTAGACTAGTGAGTCCAGTATTGTTTCCTATATATGACGCTCGCACCGATGCAGTTGTTTGCATGAGGGCGACCCACTAACAGCAATAGGGGGCTGTAGTGCTAGAATTATTAGATAGTTTTTTTCGGTTTGGCGGTATTGCGAGCTGCCTGTTTACTGCCGCGCTTATCTACCGGGATGGACGTTGCACGTTCTCGGGAAAATTGGGCATTATATGCTGCCTCAATGTTGCGCTTTGGTTGTTTATTTATACGCCGGGGCTATATGAAGCGATAGGCGCGTTCATGATGTCGCTTAGCTTCATGTGTCAAGTTGGCCCTATTATTATTTGGCTGTTTTGCCTTTCCCTATTTGATGACGCCTTTGAGTTAACCAAACAGCATTATGTTTTTGGCGGTGCTTTCTTGGTTACCGAACTTTTGCTGCAATATTCTGTTACGGCGAGTACAGGGCAATCTTTGTTAACTTCTCCAGCCACAGCTTATGTTTTAGTAGGCACCGCCGGCGAGAAATCTGTATTTTTAGGTTTACTTGTGCAGATGTTTAAGCTCGGTATTGCCGCACATCTTTGTTATGCGGCATGGAGTGGTCGCAATGATGATTTGGTTGAGGAACGTCGACGTTTCCGGTCAGTGTTTGTAATGTTTGTAGCTATTTCTTTTGCTTGGATGGTGGCGCTTGAAAGTTACATGCTCGGGCACGGTGCGAGCGGATCTTCAGCTCTATTCTTGGTAACGCAGTCTGCGTCTGTCTTCTTCATTGAAGGGTATATGTTGTGGCATTTGACTAGTCTAAAGGGGGACTGGTTGTTTGGGCCAGCGGAAGCGGCCCAGCCTGTGCCAATGCGGCGTTCACTAGCAGAAGACAGGCATGACCTTGAAATGTTGCAAAAAATGATGAGCCAGGATGCGCTTCTTGAGCAGGGCCTGACAATCAGCCGGCTTGCTGATGCTGCAAATATGCCAGAGCATAGATTGCGCCGCATTATTAACCAGCACCTCAAATACCGCAATTTTGCGGACTATCTTAACCACCACCGTATTGAAGCAGCCAAGTCTCGTTTATCTGCCATTGAAGATCGGCATGTGCCTGTTCTGACAGTTGCCATGGACCTTGGTTATGGGTCACTAGGGCCTTTTAACCGGGCCTTTAAAGAGCGGGCGGGCATGACACCAACTGAATATAGAAAAAAGATTTTGGCAGACTGTTGAAATACCAAAATTGTCTAGCCGATTTGTGAAAAGCATTGCTGATTTATGGAAAAGCTACCTCATTTCAAAATCGGTGAGAAGAATGAAAGCATAGTATCCATATTGTCCTTAAGTCAATTGGAGCAGAATCCAAACGGTCGCCAAGTGATCTTACGAAGCGACCTGACATTTAAGTAATTGTTATGAGTTTAAAAACGACACGAGGAGATAAAAAATGATGAAACTTCTTCCCAAGCGCGGTCTGGTGACCATCCTCCGTTCTGGCATGATTTCGGCAGTAAATCGCCGGATCGCGTTTATCGCTCTGGCGAGCGCAAGCTTCGCAGTAGCACCTGCAAGTGCAGCTGATGGTAACCTTGACGGTTACTGGTTAACTAATAATGGATCAAGCATCGTAGAGATTGCGCCGTGTGGGTCTTCCGCTAAGCGTCTGTGCGGGAAAACTGTTTGGTCAACTGATGCAGAAGTAGTCGTTGGTACAGAGGTACTGAAAAGCTTCCGTCCTGAAGGTAAAAAAGGCGGTGGCCGTTACGGTAAAGGTAAAGTTATTCAGGCAAATGGCAAAGACCGTAAAGGCAAGCTAAAACTGGATGATGGCAAGCTGATGGTTAGTAGCTGCAAGGGCTCACGCTGTGATAATGTGACGTGGACACGCCCAAGTTCAACGATGACAGCACAAGCTGGTCTTGGCGGCGGCGAATAAGTCTCGGGTTAGATAGCGAATAATACGAAAAGGCGGCGAGTTGTGCCGCCTTTTTTATATGTGATCAGGTCATATGGTTGCCCAGAACACTTAGTTGTTATTGTCTCACTGCAGTTAAGCCATAGTCACCGAGATAATATTGCACTGAATTGCCACCAGCTAAATGTCCTGCGCCGACCGCGATAAAAGCTGTCCCGGAACCCTCCATGATGGTTTTAATTTGAGCCGCCCAATTTTTGTTCCGATCAACAAGGATGGTCGCATAAAGCTCTTGTTCTTGCTGCATAGATTGAAGCATGACCGCGTCGATTTTGTTGACATCTCCGCTGACCCAGCCTGAGATTAGTTCGTTAAGGAGATTGGGCTCTTCAATCATCATGCGAAGGCCATCTTCCAGTAAATATAGCTGTGCTTTGTCAGAAAGGCCTGCCAGCATTTGAATTTGCTGTATGTCAGTTTCCAAGTACCGAACCGGTTTCCCAATGCGTTTGGCTTCTTTTTGCAGGATACGCTCTACGCCCGCTTCGGGGTCGCCGCCCTGTGCCTGAATTTGAAAAGCAGCCATTGTTAGGCCTGCTAGCCATGGTTTTAGTGGCTCGAGTTGCTGGGTAACGCCTAGAGGGATGCCTAGGCTTTGCAAGGCGCGCTTTAAATTTGCGCGGCCAGTATCGCTCATTTGTGCACTGAGTGTGGTGCCTTTGTTGACCCCATATTGCATTATAAGGGGCTGCATGGCTTTTTGGTCTGCGGGTGTTTCAAAGTAAACAACATCAGAGTTAATGAAGGCTTGCGAGACTTTCTCAGACTGCCAGTTTAGAGATGGCTGGAGGATGTGCACGGTGCCAAATAGCCAGACGGTGCTGTCATGGTCGGTCAACTTCCAGATTGCCGGATTTGGGGCATCTTTGCTATATGTTGGTATACTGAAGACAATAAAAATAGCTGTTAGGGCCGTAAATATTTTCAGTGTGCCATGTGCCAACTTGGTGATGAAAGGCATGTAGTTGTCCTCGTGCTGAATGTGGCTTGCTTATTGGAAGTTTAATGCAAATTTGTTGCCGCTTATGGTCACGTTTTCTTGAAATGTTACAGAATGGGCTATAGGAGGCAAGCTACTATTTGGCGAGTAGATCCCGTAGTGTTCGGGCGCATGCAGAGGCAATCTCGCTTTGTAAGCGAACCTGAATATTGCCAGTATTTTTACCTGCGACTGATAGGCGGGCTAACGCTTCCTCTAGAAGATCAAGTGTTGACCGGATTTCAACAAAGTTAAGGGCATCTATATTGCCCGAAGATGCTGTTTCACTAGCTAAAGCCGGTGTATTTTTTTGGTTTTCAAGAGCATCTTTTAATGGCTTGAGTGTTTCGCTGATTACATCTTCTAGTGCCGAAGTGGTGGCCTCTTCTGTGGCGGTGCTGATTTGAGCAGCAGGCTCAGCAATGGGTTTCTGTGCAGCTGCTGGAGCTTGCTTCATAGTGGGTTTGTTAATTGGTTGGGAGGCCAGGGTTTCGGCACGAGGGGTGTTGTTGGTTGTTTGTGTGAAAGCGTTGCCGGCGCCAATAACAGCACGTCTGGCAGGGGCTACTTCATCAAGGAAAAGGGCGCTTGCATCTTCTTCAGTCGGAAGAAATTCTTCTTCTTTTGCAGAGGCCACTGGTGTTAGAACGCCTTCATATCCTTCGAAGATGCCGCCACAATTGCTGAAGAAAGGCGTGGCTTCTAGAGTCCAATGTTGGTGCGAGGGATCCATTGACGTAAGGAAAATAGGCGCATCATGGATTGTGCTGCGGCGCTGGAAAGCACGCGCAACAGGATGGCCTACTTTGTGGTTAAGGCTAAGGATATCAAGCACCGTAGTGCCTGTGTTTTCCATGCCATTTCCAAGGAGCTCAATCCCTTTGGGCGACAGAGTGGAAATGATACCGTCACGGTCACTACGCCAAGCCCAACCACCAGGCCCTGGGTCCTTAAGTGGTGATGTTGTTTCTTCATTACCAATGAATTGCTGCAGAGCTGGGTCAAGGCCTATTGATGTGTGCGGTGTGTGGTCATCACTATCCTGACCATGCGGCGCGGGTTTGTCCTCTCTAATGCCAGTAACATTATTAGCAACATTGTCTGTAAACTCTATTGCTTCTGCGGCGTGCGTTGTGTGATTTTCGGCATCATTAGGTTCGGTGTTATGGGAACGTTCAGCCATTAAATCTTCATCAGTTTTGATGATTCGGATACTTGGTTTCCCAACGGGGCGTATTTTCCCACCATTTTGTCTACTATTGAGCTGGTCAGTACGGAGTGGTGTTACGATTGCAGATGGAGCACCGCTCGTACCTGTTGCAGCGTTTGCTGTGCGCATAATACCTAAATCATCACTCCAGAGCGCGAGTGTCGATTGGTGATCAAACGGAGGAGCATTGGGTGCAGCGCGGGCGAGCGCAATCCAAATATTTGCAGAAAGGTCGTCGCGAGACGCTAAAATTTGGTGATGTTCTCGACCCGTACATTCAATTAGCCCCAAGATATCGTCTTCATCAAAGGCGACATGTTTAAGTAGATTGCTAATAAGTGAGGCCCTGTCTCGGCATAGGCGCAGCGCCAAATCGAGAGGGGGCGATGACATGTTGGCGACCAAGTCAGCCACTGTGCGGCGACTGTCAGCTTCTACATGCGGCACAAGTGCCTCTAAAACATCAAGTAATTGGCTACGGGTTGGGTCTTTTGGTGGGGCTTTGCCGGTTAGGAACAGGTCCACTAAATTACGGAATAGGGTAGTGCGGTCTTCGCCGTCACGCTCCCGCGCATAGGCCACCAGCTCCCTTATTCTGCTATCTAGCGCGTTCATATCAAACGCTGACGCTTCGTTCACCACTAACACTCACTCAGGTTAGATTCGTCCCAACTGGGCGAATCGCTTTGACCATCCCTATCTGTTTATTCGCTGTTTTTTATAGTGGGCGTAGACTGCTCCCGAATCACCCTTGCGACATTCTACCTATTTTGGTACAGGATGCTAGTAATGTTTAACATTAGAAATAAAATTATCCGAAATTGGAACTTTATTTCTCAAAACACCTTTTGTATTATAAGAAACTATTAAAGAGTTTATGGGGAGTTTCCAAATGGGTCGCGTCAAACTGGATGCTGTTGATCGCAAAATATTAACGTGCCTCCAATCTGAAGGCCGGATTACCAATGTTGAATTGGCAAATCGTGTCGGTATTACTGCGCCGCCTTGCCTGCGCCGTGTACGTGCGCTGGAAGAGGAAGGCTATGTGCAGGGTTACCACGCTCACTTGAACCAAGAAGCCCTCGGTTATGGGTTGACGGTGTTTGCAATGGTGGGGCTGCATAGTCAAGCCGAAAGTGATCTTCAAAAGTTTGAAGAATGTGTGAAGGATTGGCCGATGGTGCGTGAATGTTTCATGCTCAACGGTGAAATCGACTTTATCTTAAAAATTGTAGCGCATGATTTGGCATCGTTTCAGCAGTTTTTGACAGGCGAGCTAACGCCGGCACCGAATGTTGCCAGCGTGAAAACATCATTGACTATTCGTACATCTAAACATGCACCGGGTGTGCCTTTGCCTGAAGTTGGCTAAAAGCATCCGGTTTTATACGGAATGAATAGAAGCACCGAGTATGTCCCCGGTGCTTTTTGTTGCCACTACTATAAGAATAAGTAGGCACAAACAAAAAAAAGCCCACCAATAAGGTGGGCTTTTAAATATTGTATTGTGAATTTGATTAGACGAAGTCTATTTTTTCCACGTCATAATAACGTTCGCCGCCCGGTGTGCGGACCTCTACCTCATCACCAAGTTTACGGCCAATAAGGGCGCGTGCAATTGGTGACTGGTAGGAAATTTTTCCTTGTTTCACATCGCCTTCTTCTACCCCAACGATTTGATAGACAACTTTCGTATCGTCTTCATCAATGAGGGTCACCGTTGCGCCAAACATAATCCGGTCGCCAGAGAGAGATGTTGGATCAATAATATCTGCGCGAGAAAGCTTGCTTTCCAGTTCAGTAATCCGCGTCTCAATATGGCCTTGTTGTTCTTTAGCTGCGTGATATTCAGCATTCTCTGATAAATCACCGTGTGCGCGCGCTTCTTCAATGGCTGCAACCACTGCTGGGCGCTCTACGGATTTCAAATTTTTTAGCTCAGCCTCTAGTCTTGCGTGGCCGTCTGCTAGCATGGGCACTTTATCGTTCATGTGTCCCCGTCCTATTCATATTGTTTCAGTGCTGCCCTGCGGGCTGTTTTTAACCTCAAGGGCATATACAAAACATGAGCGCCGACCCAGAGGGCCGGCGCGTCATAGCCATTATGTAGCGAATGGCTCGCTAAAAATCAAGTGCGCGTGCTCAAGCCTTTAGTTTCCCTTGTATCTTGGTGGAAATGTTAAGTGGTTTTCCGCCTTAATGTTTATGCGTAGTCTTGCAAGGGTTTGACTTCAAGCTTGCCGGCCTTGATTGCCGCAAGCGATTGAACCGCTGCCTTGGATGCTGCAAGCGTAGTGAAATACGGCAGTTTCATTGTCAGGGCTGTATTGCGTATTTCGTAACTATCCTTGATGGCCTGCTTGCCCTCTGTCGTATTGAACATCAGATGTACTTCGTCATTTTTCATGATGTCGAGTACGTGTGGGCGCATGCCAGAGGCAACTTTGTGGACAACTTCCACGTCAATGCCGTGGTCGCTAAAGTATTTTGCAGTGCCGTCTGTTGCCACCACGTCATAACCCATGGCTTTGAGGTCTTGCACAAGCGGTAGGTAGCCGTCTTTGTCGCTATCCTTAATGGATACAAAAACTTTACCTTCGGTTGGAAGTTGCACGCCAGCAGCAAGCTGGGATTTATAGAAAGCCATGCGGAAGTTATTGTCGATACCCATAACTTCGCCGGTTGATTTCATCTCTGGGCCCAAGAGAATATCAACGCCAGGGAAGCGGCCCCAAGGAATGACAACCTCTTTCACCGCAACATGATCTGTTTTCGGGTCTTTCAGATCAAAATTAGCGAGCTTCTCACCTGCCATTGCGCGTGCGGCAAAAGCAGCAATAGGGCTACCAATAGCTTTTGCAACAAAAGGTATTGTTCGGCTGGCGCGTGGGTTTACCTCAATGAGGTAAACTTCACCGTTTTTGACTGCAAACTGCACATTCATCAAACCGACGACATTGAGGGCTTTAGCAAGCTGCACAGCCTGACGTTTAATCTCGTCAATCACACTATCTTGCAGGCTATAGGGCGGCAATGAGCAAGCACTGTCACCTGAGTGCACGCCGGCTTCTTCGATATGCTCCATGATACCCGCGATATGCACTGTTTCCCCATCTGACAAGGCATCTACATCTACCTCGATTGCATCTTTTAAGAAACTATCGATGAGCACAGGGCTGTCACCAGATACATGCACGGCTTCTGCGATGTAACGATCAAGGCCTTCTTGGTCGTGCACAATTTCCATGGCACGTCCACCAAGTACATAGCTTGGGCGAATGAGGACGGGATAGCCAACGCGGTCAGCAACAGCAACAGCTTCTTCGTGGCTGCGGGCAAGGCCATTATTCGGCTGTTTGAGGCCGAGCTCTTCTACCAGTTCCTGAAAGCGTTCACGGTCTTCAGCAAGGTCAATCGCATCAGGGCTCGTACCAAGGATTGGAATACCCGCTGCTTCAAGTGCATGTGCAAGTTTAAGAGGCGTTTGGCCGCCAAACTGAACGATAACACCTTTTACAGTGCCATTTTTTTGCTCGGTACGGATGATTTCAATCACATCTTCAGCTGTAAGTGGTTCGAAGTATAGCCGGTCAGAAGTGTCATAGTCCGTTGAAACTGTCTCAGGATTACAGTTGACCATGATGGTTTCATAGCCTGCATCAGAAAGCGAGAAGCAAGCATGACAACAGCAATAATCAAACTCAATACCTTGACCAATACGGTTTGGGCCACCACCTAGGATGATAATTTTTTCCCGCTCAGTTGGGTTTGCTTCGCATTCTGCGGCTTCACCAGCAGCGAATGTTTCATAGCTTGAGTACATATAAGGTGTTTTGGCTTCAAACTCAGCGGCGCATGTATCAATGCGTTTAAAGCTCGGGCGTACACCGGCAACATGGCGGGCTTTTGTGATTTCAGCTTCCGTTAGGTCTGTTAGGTCCGCGAGGCGCGCGTCAGAAAAGCCGAGCATCTTGAGCTTACGTAGTTCACGTTCACCAGCAGGTAGGCCGTGTTTGATTACTTTTGCTTCGGCATCAACAATTTTCTGGAATTGCTCAAGGAACCAAGGGTCAAAGTGACTAACGCGGTGAATGTCCTCTAAGCTTACGCCTTCGCGGATTGCTTGCACGATACGCAGTAACCGGTCAGGTTTGGCGGTACCTAGGTCCTTGAGGATAGGACTAAAGTCGCCTTCGCCGGGGATATATCCTTCGAATTCAACTTCATCAAGGCCGTTAAGTCCTGTTTCCATGGAGCGCATAGCCTTCTGGAGGCTTTCCGCAAAGCAGCGACCAACGGCCATAGCTTCACCAACGGATTTCATGGCTGTTGAAAGAACAGGTTGTGCGTCCGCAAACTTCTCGAAAGTGAAACGCGGGATTTTTGTAACCACATAATCGATGGTTGGCTCAAACGACGCAGGCGTAACACCCGTAATGTCGTTGGAGAGCTCGTCGAGTGTGTAACCAACAGCAAGTTTCGCAGCGATTTTTGCGATCGGGAAGCCCGTTGCCTTGGATGCAAGCGCTGATGAGCGGCTCACCCGAGGGTTCATTTCAATAACAATTAGGCGACCATCTTTGGGGTTCACCGCAAACTGCACGTTCGAACCGCCGGTTTCCACGCCAATTTCGCGTAGTACTGCGATACTGGCGTTGCGCATGATCTGATATTCTTTGTCTGTCAGTGTGAGGGCAGGGGCCACAGTGATACTGTCGCCTGTATGCACACCCATCGGGTCCACATTCTCGATGGAGCAAACGATGATGCAGTTGTCAGCGCGGTCACGCACAACTTCCATCTCATATTCTTTCCAGCCGAGGATGCTTTCCTCCACAAGGACTTCGTTGGTGGGGGATGCATCTAGGCCACCAGTTACAATAGCTTGAAACTCTTCTTTATTATATGCAACGCCGCCGCCCGTGCCGCCCATTGTGAAGCTTGGGCGAATAATGGCTGGCAGGCCAATTTCACCGAGCACTTCAAGGGCTTCTTTCATTGAGTGCGCAGTGCGGCCCTTGCACACATCAAGACCGATTTTGCCCATTGCTTCATTGAAGCGGCTGCGGTCTTCGGCTTTATCAATGGCGTCTGCGTCCGCGCCGATAAGCTCAACGCCGTGCTTTTCAAGAAAGCCTGACTGCGCGAGCGCGAGCGCAGTGTTGAGGCCTGTTTGCCCGCCCATTGTTGGCAGGACAGCGTCCGGCTTTTCCTTCAGGATGATTTTTTCAACAACCTCAGGCGTGATCGGCTCAATATAGGTTGCGTCGGCAAGCTCAGGGTCTGTCATGATGGTTGCGGGGTTGCTATTCACCAATATAACCCGGTAGCCTTCTTCCTTCAGCGCCTTACAAGCCTGTGTGCCTG
Organism: uncultured Kordiimonadaceae bacterium; assembly: GCA_963976155.1. GTDB lineage: Bacteria > Pseudomonadota > Alphaproteobacteria > Sphingomonadales > Kordiimonadaceae > Kordiimonas. The sequence goes on along the minus strand of CAXBKT010000010.1, from coordinate 20,680 downwards.
AATAATCAAACTCACACGCTTGCCCGATGATGATTGGACCTGCGCCAATGATCAGGATGCTTTTAATGTCGGTTCTTTTAGGCATTGTTCGCTATCCTTACGCGGCTTTACTTTTTTGGATCATGTCCATGAATTGCTCAAACAGGTAGAAACTGTCTTGCGGGCCCGGGCTTGCCTCGGGGTGCTGTTGCACACTGAATATTGGCTTCGTGGTGTGCTCGATACCGCAGACTGTTTTATCAAACAGCGATACATGGCTGATTTTCACATCACCCGGTAGGCTGCTTGCATCTACACTAAAGCCGTGGTTCATGCTGGTGATTTCTACCTTGCCAGAGCGTAGGTCTTGTACTGGGTGGTTTGCCCCGCGGTGGCCTTGATGCATTTTGTAGGTTTTACCGCCAAATGCGAGCGCGAGAAGCTGGTGTCCGAGGCAGATGCCAAAAATTGGTAGGCCGGTTGTGATTAACTTGTGAATAACCGGTAAAGCATATTCACCTGTAGCTGCCGGGTCGCCAGGGCCATTTGATAGGAAAACACCATCTGGCTTGTGGGCCATAATATCTTCGTAACTTACTGTTGCAGGCACTACTGTTACCTTTGCGCCTGTTGCAGACAAGCAGCGGAGAATGTTGTCTTTCGCGCCGTAATCAACTGCCACCACGTGGGCTTTGGGGTTGGTTAGTTCACCGTAGCCATCTTTGATCGTCCAGCGAGTGGCGGTCCATGTGATTTCACCCCCGCGCGTTACTTCCTTTGCGAGGTCCATGCCCTCAAGTCCCGGCCAGCCCTGTGCTTGCTTCAGCAGCGCAGGCATATCAAACTTACCGTCTCTATTATATGCGATTACCCCGTTTGGCGCGCCGTTCTCGCGGATGTGGCGGGTTAGCTTGCGAGTATCAATGCCGCAAATGCCAATAACGAGGCCGCGGGCGGCAGGTATTTGTGTTTCTAGGTCCTCATCATTGGTGCCGACATTACCAATGTGCGGGAAGGTAAAGGTGATGATTTGCCCAGCGTATGATGGATCAGTTAAGATTTCCTGATAGCCCGTGATGGATGTATTGAAACAAACTTCACCAACTGTATCCCCTTCTCGACCAAATCCATAACCCCAAAAAACAGTGCCATCGGCAAGAACGAGGGCGGCAGTAATATCGCTTGCTGGTGGTGTGGTCGGGACGGATTTAGTCATGGGCGTGCCTTCCTATGCTGTTGCTTAATCAGGTGATTCCCTGAAGCGGCTTTCAGCTGTCTTGTTAAACCCCTTGCAAATCAAGGGATTAGCCGGTGCCAATGTGCACCTTATCAGGGTGCTTGGCTTAGGCCAAATTGACGGGACATTAAGCGTTTGGTATCAAGGGGTCAAGAAAAGAATAAATTAAAAAATACAATAAAATCAATGACTTAATGAGTTATTTCTTAATTGCTTCACGGGGCGAGCTGCTATAGGATGGGCGTTTCCGACTCGTTATTCAGGGTTATAAGGTATGTTACGAGACGATCTAAGCCAATCAATGAAGGACGCGATGCGCGCAAAAGATAAGCGCAAGTTGTCGACTGTCCGGCTCATTTTAGCAGCCATTAAAGAGAAAGACATCGCCGCGCGCGGTGAAGATGCATCTGACCGTGATGATGACGCGGTGGTGATTGATATTCTTTCTAAAATGGTCAAGCAGCGTAATGACAGCATTAAGGCTTATGAAGAGGCTGGTCGCTGTGAGCTTGCAGAGCAAGAGCGCGATGAAATTACCATAATACAGGAATTTCTGCCAAAGCAGATGACTGGGGATGAGATCAAGGCCGCATGCGCCGCTGTGGTTGCTGAACTTGGTGCTGAGGGCCTCAAAGACATCGGGCGCTGCATGGCTGCCATGAAAGAAAAATACGCAGGCCAAATGGACTTTGCGAAAGCTAGTGTGACCATCAAGGGTTTGCTTAGCTAGTTGTATTAACGGTGTGAGGGGAATAGGGAGCTTCTAGCTCCCTTTTTATTGTGCCTTATGTGTCTTCTTTACTGCGGGCTTTCCATACTAACGCATCTTTTAGGGTGGCGGTAATGAATGGTTCTTTTGCGCCTTGGTAAGTTTGGCTGTTTTCGGCCAATTTTTCTTTTAGTTCGGAATATTCTTTAGCTATTTTGGGGTGGGCAATTAGATAGTCACGGAAGGCAATGTGCTTGAGTACATGTGGGTTGTTGCGTGCAAAAACATGTAGATGGTGTGTGCGAGTGCCTTTCTTGTCGTGCTTTCGGAAATATCGGCGGCCTTCAATGCCATAAGCACCTTTTGCCTCATAACCGATTTTAGCCATATTGATTTCTTGCGTATCAACGATGCTCAATTCTATAACTTCCACAAGAATGTCAATGATTGGTTTGGCTATTATACCGGGGATTGATGTGCTGCCGATGTGGTGTATGTAAGCTATGTTTTTACCAAAGGCGCGCTGAATTGCAGTCGCTTCGATTTGATAGCTGATCTTCCAGCTTGGATCATGGAATATGAGATGCTTTTTCATGAGCGCACCATACTTAATAGGGGTGGTTTGTCACAATAAGTTCTTCGGGGGTGATGCGGGTGGTATGTGCCGGGCCCGGCGTTCGGTGCATCTTTTCAAGAACTAAGATTATTTAATCTCCTCTTCTAAAGTTTCAGTGGGTGGCTAGATGCTGCCTAGGTGGCGCACGGTAAAATAACCATTGCTCCGGTTTGGTCGCTTGATCTCAGTACTTCCTTTGTGTTCCCGTACTTGCCTTAATACGTTTTCGTCAGCGGGGGCGAGGGCGGTTGTTAGGCGAGATAAGAAATCTATTTCACCAAGTTTAGCTAATCTATTCTTTACCATTATATTCTCCTGTGTTTATGTTGTAACCATAGATGTGCCTTATTTTGCAGCTTTACAAATTCGTAATCCGAGGTCTAAGACTTAGAATAACTAAGGAATATATGTGCCTTACAAGTTACGTTCATTATCTGGCTTGCTTGCATTTGATGCGGCGGCCCGCCATGAAAGCCTCACGCTTGCGGCGCAAGAATTGGGGCGTACGCAGTCAGCGGTAAGCCAACAAGTAAAGCAGCTTGAAGAGCAGACTGGGCTGGCTCTTTTTGTTAGGCGTCCTCGCAAGGTTTTATTGACGCCAGATGGCCGGGCGCTTGCGGAAGCTGTGCGGAGCGCGTTCGAGGAAATTGAAACGTGTGTTTGGCAGCGCAAGAACACGTCAGACAAAAACATCATCCGGATTACGATGGTGCATTCTTTCGCTTGGAAATGGTTAAGCCCGCGTCTGCCACGTTTTAACAAGCTACACCCAGAGTATGATGTGCGCTTCGACGCTAGTGATACAGCCCATGACCTTGAGGCTGATGGTTATGACCTTGGTATTAGGTACGGGCAGGGTAGCTTGGAGAAGGATAGGGCGAATGGGTATGACACTACTTTGCTTTGGAAAGAACATTATGTGGTTGTTTACTCGCCGGAACTAACGCCAAAAGGTACCATAACAACGGCTGATTTTGCCGATTTCCCTTTGCTGCACTGGAGTGACTTTAACATGTGGGACACATGGTTGAAGGAAAATGGAATTGAGATAGAGCGGCCACAGTACGGTAAAACATACAGTCATGCAGCTCTGATGGTGCAGGGGACTATGGCCGGCGCGGGCGTGGCGATTGCACCTGTAGCTATTGCACATGATGCGATTATGGCTGGTGATTTACTTGTTGTGTCAGGAAAGCCTATTAATAACAGTTTCCTTATTCGGGCACTTCTCCCGCTGAAAGAAGAAGTTCCGGAAAAAATTGAAGCTTTCCGTAGCTGGCTTCAAGAGGAGTTTTCCTTGATGCAGGCTGAAGCAAAAAACTACTTGGAGTGAGGTATGTATACCTTCGGTCTTTCGCACGTAGACAAGGTGCTCTCTCTTCCGCTAAATACAGTTGAAAGAACCTGCGTTAAAGCGCACCCTTCAATATTGTAAGTTTGACAGGCACCTGATGGCTTTAAGTCCGCAATTTTTGGATGACCTTAAGCACCGTTTCACCCTTTCGGATGTTGTGGGGCGGAACGTTAAGCTTGTGCGCGCTGGACGCGAGCATACGGGCCTTTGTCCATTTCATAATGAAAAGTCGCCTTCGTTTACAGTGAATGACCAAAAGGGGTTCTATCACTGCTTTGGGTGTGGTGCGCATGGCAGCGTGATTGACTTTGTGATGAATACGCAGGGTATGACTTTCCCCGAAACTATTGAAGTGCTTGCGGGTGAAGTTGGGGTGGATGTACCAAAACCTTCGCGTGCGCAGGTGGAGCGCGAGAAACAGCGCGCTAGCAGCACAGAGGTTATGGAGGCTGTAACCACGTGGTATGAGGCGCAACTTCGGGCGAAAATTGGTGCTTTGGCTTATGATTATATAAAGAAGCGTGGCCTCACTGAAGAAACGATTAAAAAATTCCAGCTTGGCTATGCTCCGGGAAGCCGTACGGCTTTGAAGGAAGCGATGCAGGCGCGCGGTATTCATGAAGATCAGCTTGTTGAAACGGGTATGCTGATTAAGCCCGAGGGCGGTGGCGCAAGTTATGACCGTTTCCGCGATAGGCTTATGTTCCCGATCACCGACCGGCAAGGCAGGGTTATTGCCTTTGGTGGGCGTGCGCTTAGTAAAGAAGTGAAAGCCAAATACCTCAATAGTCCAGAGACAATGCTCTTCCATAAAGGAGCGACGCTTTATAACTGGGCGAACGCCCGCGCAGCCAGCTATGACGCGGGCCAAGTGATGGTTGTTGAAGGCTATATGGATGTGATTGCGCTGGCCCAGTATGGTATCAATTATGCCGTTGCGCCGCTTGGTACCGCCCTTACCGAAGAACAGATTGGTTATTTGTGGCAGATGGCGGATGAGCCGATACTTTCATTTGACGGCGACAATGCGGGCATGAGGGCGGCAGGGCGTGCGCTTGAGCGGGCACTACCAATGTTGCGGCCGGGTAAATCACTCCGTTTCATTATGATGCCTGACGGCGATGACCCCGATACGCTCGTGCAGCGTGAAGGCCGCGCAGCTATTGATGCCCTTAATGATAAGGCAGCGCCGCTGGTTGATATGCTTTGGTTAAGCTTAACGCAAAGTACAGCGCACGATACACCTGAGCGCAGAGCAGGGCTAGAGAAGCAAGTATTTGGCAAACTTTCAGAAATCGCTGATGAGAATGTCAAAAAACTATATCAGAGCGAATTCCGAGACAGGCTGTTTTCTCTCTTTAGAGCGAAAAAAACAGGTGGAGGCCAGAAGCGTCAAGGTTACGGCAAGCAACAAGGCGGTTATGGTCGAGGTAAACAGCAACCAATTGCGTCAGGGCTTTTATCCCAAACACAGATCGGGCGTAGTCACGGTGGCCTTGCGGTAAGAGACAAGATTGAAAAGTTGATCATTCTCGTACTTGTCAACCACCCTGAGATACTGGTTCGTCATGACGAGCTGCTTGCTGACGTAATTTTCAGTGTGCCGGGCTTGTATGCGGTGCGGGACGCATTACTTGAGAAAGCTGCTGCAGGTGATGCGCTGGATAGGGAAGCTGTTTCGGCGCATCTTGCTCAGCAAGGCGTGATGAATACGGTGAATATGCTATTGGCCGATAAGAAGTTGAAAGACGATTGGTTTGCTTGGCCTGAGGCTGCACTTTCGGATGCACTGACCGGATTCGAGCATTTAATGAGCCGATTCCAGCATATTACGGCAGCAAAAGATGCATATCAGCAGGCTGAACGCGAATATGCGGCTGATATGACGGAAGAAAATCATGCTCGATTTGTGGCTGCGCAGCAGGCATTCCGGGCGTTAGAGGAAAAAGAAGCTGATAAAGAAGGCTATAGGCTCGAATCAGGGCGGTTTTCTTTTAGCTAATATGGTATAGACCGATTCGCCCGCGAATATGGGTTGAATCTGGAGATATTTTACATGGCGACTACTGCGACTCAAGATAAAGACAAAGCGTCCGGTCAAGACGATAGAGACAATGACTCTATGGGTGATAGCACTGAGGCTGCTGTTAAAAAGATGATCGCAAAGGCGAAAGAGCGAGGCTACATCTCTTATGATGAGCTGAACGCTGCTTTGCCAACTGAGGAAATGTCTTCCGAGAAAATTGAAGACGTTATGACAATGCTGTCTGAGATGGGCATCAATGTTGTTGACGGCGACGAGGTGGAAGAACCTGAGCCTGAGCCGGCTGAAGAAGCCAAAGAAGAATTTAAAGCTTCTGAGAAAAAAGACGGCGTTGGTGACCGCACCGATGACCCTGTCCGCATGTACTTGCGTGAGATGGGATCGGTAGAGCTTCTGTCCCGTGAGGGCGAGATTGCGATTGCGAAGCGGATTGAGGCTGGTCGTGCGACCATGATCACTGGTCTTTGCATGAGCCCCTTAACTTTCGGCGCCCTTACGGTATGGGCTGAGCGTCTATCTAACGAAGAGATGTTGCTGCGCGATATTATCGACCTTGAAGCAACGCTCGGCAAACAACCTACAGCGAATGAGCTGGAAGATGAAAATGCTGGCGACGTGATGGCTGCGGCTGAAGGTAAAGGCAGCAAAGACGACGATGACGACGACAGCAAAAAAACTGCTTCTGCCGACGGCGGTAGCGAGAACGCCGAAGCGACAGAAGGCACCGCTGAAGGAGCTGAAGGAGCTGAAGGCGGCGAAGCTAAAGAAGGCGAAGCTAAAAAAGATGACGATGATGATTATGACGATGATATCGGCATGTCACTTTCTGCAATGGAAGCGCATCTTACGCCTGAAACCATCGAGAAATTCCAGACGATTACGTCGACTTATAAAAAATACGCAAAATTGCAGGACCTCCGTCTCGCTGCGGCTATACAAAACGAAGGTCTGTCTACTGCGCAGGAACGTCGTTTTAAGAAGCTTGGTGATGAACTGATTTCGCTTGTTAGCTCTGTGAAATTCAACAATCTACGTATTGAAGAATTGGTAGATGAACTTTACGGCCTTAATAAACGTTTGATGACACTTTCTGGCCGTCTATTGCGCCTTGCAGAATCTCATAAAGTTAGCCGTGTGTCTTTCCTCGCGGAGTATCAGGGTAACGAGCTTGATGAAGGCTGGATTGAGCGTGTTGCAACACTGAAAAGTAAAGGCTGGGCCGCGTTTATTGAAGCTGATGGTCATGCGATTAAAAATATCCGCGATCAGGTTGCTGATGTTGTTAACCGTACTGGCCTACACGTAGACGAATTCCGCAAGATTGTACGTACTGTGCAAAAGGGTGAAAAAGAAGCCCGTATTGCGAAGAAAGAAATGGTGGAAGCTAACCTCCGCCTCGTGATTTCGATCGCGAAGAAATATACGAACCGTGGCCTTCAATTCCTTGACCTTATTCAGGAAGGTAACATTGGCCTGATGAAGGCGGTGGATAAGTTTGAATATCGCCGTGGTTATAAGTTCTCGACATACGCTACATGGTGGATCAGGCAGGCGATTACACGCTCTATCGCTGACCAAGCGCGTACGATCCGTATTCCTGTGCATATGATCGAAACGATCAATAAACTTGTACGGACGGGCCGTCAGATGCTTCACGAAATTGGTCGTGAAGCGACCCCAGAAGAGCTTGCTGAACGTCTTTCAATGCCACTTGAAAAAGTGCGTAAGGTTATGAAGATTGCGAAAGAGCCTATTTCTCTTGAGACACCTATTGGTGACGAGGAAGATAGCCATCTTGGTGATTTCATTGAGGATAAAAACGCTATCTTGCCTGTCGATGCGGCGATTCAGTCGAACCTGCGTGAAACAACAACACGTGTGCTGGCAAGCTTGACACCACGCGAGGAGCGGGTTCTTCGTATGCGTTTCGGTATCGGAATGAATACTGACCATACGCTAGAGGAAGTTGGCCAACAGTTCTCTGTAACACGAGAGCGTATTCGCCAAATTGAAGCAAAAGCATTGCGGAAGCTGAAGCACCCAAGCCGATCACGCCAGCTACGTAGTTTCCTTGATACTTAATATTTATAATAATTACAGGTTCCAAAAAGGGCGGATTTTATTAATCCGCCCTTTTTTATGCTGTTGCTTATACAATATTAACCCTGTTGCAATTAGTCTTCACCCAGAAGGTAATTTTTATTGGCCCGAGCTTATTGAATAGCTGTGCTGTGATTGAGGAACTAATTTGTGAGAGTTGTTTCTAAGGGAAATGGCCATGCTGGCTTCCGTGCTCTGGGGCGATGGCTCTTTTTATTGGTACTTATTACCACGCCAGTATCAGCCGATGAAAAAACTCTAAAAATATATCATGATGCAGATCGGTCTGTTCATGCTGAATCTGCCCAATCGATTGAGCGAGGAATTCATACGGCTCTGGCAGAAGTGAACTATGAGGCACAAGGATATACATTAGAGTTTGTGCCGCAAGATCATCGGGGGAATGTGCTGCGGAGTAAGTTAAATTTTCAGGCATTTCTTAAAGATCCCACTGCACTGGTTATGTTTTCAGGTATTCATTCTCCGCCTCTTATTCGAAATAGAAAATTCATTAATGAAAACAAAATTTTAACATTGGTACCTTGGGCAGCAGGTGGCCCGATAACACGATTTCCATCCACAGAAAACTGGGTGTTTCGCTTGTCACTGGATGACACACAGGTGGGGGCTGTTCTTGTAAATTATGCATTAAAAACCAAGCACTGCAAAGCGCCGCATCTATTGCTTGAAAATACACCATGGGGAGACAGTAACCGCCGCACGATGGGTACTGCTTTAGTTCAGGCTGGTATTTTAGCGCCAGAAGTAAGTCGTTTTGGCTTCAGTTTAAAGCGTAATGGTGCGGATTATCTTTTACGGTCTATCAAAGAAAGCGGAGGCGATTGCATCATATTGGTGGCTAACGCGGTAGAGGGCTCGAATATAGCCAATGCAATGGCAAGCCTTCCCGAAGAGCTACGGATGCCAATCATTAGCCATTGGGGAATTTCGGCAGGTAATTTTCATGAAAAGGTCCCACAAGATATGCGAGCACGAATAGACCTGAATTTTATTCAGTCGTGTTTTTCGTTTAACAAGGGGTATTTATCGAAGTTCCAACAAACTGTATTGGGCAAAGCACAACAATTGTTTCCAGAAGAAGTGCGGGATGCATCAGGCATTAAGTCTCCGGTAGGGTTTATTCATGGGTATGATTTGACGCGTGTAATGCTCAAAGCGCTGGAGGGCGTCGAAATTATTGATGACATGTCCATAACACGGGATAGACTGCGTCGTGGACTTGAGAGTCTCCAGCAGCCAGTACAGGGACTGATCCGTGTGTATGAAAAACCGTTTAGTGTGTTTAATGCCGATAGTAGCCCAAATGCGCATGAAGCGTTGAATGCACAGGACTATTGCATGGCGTATTATGGCAAAAATAATGAAATTTTGCTGGTAGAATGATATATGCTTGGTTTTAAACAACAGCATAGCGGTCAAGGATCGATTTTACGCTTATTTGCCGTATTTTCTACGGCATCCCTCGTTGTATTCTTTTTTGTAGCTGGTGCATTCATCATCCCCAAAGTAAGGGCGACGTTTGATGAATTTTTTGTCAGTCAAAATGCGCAGGTAGTAGAAGCGGAGCAGCAAACATTCCAGTTCTATTTGGACGTTCGGCGGCAGACACTTGTTGATGTGGCAAACCAAGAGGCAGTCATCAACGCTTCAATGTTAGATGACCCTGATGATTTGTTGATGATTAGCCTCTTGAATAGCGCTAAAATCCTTGGAGAGGTAGTACCGTTTGCTCTCTATAATATTATAGGGGAGGAAATGTTTGTCGGAGAAGGCTGGGCATCTGAAGGTGGTATCAAAACAATTGAAGACAGAAAACTGATTTTGAGCGGAAAAAGGGCCGTTACCATCGATTTTCTGAAACGAGAAAACCAGAACACCCTTCTTCTGATGCTAGTTCCTATTGTGTATCAAGGTGCTGTAGAAGGGGTGCTGGCAACTCAGTTGCCGTTTCGGATTTCTGATATAGGTACTTTGGCGACGACGAAGAGCAAGACATCGTTGAACATTATTAAAGGAGCGACGGTTATATCCTCTGGTGGGGATGTGTCGGATGAAACCTATGTAAAACATGCTGCCCTTCCTGAATATGACCTTGATATCGAATATACTTTTGACCTTGAGCCTATGAAGCAGAAAGAGAAAAGCTTACTGGTCAGTTATGGCCTTAGTTTGTTGATTGCGACGGTCATCTCCTTTTCATTGCTTTTGTTTCTTGGCTACAAAATAATCGTTACACCGGTTCAGGCACTTAATCTCGCTCAGAAAAATTTAGCCAAAAAAAATGATGAGTTAGCTGTTTTGAATAATGAGCTTTCTAACGCTTTGGGCCGTGCTGAACAGGCCGCGGAAACCAAGGGTCGTTTTCTAGCAAATATGAGCCACGAGATACGAACACCAATGAATGGTGTTATTGGCGCACTTAATGTTGCGCTTAGTTCCAGCGATGTGGAGGAGCGTACTGATCTGATTCAAACGGCGGCTAGCTCTGCCAATATACTCTTGCATATTATTAATGATATTCTTGATTTTTCAAAGTTGGAAGCTGGCAAACTTGATGTCAAACTGGAGGCTTTTTCCTTGGCAGGTGTACTGAATGAAGTGCATATGCTGATGCAGGAGCTTGCTTCCGAAAAATGCTTGTACCTTAAACTTCAAATGGCCCCAGGTACCGATATTATCGTAAAAACTGACGAAGTCCGAATCCGGCAAATTTTAACCAACTTTATCGGTAACGCAATTAAGTTTACTGAAAATGGTGAGGTGACCATTTCAGTCGATATGCTCAAAACTGAGGAGCAAGACCTTGTTTATATCAGGGTATCGGATACTGGCGTTGGTATTTCCGAGGAGGATCAGGGTCGTTTGTTCCAAAGGTTTGAACAAATTGAAAATGAGAGAATTGTCACAAGCACAAAAGGAACGGGACTAGGGCTCGCAATTTGTAAGCAACTTGTTCAAGTTATGGGGGGTGAGATCGGGGTTGAGAGTGAACTGAATAAAGGCAGTACATTCTGGTTCAAAATCCCTGTTAGTATTGTCGACGGTGTAGCTAATAAAGCGGGAGCAGCACTGGAAAAAATTGATGTACCCTCGCTGCGTATTTTGCTTGCGGAAGATATCCCGGTGAACCAGATGATTTTTAAAAAAATGTTATCTAGCCTCGGGCACAGCTTTGAGGTTGCGGGTACTGGTCGTGCTGTTCTTGAAAAAATGGCGTCCAATAATGAGGAAATGTTTGATCTAATTCTCATGGATAATCAAATGCCAGAAATGAGTGGAACTGAAGCCACTAAACATATTAGGAAAAGCAGGGCCTCATATTCTGATATTCCCATCATTGCCCTGACGGCTGATGCATTTGTGGAGCAGCAGGAAGCGTTTAAAGCTGCTGGAATGGATGGCTTTGTCAGTAAACCTGTGGAGATGGACAGGTTAAGGCGAGAAATCGCACGGGTTATGGAGGAAAAAGGTCTCCTTTAACCGAGGAGCCTGATCTCGGGGTGTTTGGGCCCACTATCCTTTTTGGAATAATGTCAATACACTTGACGGCGCTTTATTTGAAATGGACAGCGATAAAACCCCCAGTGCTTGTTTTACCTGATTTGCTTCAAACGCAGCATTGGTTGATGCTAAGTTTGCATCGACCAAATATCCAATGCCCTCTTGTGTTTTTACTTGCAAAGTTTCCGTGAAGTCTTTGGTTTGCTCCAGCTGTGCTGCACCAAACCCTATGGTCGACAGTGCGTCAGAAACATTGCCGATAGAATCTTCAATGGCAGCAACAGCTGCCTCTGCGTTTGCTGCTGTGCGTATGTCATCGCTTGCGGCGAGGGTCACATTTGCGCCGCCAAGGGATAGGTCCTGGGCACCAATGGTGACTGAGCCTTCGCCGTCAGCACCAATTAAGGCCGTAATGTCATCACCGCCAGATTTCAGGGCATTTTTGCCGTTGAAGCTCGCTGCTTCAACTGTGCTGCTAATTTGATCGCGGAGTGCCGTGAATTCGTCATTGAGTGCAAGCCTGCTTGCGGCATCAAGGCCGGGGTCGGCAGCTTGAACGGCTTTTTCTTTCAGGTCGATGAGTAGGTCAGAGACAGCGCTACCTGCGGACAGGGCAACATCAGTATTTGATATGGCATTATCCAGCGAGCTTTTGACACTGCCTAGCCCGGCAATATCACTTTTTAATATCTGCGATATAGACAGAATCGCGGCATTATCCTTCGCACTAGAAACCTTCTGGCCGGTGGTTAACTCTTTCTGAGTTCCGGCAAGTGCGCTTGAGGACCTTTGCAACGACCGAACCCCGAGCAAACTGCCCGAGTTCGTGTTGATTGAGTCAACCATTGTTCAGCACCAATATAGTTCATGTGTGCAGTCCCCACCGCACACGGCATTTACCCGCAGATATTATCGCATTTTTTTCACCATTTTTGAAGGGAAAACATATATTTGGGTGTCGCCATAGAAAAAGCCGGCGCAGATGCACCGGCTTTTATTGTCAGTATTTTGGATGGTTACGGTTTGTGGGTTAGGAACGCTTCAATGCCATTCCTAAGCGCCAGTACATCCATTTTGTCGCTTACGGCATAAGGTGTGTGGATGGAAAGTACCGGCACACCAAAGTCGATTGTATCGATATTATAGCGTGCAAGTTCACCGCCAAGAGTGCCGCCACCTGCGCGACCTACTTTGTAAGTGCTTGTTTGCCATGCGATATTTTTATCGTCGAGAGCAGCGCGTACCCACGCAATAAATTCACTGCCTGCGTCAAAACCACGGCCATACAGCTTGATGTTTATACCGTGGCCAAGTTTTGGCGCGTTGGTGAGTTCCCATGCGCCGGGGTTCATCGGGTTAACGCCGGGGTTCACATCAATGGATAATGCCTTCGAGGCACGGAGTGCGCGCGTCAGCATCGGCTGGCGGTAATCGTTTCCTGTTTCTGCATACAAAAGCTCACCGATAAGGTCGGTTAAGTATGTGGAAGACGCACCAGTTACGTTTACGTTGCCTGATTCTTCATTATCCGCGAAATAAATGAGCGCTGTTTGCGGGCCTGCTTCGAGCGCGGTGGCTGCCTTTAGGCTGGCAAAGGCGGATAAGCGATCATCTTGGCCGTATGCAGCCGTTAAACGGCGGTCAAAGCCGACATCGCGAGGTGGGTTTGCTGGCACAAGCGACAGCTCGGCTGAAACAAGGTCGGCTGGCTCTACGTTATAGTTGGCCTTTAGGTAGCGAAGCACCCAAGCGCTTGCGTCGTGTTCTCCTGCCGGGCCGTGGGGACCACTTGCTACAACAGGGTCAAGGTCCTCGTGGGCAACAACTTCACGCGCGTTTTTTTTCATTTGGTCGCGGGCTGTGTGCGGTGACAGGTCAGGCACGATGAAGATAGGGTCTTCTGGGTTTAGCCCCATATTGATTTGAACTGTCGTGCCATCTTTTTTGTCAATGCGGCCCACAAGTGCCAGCGGAATGTTGGTCCACTGATAGGTTTTGATGCCGCCGTGGTAATTCGTTTGGAACAGGGCAAAACCTTGAGCGCCGTCCACTGGGCGGCCTTTCAGTTCAAGCCTTGGGCTGTCAATGTGGCTCGCAACAATACGGACACCGTTTGCAATGGGTGCATCACCGCCAATTATAAGCGTCATGGCCCGGTCACGGTTCACATGGTAGTAACGGGCGCCTTTTTGCACAGCTGTACCAGCGCGCCATTCTGAAAAGCCAGCCGCGCGGACAGCTTTGGTGATTTCCTCAACAGTGAGCAGCTCAGTACGGGCTTTTGCAAGAAAGGCTTTATACTCAGCGCCCAAATCATAGGCAGGTTTCTGGGTGTCGGCACCGGTGCCTTTCCATGCACTTTCGCAGGTTCCTTGCTGGCAGGTATCATCTGCGCCCATTGCGGGCATGGCAAAAGCGGTTAGGCCAAATGCTGCGCTCACGATCAATTTTTTCATGGGTTTTCCTCTATTTTTTAATCTATTACTCTATTCTTAGAATGGCTTAGGCCCCCATTGCAATTGTTCGTCGTCGTATCTATATGAAAATATGTCTATGGTTTAGGGCGGGAGGGTGCCCTGACCGGACCAACTATATGTATATAAAGCTGCGCAAAGCAGTATGGACCGACCAGCGAGGAGGGATAAATGGCAGGCACTACTTTAGCATTTTTGATTGTAGCAACCGTAATGATGACAGCTGTGATCAAGGAATATCTTAAAACAAAAGGCAAGGAAGCTGAAAGCCGCGCGCCCGGCACAGACAGCGAAAGCAGCGCACGCATCCAAAAATTAGAAGAGCGTGTCAAGGTGCTGGAACGTATTGTAACGGACAAATCAACCCGCCTTCACGAAGAAATTAATGCACTTTAGGTAACTAAGTGCATTTTTCGCTATTCATTCTAAAAAACCTTTGCTAGGTAAACGCCGTGGTAAGGGCCTGTAGCTCAGTTGGTTAGAGCAGACCGCTCATAACGGTCTGGCCGGGGGTTCGAGTCCCTCCGGGCCCACCACTCCGCATGTGCGTTCTCACATTAAATGAGACAATTCTCACATAAGTGAGACAACGCCGCAAAATAGATGTTCCTCAGCAAGGGGAAACGATCTCAAGCCAGCATGATGCAACTATCATGCTGGCTTTGTTTTTCCCGATTATTGACTTAGGTTCTAGCGACAGCCCTAAGCAGTAAGGCTAATTTGGAATAATTGAGTGAATGAGGGCTGATTGATCGTTAGTGAGCTTGCAATCCCACCTATTAAAAAGTTGAATTTCTAAATTAAGGGTTTGTGATGAAAGCCGTATACGTCTCCAAATCAAAAGGCCGAAATTACACATGTGGAATTTCAAAGCTTTTTTGAAACATTCGGAAAACCGTTACTTTCGCTCATTCTGCATGTCGAAGCGAACCAAATTATTAACCAAAAATTATTCAAAACTTTTCGGTACGCGCTGTCCTCAATTCATCACGATTTTATGGCTCTGCAATTTCATCAGGATCGCGCTTATATATTGGAGAAAATGATTCAGCTGACTGATGATGCTCAAATGTATATGAGTGATTTTCAGATATGTTTGCAGAATATCGCCTATGGGGATGTCTTTAATGACGCTGTTCCCGCTCGTATTCCTGCTGATAAGAGAATCAAAGTAATCACTAGTGATGATGCGGAACTTGATGAATTACTTGAGTATTTCAGCACACAAACTGCATGGGGAAAGAAGAATCTCCAGCTTGAAAAAGAAGCGCAAGAGAGATTTTCAGAAGCCAATAAAAAGCTGGAAAACTCGACTTAGTTGTTCCTCTAATCTGACCACTCTTCAAAACTGATGTTTTGGGAAAGCTTTTCCGTAGCATGCGCCCGAAGTTGAGTGTATTGCCAAGGGCAAGGCGCACAAGAAATATGAGTTTGGTGTTAAAGCCAGCTATGCCACAACCAATAAAAGCAACTTTGTCATAGGGGCGCTAGCCCTTCACGGTAAACCCTACGACGGCCATACGCTCAAGCGGGTGCTGGCGCAAATCACCACCCTTACAGGCACCACACCAAAGGAGGTGCAGGTTGATCTTGGCTACAAGGGGCACGGCATCAAAGACCCTGAAACCGAGATTGTTCTGGCCCGTGCCAAGCGCGGCATTACACCGGTAAAAAGGAAACGCCAGAAGCGCCGCAATGCCATTGAACCTATCATCGGCCACCTCAAGAACGACCGGAAGGTCGGCCCCAGAAACTGGTTAAAAGGCAAACTCGGCGACAAAATCAACGCAATCGCCATGGCAATAGGCTTCAATCTAAGAAAAATCCTGAAAAAAACTCTCTTTGTGGCTCTTGAAAATCCTGTTCCTGATGCTGAATATCAACAATAAACAGCTACAAAATGGGCTTTGTTAGGGCCGACTACTTAGGGTGATTGACATTGTCAAAGCTCAAGGCTTTTCACGAATTGTCTTGCCTGGTTGGGCCCTTGTGAAGTGAGTGCGCTTGAAAAGTAATTAGCGGTGTTAACTAATCATAAAGCGGTCTTAAGTAATCATAAAATGGCTATGAATATCTCATGAGTTTAATGCTTAACTAGCCCGCATTCACCTTAATGCGTACATTTTTATGAGGAAGACTAATGCCGTATAATTCGAAAGTGAAAGCAGGATTGGCTTTTTGCACGTTTCTATCTTTCCAGGTTTCAGGAACGCATACGGCTTCCGCTCAGGATTACTGCGCTAGTAGTTTCGAGCCGGGCTTGAATTTGGGGTGCGCCCGAACACTTGTTGAAGCAAGCATTTTAAGCGGGGCATTTAACCCAGCGAACAGCTTAATCAATACAATTATAGGATCGTATGATGGGCTGATTTTTGATTCCGACTGGATTGCAAATTCTAAGTTGGGGAATCTGAGGTTTGATGGTAACGTAAAGTTTACTAGGGATTTCAATAGCAGTTGGGCGAATATCTATTTCGGCTCTGCGCGAACTGACGGTGGGAAAACAGCCTTTGACGTCACCGCGTTTAACTTCCGTGATACCGTCACGGGACATACAACAGTTGAGTTGCTGTTCGACCGGCTTACCCTCGAAAACACCGCTCTGACGCTGAGAGATGGTGCAAGCGACACCGGAAGGCAAACGGGTGACATTAGTTACCTGCTGATCGGTGATGGAGCCGTTGGGCGAGGCGGTGTTTTGGCCCTGCGCAATGCATCACTGACGTTTGAGGACAGCACAGATTTGTACATGGCCGCGCCGGGTGGCGGCACGCCTGTCATTCGCGCCGAGTCAGGCAACAACCTTCTCAAACTTGGCGATCAATCAACAAGATTGAACCGTTTGTCAGTGGTGGTCGACGATGGCGCCAATCTAACATTTGATGGAACGGCAATCGCGCCGCGCACCGAAGGAAATCTGACCGTTGGTTTAGGAGCAAGCCTGAACGTCGAAAACAATTCCGTGTTGGCGCTGGTCAGTAACGTTGGTTCGAGCTTGCCACGAACCACAGTAAATGGCGGCACTGTTACAGTGGATGGCTTGTTATCGGATCTTCGCCTGACGGCCCCTAGTTTCAACGACAGTACGGTTTCACTTGAAAATGGCGGTATACTCCGCATTGAGCAACGCAATGGCGTACGCAGCACCCTATCGTTTAGCGGCGACAGTACTTTGAACTTTGGAAGTCCCCAAGCGGCCGTATTGGGTGCCGATGCCAACCCACAAGCCATGATATTGGCGGTTGGCGCAGGCACGACGAAAATTACCAATACCGGCGGGGTGAACAACCTGGGGCGCGGCCTGCAAGTCGACCAGGTAAGAATTGACGGCGGCACTTTGGACACAACCGGCTATTCGGTAAGAGACGATGTAACGGATGCATGGCTGTACCTCAGCGTTGAGAACGGTGGAACGTTTTACGACCGAGCTGCCTTTTACCACAACATCGACAGACTGATCGTCGATGGCGGCACGCTGCAAACGCATTCCAGTTTCGGCAAATTTTCTGGGGGGGCCGATGGCATTGAAAATGCACTGTTTACGAACAGCACAATCGATCTGGTTTCGTCATCGTCGATGGGCTCAACCAGTGGCAACGTGTCAACTGGATTGCGATCGGTGGTGCTGAATGCACAGAACCTCGCGTTTTCAGGAACCAACAAAGTTATGGTTGGCATCAGCCCTGCTGGAGAATGCGTTGCCGGCATATGCACCCCGGGGACAACCATTTACGCAGGGGAGCTTTTTGCCAATGTCGGCGGCTCGCCGACCTCAACGCTAACCGGATTTGATACGGTTTTATTCGTTCCTTCAGCCATTGATGCAAATGCTGTTGCTGCGGATTATATCGCAGGGGGAAACAATGGTATCTATACCGTGGCGAGGGCAAACAATAACCCTGATCTGACATTTAACGTACAAAGTTTTGACGCAGCCCCTGTGACGCCAACTGTAGCGCTACTTATGGCTGCGGGTTCCGATCTACCTGCAAACCTGACTTATGTTATAGTAAACAATCCAGTGGCTGATGGGCGTGTTGATATTTCTTTCGTGGATGTCACCTTGCAGAACCACCCACTAGTAGCCGCAAGTTATACTGAGCAATTCACGAATGCTGTTGTCGTTGAACCCACCACAAACAACGTCACGGCAGTAACGGTTTCAATCTTACCTGATCACGATACAGAGGCGCCCAATTCATGGACGCTCGTTGAACCCACCACAGAAAACATAACAACGATTACCCAAACTGCGGTGCTCGACCCTATCGTTGAGAATTCTACGCAAGTGATCACAACTGTCGTCACCGAACCTGATGGAAACAATTTATCAACTGAAACAGTAACAGTCCCGCTTGACCCAAATTCGGGGGGAGCGGTGCAATTGATTACGACAACAGTTACAGAGCCGGACGGCGATCATATTCAGACTACCACTGTCGCGGTGCCTCTCGATAAAGCAACAGGGACAACCAACACAGCCAATTATGGGAACTTACTATATAACAGCAATGCCTCTATGACGCATGGGGGGTTGGGTGGAGTTGAGACGCTTCACCCTGAAGCCTATGCCTCATACATGACTGTGGCACTGGAACATAGCGATCATCTTCGTAACATTGTCCTCGGGAATGCGCGAGGTAATATTTCTGGTGGGACTCGTACAGAAGGGCTGACGGGCAGAGGGAGTAAACTTTGGTTGGATTCAGCTGTGATACGCGGAAATGTTAATGAAGCAGGAGGCTTGGCTGGTTTCTCGTATAAACTTGGGGAAATCGTCTTGGGTGGGGACCTTTGGTCCAATGAAAAAACCAAACTTGGTGCCTACGTCGGCTATGGGCTATACTCGATGAGCGAACACTCTTCGTCGACATCATCTTTGGATTTTTCATCGAAAGCCTTCCAGGCTGGCGCTTTTGGAACTTATGATGTTCCTAACTGGTCCGTCACTGGCATGGCTGGATTTTCGTGGGCGGATACAGAAGCGACTCGCGAGGCTATCACTAGCTCTGGTTCCAATATACATAAAGCAGATTACAACAGTCGGACCTTTGAAGCAGGGGTGCGCGCCGAGTATACAGGATTTTTCCCTGCTGCTAAATGGAGCCTTGCGCCCGAAATTGGCCTTGGCTATTCCCACTTTGCTCAGAATACTTTCACCGAAACTGGTGCGAGTGCTACCGCTCTGACA
Organism: uncultured Kordiimonadaceae bacterium; assembly: GCA_963976155.1. Lineage (GTDB taxonomy): Bacteria > Pseudomonadota > Alphaproteobacteria > Sphingomonadales > Kordiimonadaceae > Kordiimonas. The sequence goes on along the minus strand of CAXBKT010000010.1, from coordinate 1,454 downwards.
ATAAAGGAGAAAACAGCTGAAAGCCTCGTTGGAGGCATTGGCTTGAATTTATCAGGCCCGGATTTTGGTGTTGGCATAATACCTCTAGCTTTTCTGCGCTATGAGTATGATTTTCTCGCCTCCCGCGACCGTGTGCACCAGATTGATGCAAGTTTCGCGACAACCCCAGGTATCTCACAGTCGTTTGTAGGCACCCATCGTGGGCCTGATGCAGTTTCTTTCGGTATTGGTTTGAGGAGTGCTCCGGGTAAGCCCGCTAATGTTTCCGCAGGACTAATATATACAAAGAATACTCACGGTGACGAGTTCGGTGGAGGAATTAGAGTAACATGGGCGTATTGATTTTACGTCGTCAAAGAGCTTGGACTTGCTTCACTTTAGTGGAGAGCATTTGATATGATTTTATATTTTGGAGTTATTAAATGTCTTCACGCCGAGTATTATTTACAGAAGAATTTAAAGAGGAAGCAGTTCGTCTAGCGTTAACGAGTGGTCGTCGTCGCGGGGAAGTTGCTTCGGACCTTGGTATTGGTGAATCCACTCTTAGTCGTTGGATCCGCGCCTATCGTCATTCAGTTCAGGTTTCTTGCCCGGATACAGACAAGGACAAAGAGCTTGCCAGTCTGCGCAAGGAAGTTCACTTCCTGAAAGCGGAACGGGATTTATTAAAAAAGGCTACAGCTCTTTTCGCCCGGGAAAGTCGGTGAGGTTTTCCCTTGTTGATGCGAAGAGAGTTTGTTTGCCCGTGGAACGGGCCTGCTTGTTATTGGGGGTTAGCATGAGTGGCTATTATGCCTGGAAGAAACGCTTACCCAGCAATAGGCAGTGTGAAAACATGGTCTTGCTGGCCCATATACGTAGCCACTTTCGCCAGTCAAACGGTACTTATGGTAGTCCCCGTATGACAGCAGAGCTGCAGGCACAGGGGTTTTCTGCTGGCCGCAGGCGTATTGCCCAGCTGATGAAGGAAAATAACCTGGAAGCCAGACAAAAGCGACGGTTCAAACGCACAACAGACAGCCATCACAATAGTCAGGTGTTCCCGAACTTGCTGGAGCAAAACTTTACCGCCTCTGCACCAGATAGGAAATGGGGCGTGGACATCAGTTATATCTGGACAGCTGAGGGCTGGCTGTATCTGGCTGTTGTCATTGACCTTTATGCTCGCCGTGTTGTTGGTTGGGCTACAAGTGACAGGCTAAAGAAGGAATTGGCCCTTGAGGCTCTGGACAAGGCCTTTATCTTCAGGCAGCCCCTCCCCGGCCTCATCCATCACAGTGACCGAGGCAGTCAGTATTGCTCATACGAGTACCGAAACCGCCTGAAAAAGTACCGGATGATCGGCTCTATGTCAGGTAAGGGAAACTGCTATGATAATGCCGTGGTGGAGACATTCTTTAAAAGTAAGCGCCCGAGGATTACCCTTATGCCGCCGCTTCGAGCCGATTGTCGCT
>CAXBKT010000009.1:0-44999 GCA_963976155.1 uncultured Kordiimonadaceae bacterium | reverse complement strand
TAACCAGCACATTACACACCGCAACGGACAGAGCTTACATCCATAGCTTTGTAACAGCCTTTTATTCTACGGTGCGTGAAAACCCTGTGATCGGACCAATTTTCGATGATGCCATCGGTGACCACTGGGACCAGCACTTTGAAACTCTAACCGATTTTTGGATGACGGTTTTGCTCGGTGTACATGTTTATAAAGGCAACCCATTTCTAGTACACCGTCAATTGCCGGACCTTAAAAACGAACATTTCGATATTTGGCTGGGTATTTTCGAAAAAGTAGCGCACGAAAAACTTTACCCAGACATGGCTACCATTGCAGTAGAAAAAGCTGGGCGCATTGCAACTAGTTTGCGCCAAGGGCTTTTTTATAAAGTTGCCGAGTGACTTGCTGCATTTCCTCGTTTACGGAGCCTGAAAATTCACTTTAAATAATTCATTCCCCTCTGTCTTAAGCCAGCGCCGTCTTATTGTATGATCGGGAATACAGTGTCCAACATGCTGCCAAAAATTTTCAGAGTGATTCATCTCTAAAATATGGGCAACCTCGTGCGCGGCCACATAATCAAGCACCTCAAACGGCGCCATTACCAGACGCCAGCTATACCGCAAAGTACCCGAAGAAGAACAGCTGCCCCACCGACTTTTCATATCTCCAATACTAATACGCCGGTATGAAGCGCCGAGCGTTTCAGCGTGATACGCAGATCGTTCACTGAGTATTTTCTTAGCTTCTGCGCGGAGCCAGTTTTCAAGTCGCTTACCCGCCATATCGATGGGGCCGCCAACAATAATTTTTTCTGCCTCGAGCAAAACCCTTCTCGGAGCAACCCCTGTAAATTCGATTATTAGAGCATCGCCAAGAAAGGATAAAGTATCACCGTGCCCCAAGATACTATCCGGGTTAATATTGTGACGTTCAGCAACAAGCCACTCTGCATTCGATGCTACAAATTTCTTTGCTGTCCGTTGCCCAACATGTGTGGGTAGGGTTAGTTTTATTGCCCCGCTCGACTTATCTACACGTAGAGTCAGTCGTTTGGCTTGCCCATTGCGGCGTACTTTAACCGGAACAGTTTCACCCACGAGATCAATATCGAACGTTTCCCCCAAGCACTTGCCCCTTACATATCAAAGATTGATAGTCGCCCTATGCAGGCCATTCGACGAGATGGTCTTCAAAATCACCTGCATCACGCTCATCCACGATCCGCCCCTTAACAGAGTTTCCGGAAGCCTGAACGCTCCCCAGCTTACCACTCACAAGCGGATGCCAATCATAAAGGTCTTTGCCCTCAAACAAGAGCCTATAGGCACATGTGCTTGGCATCCAAGGCAATTGGTCAAGTAGCTCCGCACTCATGACTACACAATTACCTACATAACGTTGTCGGGTCATGTATTTACCACAGCGCAGTGTTTCCTGATCAAGAAACCGGCACGCCACATCAGTATGGTGAATTTCCCCAGTGTCTTCATCTTCTAACTTATGTAGACAACATTTCCCGCAACCGTCACAGAGCGATTCCCACTCCTCCCGATTCATATCTGCCAGAGCTTTTTCTTTCCAGAACGCCATGCTGTTACCAATTCTACCCTAAAATCACATTATTTTAGTTTACTGCCGTTTTCTGCAACACCGGCTTTAGAACATCTGCAATATCTTGCGGTGTATCACGTGCTGTGAATAAACGGTTATACTTGCCGTCTTTGTCCATCACGAAGATATAGGATTGATGATCCATCAAATAACTATCCATGCCTTCTTGCTCACGCTTAGCATAATAAACACGGTACTTCTTCGCGACATCCGCAGTTTCTTCTAAGCTTCCGCGCAGCCCGATCAAGCTTGGGTGATAATCAAGCACATAGTCCGCTAACTCTGCAACAGTATCCCGCTCTGGGTCCACAGAGATAAATAGCGGCTGTATTGGGCTCAGGTCATAACCCTCATCTTCCAGGAGCTTCAGAGCTGTTGACAATTTATGCAGTTCAATACGACACACATCAGGGCAATAACTATAACCGAAATACACAAGCATATAACGCCCAAGAAAATCCGTATTGGACACTTTATCGCCTGTATGGGCTGTAAGTGTGAAAGAGCCACCTGGGCCATCTGAGACATTTTCAGACGTCCCTACATACCGATTCACCATAAACACACCCACCAGCAAAACGGCGAGCCATGAGAAAATACGCACTGCTTTCATGCATCATCTCCAAAAAAATTGATCGCCCGTAAGCTTAAACCTGACCTTTAGGGCTTGTGATCTTGTCGTTGTTATAGAAATATGGACCGCTCATGTCACGGGCAATAGCGCCTCATGTGGCAAAATGACATATAATTGATAAAACACGATTGCGGAGTCCTCATGAAAATACTCGCTCGTCCCCTTATTCTGTTAATAGCTTTGACAGTATCTAGTGGCACTTATTCCCCCCTTATGGCCTCACCTCAGCTTGACCTTCTGACAGCTGTGGAAAAACAAAATATGGAAGAGTTATCAGACCTCCTTAGTAAGGGAGTGTCCCCCAACACTCGCATGAAAAGTAGCGGCTTGCCTGCCATTGTTATAGCCGCTGACGGCGCAAGCTTGAAAGTGATGAAACTTTTACTCGAGAACGGGGCAAAACCTGACCTTGCAGACCGCAACCGCGGTGAAACTGCCCTCATGAAACGATCAGTCGTAGGCGACATCGACATGATACAACTACTGTTGGCTCATGGAGCAGATCCTAACCGTGCAGATATTGCGCAGGAAACAGCTCTGATGAAAGCTGTTCGCGGTCGTAAATTTAAGGCTGCTCAAATATTGCTAGAAGCCGGTGCTGACCCCAACGTACAGGACCTCACAGGAAAAACTGCGCTCGAATATGCAAAATTGAGTAGAAGCCGCCGGTTTGTACGCCTCTTACAAGATGCGGGGGCCACCTATTAACGGCACTGCTGCATCCGCTGTATCAGAGGGGCCAGCCGCATTATACTGGCTCCTGCTGATAACGTTGGCGATAAGCGCCGACTTAATTGCTGGAAAATACCTAACCGGCCGCATCCCCAATATTGGTGCTATTCTTGGCACCGGCGCACAGCGAATTACCGACAAGTTGAACCGTCAGGGGCGGTCTAAGGGAGCCCTTAAAATACGAGGCATCCTCACCCTACTTTTATTTATACCCCCGCTGTATTTTCTTGGTGCCGCTGCCAATGACCTCAGCCGAACCTCTGCGGCAACCACGGCAATTGCGCTTTTAGCCATTATACCTATTCTGGCACAGCGCAAACTCTGGGCAGATCATGTAAGTCTCGGACAAAAAATCGCTACGGGAAAGGTCGCTGTAGACCCTGAAGCTGTTGCACAAAAAAGTACGCAAGACATTGTCTTGCAGTATAGCTCCAGATTTCTACCTTCAGCTATATTGCTCACGGTCGGCGGCTTTGCTGCACTCTTACCCTATCAATTCATTGTCGGAGTAGTAGAGACCTGCGTTATTCAAAATCAGCCCACTGGCCCCTACTTCAAATATGTACGGATACTGCATGAGCTTGTGGCCCTGCCACTTTCACTAGTTTCTGGCTTTTTATTAGGTCTCGCGCATTTTTTTGTGCCCGGGACCAATCTCCATGTTTTCTGGCACCTTAGCCCCAACAAAACACACACGCTGGCAAGCCAGTTTATACCCCTCAACATCATGGCAAACGGCGCGGGCCTAAATTTTTTACGCAAAGAGGGCCCCAAGAGCACACTATCAAAAGAAAGTAAATGGATAGGGCCACAAAGTGGCCGGGCCAAGCTAACGCCAACTGATATGCGATCCATTTGGCTTGTGGTTATGGTGGCTTTTGGATTAAGCCTTATTGCTCTATTGATGCTTTTCGTTTTCTTATCGGTTAATTCAATAAATGACCTATAAAACACACAATAATAATGACTTAATACCTATTGACCCTGCTATCCCTCATGGAAGCGGCGTCAAGCTTGGTACGCTAGTTCTTATTCGCTGGGTAGGACTTGGTGGCCAGTTGCTAGCAATAGGGGCTGTATACTTCTTTCTTGGTTTTGATGTCCAAGCACACTTAACTGTGCCAACCATTTTAATCTCAGCGTTATTAAATCTATGGTTCTCTCTTCGGGTAGATACAAACACACGCCTAACTGACGGCCAATCTGCTGCGCACCTAACATTTGATCTTGTTCACTTGACGGCTCTTTTATTTTTAACAGGCGGATTATCAAACCCCTTCTCAACACTGATGCTTGTACCATCCAGTGTTTCCGCAACAATTCTCGGCAGACACAGCACTAAGTTTCTAATCGTTACCTCGATTGCCTTAGTTAGTTGTTTAGCGTTCACACCTTTTCCCCTGCCATGGGATGGCCCTCCACCTGTACTCGACCCCATTATCCAACTCGGGGTGTGGATCAGCCTCTGTTTCACCTTAGTTTTTCTCGCCCTTTATATGGCACGGGTGGGCCGCGAAGGAAGGGAAAGAGCAAGAGCCCTGTTAGCCACACGTGCTGCACTTGAGCAAGAACAACGCATGGCCGAGCTTGGCACCCTCGCTGCTGCCGCTGCACACGAACTTGGCACACCCCTTGGCACCATTCTTTTGGTATCAAATGAATTATTGAAAAGCTGGACAGGAGATAGCGCAGACAAAACAGACCTAGAGCTTATTGTCGATCAAACCAGCAGGTGCCGCGATATCCTAGCGGAGCTGAGCGCAAAAAAACGTGCGGGGGACGCTGACCATTTCACCTACCTTGATATTGAAGCTATCGTGCGCGAAGCTGCCGCTCCTCACGAGGAGCGCGGACCAAAAATCATGTACCACCGTGACGGTGACACACAGCTCATCATCAAACGCACACCAGAGCAAATTCATGCCTTTAGGAACCTGATTGAGAATGCAACAGGCTTCGCCAAAAATGAAGTACATGTCACCACACATGCAACATCACAGATGTTGAAAATTAGTGTTGAAGATGATGGCCCCGGCTTTGATGCGCAAATTGCGAAAAGATTAGGCGAGCCCTATGTCACAACCCGCCAGCCAACACCCGGGCAAGATGGTGGGCTTGGCTTAGGCTTGTTTATTGCCAAAACCCTGTTAGAACGCACCGGTGCAGATGTAACATTCGGCACTGGCCTGCTTGGAGGTGCTTGCATTACCATGACATGGCCAAGGGAAGCACTGAATGAACGACATTCAGAAGACGATGCTGCTGACGCAGAATACGAGGAGCAAGACCCGTGAGTGACACTGCACACGACCCGAACGAAATGAAACTACTCATTGTTGAAGACGACAAAGTGTTTCGTAATCGTCTTACACTTAGCATGGAGCGCAAAGGCTTCACTGTTTTTGCCGCAGAAGGTGTCGAGGAAGGCGGTATTATCGCCGCAGACAATCGGCCTCAATATGCAATATTAGATATGCGCCTCGAAGATGGAAATGGTCTTGATTTAGTCCCTACCCTTCGTCAAATCCGTCATGACATGCGTATCGTTATCCTAACGGGCTACGGTAATATCGCCAGCGCGGTTGCTGCTGTTAAAGCAGGTGCTGTGGACTATCTCGCCAAACCTGCAGATCCCGATGAAATCGCTGGCACGCTTTTGTCCACACAAGGGAAAGCCCCCCCACCGCCTGAAAACCCAATGTCAGCTGACAGGGTAAAGTGGGAACATATACAGCGCGTGTTTGAACTTTGTGATAGAAATGTTTCTGAAACTGCACGACGCCTTAATATGCACCGGCGTACATTGCAGCGCATTTTGGCTAAACGTTCACCGCAGTAAGTCTAGCCCTGATTAGCGGACATGGGTTCAACGGCCACACCTTGGAACAAGGTAATACCAAGCCGTTGACCAAGTTCAACATCAGCTTGTTCCTCGCACCCATCCAGGATGATACGCGCCAAACCAATTTTATGGATATGGTCTTTCACCGTAACTTCCAGCTCTGGTCCAAGCCAATCAACGCTGGCGCCAAAAGGCTTTTTCAATTTGATAAAGTCTGCGCGTAAATTAGAATAGTCCAGCATCGGCAACATACGCAGTTCCACATTCCCGATTGCCACTTTGTATCCTAATCTGTCCAACTTTTCGTGTGCTTCCAGATAATTTGAAAAATTTGCAATGACATCTAACGCACTAAACTCAATAATGAGCGAACTGCGCTTCCGCGCTCCTTGCGCCTCATCAAATTGGTCAAAAGCCGGTGTGCATATACTCCCACAGCTAAGCCTAAAACTTGATGCAATCGCTTGTTCATTCGCCATATCAGGCATAGAGGCAAGAAACCGAGTCGACAGAAACTCTTCAATGTAACCAAGGAGCCACTGACTCTCAGCACGAATTTTACTTTGTAACAAAGTCTCAAACACCAACGTTGATGGTACAAACCGATGTACCATTATAGGCAGAGCGCTATCTTTCCCGAGAACCGCCATCACACGCTGTTTACGCACCATACTGCTTACATCAGCGCCGCTCAAGGCCGCGACAATAGAACGTGTAATATCAGCGTCAAGGGCACGCTTTTCAGCTGCCTGCCCTTCATGTTCAAACTTCACTATTTTCATCTTGGCTGATGCCTTCAGGGGCTCAGCAGGGCGTGCATTTATCTCAAGTATACCTGGTGTACGTTTGCGCGGTGGTGGCGCAGCCGGGGCCGCTGCTTCACTCGTATCATGCATCAAAAAATGATCAGCCAATTGTTGTATGTAAGGCAAAAAATCTTGATACTCTTCTTCCAGATCAAACCACTCAACAAAGGCATCACTAACACCTTGAATGGGGTCAATAGTCTTGAGTAATTGTGCATCTTTATATTTGCGGCGAATATTATTCAGGAGGGGATCAATAGTATCAATTTTAGCGCCCTTCACCATCAACACGACATCCGCATTTGGCAGGGCAAACATGGTCGCGCCGTGGTTGGTAATAAGCGGCCTAAGTGCCGTCGCAACAAAGCGGCGATAATGTTCTTCCCGAAAATGTTTCTCAAGCGATGACAGACGCACATGAATCGCCCGGCGACCTTCCGTATGTCGCCGAAGTTGGCGGGCATAATCAAGCATATCGTGAACGCTTTTGTTACTCTTTGACATTAGGTTTCCGTAGAAATTATTGACGCATGTTGTTTTAACCCCCGCACCGTTAAAACAACATGAACTACACTAGATTTTTCTGATTATTTTCTTCCAAACCGGTTGGCGCGGTGAAGCCACCAATTTTCTTCATTGATGGAATAAACAGGGCGATAATGTAGTATCTTATTATCTGGTAAAACAGCATCCACTTGATTATCCAGGATATGGAAAACGCCGTCTATGTCCACCGCAAGTACCGCATGAGCAACCCTTAAATTCTCATCTTGCAAAATCACCAGCCTCATTTTTTTAGGGTCATACCCTAACCGTTTGAGGGTGATATATTTGCTTATTGCATAATCCTCGCAGTCACCGTCCTTTAGGAAAAACTCATCCGGCGTCGCCCAATAATCGGGAATACCCCAATTAACAGGATCAAGAATATACGGCGAACGATTCATATATTGATTAACTGCCTTTAAAAGCGCAGCAGAATCAGTGGTATCTTGTTCTGACACAAAGCTTTCCCAAGCCTCCCGGCTACACTGCAAACGAAATTCACCAATACATCGGCGCTGTGTAGCAGCATCCTCGGGCAACACTTCGTCAGTTTTAGGCAGATTGTGACGGCGCCACATTTCCGTCCACTTACCGAAATTTTTCATATTGCTTGAACGGATTTCCATACTCCCGAACAACCCTGCCTTAGGTTGTGCGTATACAGGAATGTGCGCCAAACACACGGAAAGCACTACACCAAACAAGAAACACTTTATGCGAAACATAAATCCCCAATACGAATTTATCTGAGCAAAATTCATTCAAACATCAACATACCTAGCAGGTCACAATTGGCCAAGTCTTGTAGCAGTTAATCACTTATAAATGATAAAGAATTAATGCTAGGTTGGAATGAAAATTCGATGTTAAGTAAGAAGCTTGCAGAGAAACAGGGGACGGCGTGATGCAACCATCAACAAATTCCAACAAATCCATATTGGTATATGTCGGCGTTATTTTGGCGGTCTTAATGACCGGATTATGGTTAATCACACGATTCGCCGAACAGCAAGCCCAACAGGAAATGACGGGCTGGGAAGCGCGGCTAAACCTAATCGCTGACAGCCGGGCTGAAGCTGCTTCAACCTGGTTAAACAGGCACCTGAATACTGTTGAAGAATTGGCAAGCGACGCCTCTATACAGCTTTATGCTGGGCAGGCAATGTCAGACGCTGACAGCGATTCTGTTGAAGGCCAACGCGGCTATATTTTCTCTCTTTTATCGGCAGAAGCTGAAAGATCCGGTTTTCACGAACAGCGGGCAATTGATACCGTAGCTGCAAATGTAAAACGTCCTCGCCGTGCAGGGCTTTCTGTCGTAACCGGGGACGGTATTGCGCTCGTCATGACGACCGGCATGCCTATGCTCCGCCCAGAAGAGTTCAATTTTGGGCAGGGCACCTCTTTCATAAAAGTAGGGCCTGCCCTTGGTGACAAAACACCGTTGGTTTTATTTGGTGCACTTGTGAGTCCCGCACTGCAAGCTAATAAGGCAGTGTGGGTTATCGGTGCCCGGCCTCTTGACGGTGACTTTCTTCGCACGCTCAGACAACCGGGTGATCAGGACGAAACAGCGGAAACTTATGTTGTGCTGCCTGGCGATGGGAACATTGTAACAGCCCTAACACCTCTGGCCGAGGGCGGGCGTGTTGGTGCTGCAAATGAAGACATTGCTGCTGCATTCGCCGCTCGGCAGCCCGGCGGCTTTGGTATTTATGCCAACTACGCAGGAACAGATGTTCTTGTGACAGGCAAAGAGTTATCAGCCCCGGTACCTTGGATTTTGGTGCGCTCTGTCGAAGCACAAGAAGCAACAGCAGCCATTTCCGCGCGCCGTAATAGCTTAATCATCACTCTATCCCTTGCGGCTTTGTTCATTTTAGCAGCGCTTATTCTTGTGTGGCGACACGGTGTGTCCAAACGGCTTGAAAGCTCCTACCGTGAACAAGAAACCTTATCGCGCCAAAACAAGTTATTAAGCCAATTTCTACAATCAGTGAGTGACGCGCAGCCATCAGCTGTTGCTGCGCTTGACGCTGATATGACTGTGCGTTTCACAAACAGTAAAATGGCAGACATAACCGGCATAGCCGTAGATGAGCTTACAAACCGCCGTCTTGATACCGCCTTCACCGGTGCAGTTGCTGAAAAAATAAGAGACGCCGCAACAAAAGCAGCAAATGGTGCCGCAAATAGCATGAAAATACGGCACGGTGATTTGACTGAGCGCCTCTATAAAACCGATATGCTGCCCCTGAAAGCTGGGGGTGACAGCTCGGCAAGCGTCCTAATGGTGATGCAAGATATTTCTGATCTGGTAGCAGCTCAGGGGCGTTCCGAGACGCTGTACAAACAACTTATTGGCACTCTGACAGAAATCATTGATGCACGTGATCCGTGGAGTAAGCACCACTCAGGACGTGTTGCCGATGTTGCTCTCGCAATCGCTGCAGAAATGGATTGGGACGAAGACGAAATGGAAAGCGTCGGTATTGCTGGGCGTCTCGTAAATATCGGAAAAATCTTTGTACCAACCTCTGTACTCACCAAACAAACACCACTGACAGAAGATGAACTCGCTTTAGTACGGGATAGTATGCACAAAGGCGCAGCCCTTATTGACGGCGTTGAATTCAAAGGGCCTGTAGCAAAAATACTCGGGCAAATGCGCGAATATTGGGACGGTAGCGGAGAACCTAACGGCCATAAAGGTGAAGCAATTGAGCCTGGTGCCCGTATACTTGCTGTTGCGAATGCTTTCGTTGGTATAGTCTCTGCAAGGGCGCACCGCGAAGGGCTTGGCTTTGATAAAGCAGCCGATATCCTCCAGAAAAATTCGGGTACACAATACGAACGCCGTGCCGTAGCTGCCTTACAGAATATTCTCGAAAACAAAGATGGCCGCGAACGTTGGAAACACTATATGGAAAAACCAACAGACTAAATCAGATCTATATTCTTCACAGCAGGGTCATTACTCAGGCTATTTCTGGTCCTTACGGAAATCTTAAAGGTAAGAGGTCGTTATGTTTCTTCCGTAATGATGGCCTCGAGACGACGACTAAGAGCTGCGCCTTGCTCGCCGCCATCACCTTTTATCTTATGTTCGAGAATAACCTCAAAGGTCCGAACATGGGATGCGAGTACACGGCGACTAACCTGAGTATCCTCATCCATACCTTTTAAGTGCCCACAAAGTGAAACACCAACTTCTGTCATAAGGCCGAAGTCAAAGCTTGTTCCCATACCCTTAATATTATGGGTCAAATCATAGATACGGTGAACTTGGTCGGTCCCTCGCATAACATGCTCAGGCATCTCATCCACCATGCTACGCATTTCACCAACAGACTCACGCATCCACTTGAAAAACTCTTCAAGTAATTCGTGACCCGCACCAAAAGCTATCTCGTTTGTATCGCTACCAACCATGTTCAATATACTGCTTCTGCTCTTTGAGCCCTCTTAGGCAACACTATTACCACCAGAATGCGGTAAACATTCGCTTAAAATCAACAATCAAATATAGTTTTGCTTGCATCAACACCGAGGGTACGGATAAACCAACTATAGAATCTAAAGGGACAAGGAGTATCTATCGTGAGCCCCAGTGAAATCGCGCGGTTGCAGGCATACCTGCAGGGTAAGTTTGATAATAACATGATTAAGCTCATGCAGCGCCCAAAAGCTAAAGACTCTGCCGAGATGATGGTCGGTGACGAATTCATCGGTATTGCGTACCGTGACGAAGATGAAGGTGAAGTGTCATACTCACTCAGCATCTGTGTGCTCGAGGAAGATCTACCAAGCGCTTAATGATTCGCGCAAAAGGCTAATTTTATGATGTATATTCTAGCCCTGCTGCTACCGCCACTTGCTCTGCTTTTAAGTGGCAAACCTTTTCAGGCAGTATTTAGTGCTGCCTTTTGGGTCCTCGCCTGGATTTTGGCCATTTTTGGCGCCGGCTTCATCGTCTGGCTTATTCTTGCAGTGCATGCCGTTCTTGTCGTGCGTGATCGAAACACTCGAAAAATGATGGAAGACATTGCGCGTCAATCACGGGATTAAAACGGTTCCTATAAATGCCGCAATCTCGGGCCTCTTTGTAAAGTTTCAGCAATTGTTTCGAGGCCAGCTTTTAATAACTCGGTCGTACGAGGCGCTCCAACAGCCAAACGTACCGCGTTTGGTGGTACGCCAGTCCCCACCCAAAACACATCCGATGGTGAGACAACTATATTCTTATCCCTTAATACGCCAACAAACTGGGCTACTGTCCATGTATCTGGCAGAGGCAGCCAAGCTACAGTCGACCCTTCACGGCACCGCACGTTATAATTTCCTAAAATATAGTCCAGTAATTCCCTGCGTTTATTAGACTGCTGGGCCTTTAGTCGGGCAATACGCTCTGCCTCACCGCTTTCAATAAGATACGCCATCAAAGCAGATGTAATCGGACTAGTACCCCATATACTCCCCCAGACAGTGGTTTCTAAACGGTCGATGTACTTGTCGGGCGCTGCAACAATTGCGCGCCGTAATCCGCCGCCCACTATTTTCGAGAGACCTGCGATAAAAAATACCTGCTCAGGAATCATACTAGCGATAGGTGCTGGGGCCCGCACTGAGAAACGAGGACGTGTCTCATCTTCAATAAGTATTAGTCCATATTTTACAGCTACGTCAGCGATGGTTTCTCGGCGCTTCAACGACATTTGACCATTCGTTGGATTCTGCAGTGAAGGTGTTAGATACGCCACTTTAATCCCATACTGCAGGCACACTTCCTCTAGGCTCTCTGGTGTCACCCCTTGTTCATCACAGTGCAGACCCGCGATTTTTAGACCAAGTAAATCACATACACCTCGCGCGCCCGGAAAACATAGTTCTTCCATACCCACAACATCCCCCGCCTTACATGCTGTAGAAAAGGCTGAAAAAATTCCATGTTGGGAACCCTCCGTAATCACTAGTTTATCGGGATGCACCCGCAATCCGTATGCAGCCACCCACTGACTAGCAACACCCTTGAAGTACCTGTTATGTGCAGGGTTGTCATAGTCCAACAAGGTGGAAAAAATTTCATGCTTCGCCACCTTCATCCACATGTCTTTAAGATCCGGGTTAAAGGCTTCAAGGGGCTCATCCAAAGAGAAGTCCAGCTTTTCACTATCTTCATTATCTTTTAAAAAACGACCTGAAGCTTTTAAAGAAGCCGGATGCAACGCAAATGTACCTCGCCCAACATAGGACGTTACATAGCCTTTATCTTCCGCAACCTTATAGGCCTTCGTGACCGTGCCGTGCGCAACACCCAGTTGATAAGCCAGCTCTCGTTGCGGCGGTAGTTTATCCCCAGGTAACAACCTGCCGTCTGCTACAGCAGACGATATTTCTTCAACAATGCCTGCATAGCCATTTGGAGAACCCATAAAAATCATCACTGCACCTGTGGCAATATAAATTGTATCTAGTACAATATATAAATTGTACTAATTCATCACTCTACATAGCTATAGGGCAAGAAGAATGCAACTGGCGGAGTTAGAGTAATGACAGATCTCAACAAGCTTTTTGAGCAAACCAAAAACATAGCACTCGAATACCTGGAAACCTTGCCTGAACGCCCAGTAATGCCCGACGCAACAGCGATTTCTGGTCTTGAGTACTTTAAGGAAACTATGCCGGAGAAAGGCGCAGCCCCACATGAAGTAATCGATACGTTGCACCGATATGGCTCACCAGCAACAGTTGCCACCCAAGGGGGGCGCTTCTATGGATTTGTGCAAGGAAGTTCACTACCGGTGTCAGTCGCTGCAAATTGGTTGGCTACAACGTGGGATCAAAATGCAGGGCCTTGGATTCTTTCACCTATCGCTGCGGAACTAGAGAGTGTCGCATCCGATTGGCTATTGGATATCTTCGATTTACCGAGAGAAGCGACTGTTGGTTTTGTGACTGGTGCAACCATGGCAGAATTTTCAGCCTTTGCCGCAGCCCGTTCTGCACTTCTGAAGCGTGCCGGGTACGACGTAAAAAAGTCTGGCCTCAGAAACGCACCCAAAATACGTATCGTAGCCAGCGCCGAAATTCACCCAACAAATATTGGCGCCCTCGGGTATGTCGGATTTGGAAGCGATGAAATAGAATATTGCCCCGTCGATAATGAGGGCCGCATCATTCCGGAAAAAATGCCGGCGCTAGATGATAAAACCCTCCTGATCTTGCAAGCAGGTAATATCAACTCCGGGGCATTTGACCCTTATGAGGAAATATGCGCCATCTCCCGTAAAGCAGGTGCGTGGGTGCATATTGATGGTGCTTTCGGATTATGGGCCAGAACCTCCCCCAAACTCCGACATATGACTTCTGGCATTGAACAAGCTGACAGTTGGAGTACAGACGGGCACAAATGGCTCAATATACCGCAAGATTCCGCCGTATATATATGCCGAGATGCCAGTGCAATCGAAGATGTTTTCGGTGTTAGCGCGCCATACCTTGTAAGAGATGAACGCCGACAACCAAACAATCTAACCCCAGAACTTAGTCGCAGGGCTAGAGGCGTAGAAATTTGGGCTGCGCTCAAATTTCTTGGCCGTTCAGGTGTTGCTGAACAGATTGAACGGTGTTGTCGGCACGCCACCCGGTTTGGCGCTGCTTTAACCGCATCAGGCTATGATGTTCTAAACGATGTTGTTTTAAATCAGGTGGCATTTGCTTGCAAAGACGAAGCCACAACAAGAGCTGTGCTAAAAACTCTTCAGAACAGTGGTGTTTTCTGGCTTGGACCAACTGTCTGGAAAGGCCGTTTTGCTATGCGTATTAGCGTATCATCCTGGGCCACAACAGACGCGGATGTCACACGATGCATTGAAATATTCAGGGACACCCTGCAGCAACACAACATCACATAAAAAAATAGCCCTCTCCAATATAGGAAAGGGCTATAATTTGTTAGTCTCTTTGTTTCTCAAAATCCAAATCTTGAAAGTCGAAGCTAAAGTCGATAGCCGGCGATACAGGCTTCATAGTCATACCATTTACTTTGCCGTCAAAGCTTGTTTCAAATGAGACATATGCATCAGCCTCTAATGTACGGTCATCCCAACGAGCGATAAACACATTGCCATTAAAGTGTATGAGCTTCCCTTTTATGCGCCGTGACTTTTCTGCCGTAAAGTAAAGCCCGCCCTCTCGGTCGCTGATGGTCACATTTCCAAACCAAGAGTCTGTATATCGCCCGTGATACTGCCCCAACGGCAAGCTTTCGAGCCTGTGACCAGGCTCAACTGATGTTTCACGCGCAACCTGCTTAGCCACACGCGCTTTGTACTTAGCCGTACTCTCCGCAAACTTTGCTACCCAGTCACTTTTTTCGGCTGTCATATAAGACTTAGCTATACTTGTCACAAGTGCATCACGGCCAGGATATGCTTGTTGGTTGGTCAGCACAACAATGCCAAGGCCAAGTTCTGGCACCATATAAGTCTGTGAAATCATACCGAGCAATGTGCCGCCATGTGACACCACTTTATAACCGTCAGAGTCCTGCAAAAATAGCCCTAAGCCATAAGCCCTAAATTTAGTGCCATTCAAGTCCCTGTCGCGTGACCCTACACTTAGAATTGTTTGCGGCGTCACCAATTCCTTGTAACTGCGCCGACTGATCAATCGCTTGCCATTTTCCAGTTTGCCACCCCGCAAATGCAGGCCCATCCATTTGACCATACTTTTCACACTGCACTGCAAACCACCAGCTGCCGCCCAAACTGCATTCTGATCAATCGCCTCACTTGGCTCAATATTCATGAGAGACCCATCAATCACAGCATGTGGTTTTGCGTAATTTGTTTCACCGGTAAGGCCTGTTCGGTCCGCAGCACAGCGCGCCATACCAAGCGGTTCCATCAAATTTTTATTCACGAACGCATCGAAGCTCGTCCCTGAAACACGTGCTACAACTTCTCCCGCAACAATATAAAGCAAATTGTCGTAGGCGAACTCTGAGCGAAAGCTGGTAACTGGCTTTAGATACCGCAAGTTATGGATGATCTCAGCGCGTGTACGTTTCGACGTAGGCCATACCATCAAATCCCCTGCACCGAGCCCAAGGCCACTATTGTGAATAACCAAATCCCTGATCCTAAACTCGCGCGTGACCCATGCATCATGCATACGAAACTCGGGCAAATGGTCGATGACTTTATCGTCCCAGCTAATTTTTTTTTGGTCTACCAAGAGGGCCAAAGCACTTGTCGCAAATGCTTTGCTGTTAGAGGCAATCCCGAAAAGCGTATTTTCATCAACCCCACCCGGTTGACCGTTTTCCCGAACACCGTATCCCTTTAAATGAACAACTTCCCCATCCTTCACCACTCCAACCGCAAGGCCGGGAATTGAATGAAGTTCCATCACTTCCTTGGTAATTGCATCAATCTCAGCACTCGTCAGCGGCGTAACATCCGCCAACACCGTAGAGGCGCTCAGCGCAACCACACCAAGCGGCAAAACGATATATCTAATCCAAATTTTTCTACAGAACCTACCCATTACCGTATTCTCCCCTCTGGTAATTGAAAAGCATGCTATCGGCACATTTCACAATCTACAACAGGGGTGATGTAAGCTTCTGCGGAAATCAAAGAAAATGCTGCCTACAGAATACAAAACACGCTAAAGGCAGCATTCGTTTCTATTAATCAACTACTTATTCGTACCGAAGTGCATGAATTGGGTTAGTTTGTGCCACCCGCATTGCGCGGCTCGCAACCGTAATCCATGCAATTGCGAGTGCAACAGAACCTGCGATAAGCGCTGTCATCAGCAAGAAGCTATCACCCAATCTATACTGGAAACCCTCTAGCCACCCTGACATCAAATACCATGTAACAGGCCAAGCCACTATATTTGCGATCAAAACAGGGCGCGAGAACTGCCACACTAAAAGACGCACAACATCCATAACCGTTGCACCGAGCACCTTACGGATGCCTATTTCTTTAGTGCGCTGTTCTGCAGTGAAGGCCGCAAGACCAAAAAGCCCTAAGCATGCCACCAGAATTGCAAGTGCTGAGAAAGCTGCAAATAACATAGCCTGAGCGTCCTCATCGGCATATTGTGCACCCAGCATCTCAGATACAAATTCATGGCTAATCGGCGTTAGAGGCGCCTGAGCACGCCAAACAGCTTCGACATCTCTCAGCAACCCCGCCACATCATTCGTCGTAAAGCTAATGGTTGCAGACCTAAATGCGTTAGGTGCCGACCAATAAGCGGAAGCGCGAACACCAAACTTGAGAGACCTAAAATAGATATCAGGTATAACCCCAACTATGGTCAGATCATGCGTGCCGGCTCTGAATACACCGGCTCTTACAGCTTTACCGATTGCCTCCTCAGGCGACGCAATCCCCAGTGCACGTACTGCTGACTCGTTTAATATAACACTTGCTGTGCCGATACGGTCTTCATCGTCAGCAATTGGAGTAACTTCATCGGTTCCATACGCCCGACCAAAATCCCGACCTGCTAAAGGCGTGATACCGTAAGCTTCAAAAAAGCCGTATCCCATTGAATGTATATTTAAGCCAACGGAGTTTCCTGTCGCATTCTCAGAAGCGCCATCAAGCAACGTAAAACCAGTGTTATTTTCAAAATCTTGACTTGGCACCTCAGAAGATAAAACTACACTTGTTACACCCGGTATTTTCTCCAGTTCTTGCCGCATCGATTCAACTTGTTCAGGCCCTGTCAGGTCGCCCAAACTTGTAATGGCAAGCTTACTTTCATGGCTGTAACCAACGTCCATGCTTTTTGCATACATAGTCTGGCCGTAAATAACCGCGGTGCACATTGCTAGACCAATGGAAATTGCAAACTGAAAAACCACGAGCAATGACCGCAATGAGCTAGCACCACCTACATCCGATGATTTATTGGCCTTCAAAATTCGTGCAGGTAAAAAGCGGGATAGATATGACGCAGGATAACTACCAGAAATTACGCCAACCAATACGGTAACGCCGACCAATGAGAGCAGAAGTTGCACATCGCTAAAGATAGAAAAACTGAGTTCTCGCCCAATGATTTCATTGTAAGTAGGAAGCGCAAGTTCCACGCCTACTAAAGCGAACACCAAAGCAATTACGGTTATAGCAATTGCTTCCCCCAAAAATTGCATTGCAACCTGTAGCCGCGAAGCCCCAAGCACCTTTCTAAGGGCAACTTCCCTCGCGCGTTTCACAGCACGTGCTGTAGCAAGATTCATGAAGTTGATCGATGCAATCACCAAGATAAGCAAAGCGACCCCTGAGAAGGTATAAACCATGCTGATATCACCCATTGGGGTGATATCAGGCATATTGCCCGCATCTTTACGGGCGTGCAGGTGCAAGTCCAAAAGCGGCATAACATTTGGTTTGATCATATCGGTTGGCTTGCCACCATCGCTAAACCGCTCAATAAACATGCTTTCATTATCAAGCCAATGATTATAGCGAGCTAGCAGATCGGCGGCCGTTGAGCCTTCATTGAGTTTAAAATAAGTATAAACATTCACGCTTGTCCAAGTATTGAGAATATTAGGCGCAAAATCGAACATAGACGGGTCCATCAATACGAGCATATCAAGCGCCATATGAGAATTTTGCGGCAAATCCTTAATAACGCCCGATACCTGTACTTGCAGGGGCTCTGTCGGCATACAGCAAATAGTGAGTGTTTCACCAACAATATCCGTACGGCCAAAGTATTTAATCGCCATTTCTTCCGTCAATAAAAGATCAAGTGGTTTAGTGAAACTACTGTTTGCACTGCCCTCAATGAAAGGCAGGTCGAAAACCCCAAAGAAACTTGGGTCCGCAAAAGTTAACTGCTCAGAAAAGGCATTGTTTTCCTGAATGATAGTTTGGTCTGTTTGAAAAAGGCGCACACCCTCTTCAACATCTTGGCTTGCGTAAGACTTGAGGGCTTCCATAATGCGCCCAGCAGACCGCACGGTCTGAAACGGCGCTCTGTCAGTTGGGAAAAAGCCAGAATGGATACGCACAATTTTTTCAGCGTCCGGTACCCATTTATCGTAGGTTACCTCGTCCTTCACATAGAGAAGAATAAGAATGCCACACATCAAGCCTATAGCCAGGCCGAACACATTGATGGCAGAAAATAGCCGATTTTTCGCTATATGTCGCCACGCCGTTAAAATGTAATTCTGATACATGGTTTTCCTCTTCTCTTCTCACTATCTAATAGGAAGTTTATCTCTTCCCTTTGTTCGATACCCGCAATCTTCATGCCACACATAAACATTTGATTTAGAACACCTTTTATGAAAACTATAACCCTACGAATGCTATCGGCGTTCAGAATCGAACACTGACTGCCCGATTCTGAACGCCTCGTGAGATATCATTCATACCTAAGCGCCCGAATAGGATTCATGCGAGCAACCTTCGCCGCGTTACCGCCAACTGTAGCCCAAGCAATAGCAAGCGTAGTCATGCCCGCAATCAAACAGAGTGGCGCCAAATACCAAAAGTCCATTCTATAAGGAAATGTCTCAAGCCAGCTGATCATGGCCCATGCCGCAACCGGCCACGCAATAATATTGGCAAGCAAAACAGGTTTTGAGAATTGCCACACAAGCAAGCGCACAATATCAACAACTGTTGCACCGAGAACTTTACGTACGCCAATTTCTTTAGTTCGACGCTCTGCTGTAAAAGAAGCAAGACCATATAGGCCGAGACACGCAATAAGCACTGCTAATAAAGCGAAGGTGCCGAGTAGCGTCGCCAAATGGCGCTCCTGTGTAAAACTGGCGTCGACCTTGCTGTCTACAAATTCATACTCAAACGGTACGCTCGGTACTAGTGAAACCCAAAGCTGGCGAATCCGTTCTACAAGTTGCATTGGATCTCCCTCAAAGCGCGCTACCAAGCTGCGGTAATCGTTATTCTCAAGAAAATAGGCTTCAGGTGCCTTCTCGCTCCGCGGCCGGTGAAACAACATATCTTTGATCACACCAATTATTTCCATATCCGCGTAAATACGCTCACCGTCCACACGTCCTACCCACACGCGGATAGACCTGCCAACAGCCGTTTGTGCTGTGCCGTAGCCCAACTCAGAAACCATGCGTTCATTGATGACCACCGTACCCTGCAATACCTCACCAACGCGTGCACCTTTTACCGAAGGCGTGCCATCGGCCAACCGCGCACGGTCATAGTTACGCCCAGCTATCAGAGGAATTTCATAAATATCGATAAAATCATGATCAACATCTTGATTACGGACGGTCACACCCTTCGACATATCACCCGGTACATGCACTGTTATGTTGTTGCCAAAGTTTCCTGCCGGGCGATTAGCTGCAAACGCGACGCCTGTAACACCCGGCATACGTGCTAGCTCGTCCCGGATTGTATTTTGTACTTCACGCGCACCGTCCCGGCCAATATTCACGAGACTGAGCAGATTATGCTTGTTGTAGCCAATATCCATGCTGGTGGCATATTTCATCTGGCCGTAAATAACCCCTGTGGCGATAATCAGTCCAATTGAGATGGCAAACTGGAACACCACCAGCCCCTGCCGCAAGCTCGTGGAACCTGGCGTTTCCGCCGACTTGTTCGCCTTGAGGACTTGGGCCGGAAAAAAGCCCGTAATGACAAGCGCTGGATAAACACCTGCTAGTACACCGACAACAAGCACAAGAGAAGTGAGGGTAGCTAACAAAGCGCCGTCCGCATAATCCAGAACAAGTTCTTTACCCAAGAATCCGGCAAAAGTTGGTAGAATTAATTCTACCAACACAAGTCCGATCAACAGTGCAATCAATACCAACAGAATGGATTCCCCAAGATACTGCATAATGAGCTGACCACGGCGAGCCCCAAGGACCTTACGAAGTGCTACTTCACGTGCGCGTTTTGTGGCCTTAGCCGTCGATAGGTTGATAAAGTTGATACAAGCCACTAATAATATAAGGCCCGCTATTGTAATAAAGGCCATCACTTTCACCTGATCCCCAGCAGGCTTCATGAGGCCGCGTCCCGCTGCTTTAAGCTGAATGTCCTGCAAGGACTGAAGACTGAAATTCCAATAGTCTGAGGGTTTTACATTTGGGTCCGTCGAGATATCAGACGGCACTGTCATATTGGTGTTCACATACTCAGGTAACTGAGCGTTGATACGCTTTGGGTCCACACCCGGTTTTAATTTGAGATAGAGCCAACCATTGGCGCTATACCACGATGAAAACTCCCACGAATAATCCGCAAAGTCCGTTTCATCCACCATTGCAAGTGCCTGAAAGTCGAGCGTAGTGTTATGTGGCAAATCTTCAAAAACTGCTGCCACTTGAAAGTCTCGCTGGAAACCATAGACCGTGAGCTCTAGTATTTGTCCTATAGGGTCCTCTTCACCAAAATATTTCCGGGCAAAACTTGCATTCACAGCTAGGCTCGCATTGTCAGAGAGTGCCGCTTTAAGGTCACCCGCGATGGGTACTAGATTAAAAACATCTACAGATTCTGTATCCGCCCAATGGATATTTTCCGTGAATACCCCTTCTTCAGACCTCACCACAGTGCTCAGGCGGTTAAAACGCGCCGCCGCCTCAATTTCCTCTGGAAAGTAAAACTTAAGAGTATCCTTCACTTTACCCGAAACGCGTGACGAAGTGCCTGGAGGGCTACCCGGAAAACTATAAATCGTATTTACCTGATAGATTCTATCAGCGTTTGCCCAATAGGTGTCATAGGAAAACTCGTCCCGTACAAACAACATAATCAAGATACAGGCGGCGAGCCCTATCGCCAGCCCAAAGACATTAATTGCTGAAAACAACTTGTTCCGCAACAGGCTGCGAAACGCCGTTTTTAAATAATTTTGGAGCATATTAGGTCCTTATACTGTCGTAATGGTCTCGAGGAGATTGGCTCCCCCTAATTTTATTCGTAGCGCAGTGCTTTGATAGGATTAGTGCGCGCAACAATTATCGCCCGGCCCGCAACTGTGAGCCAACCGATGGTCAATGTGGCTCCGCCAAGTACTACAAAAGGCAACAGGCCCAGTTCTATGCGGTAGACAAAGGTGCTTAACCAATCACTGAGAAAATAAAATGCGACAGGCCAAGCGATGAAATTTGCAATCAAGATCGGCCTAGAAAACTGCCACAAAAGCAAACCAACAATATCTCGGAGGCCCGCCCCTAGGACTTTGCGTATGCCAATCTCTTTAGTGCGGCGTTCAACGGTAAAGGACGCCAGACCATATAGGCCAAGGCATGAGACAATGATAGCTAAGAGGGTGAAAGCTGTTAGGACACCACCAAGCTTGTCATCAGCCTGATACTGACGTTCAACCATATCTTTCATAGTGCGGTAACGCAGTACGCCCGCTGGGAATGTTGCGCTCCAGACCTCTTGAATATGAGCAATTGCCAGAGCATGGTTTCGTGGTTCAATCCGGACGCTCATATCCGCCTGTCGAAGATGGTCAACATAATAGATACCAGGACGGATAACTGACCGCGCGCTGTCAAAGTGAAAATCACCGACAACACCAACGATTGTGGCTGAAACTTGTATGTCGGGACGCAAATCAGTTGGTACAATTTGACCGATTGCTGCCTCTGGCGTTTCAAAACCGAGCAACTTGGCACCAGATGCATTGATCACAATATTGCCGGCGTCCCTGTAGGAGCCCTCATCACTGATTGGTCGCACAACATCAGCTTCCGATTGCGTTAGATAACGACCAGCAACAAGATCAATCTCATAAGCCTTGAAAAAATCTGGGTCAATCGGCAAGCCATCAAGTGTGGTTTTGTCGCCCCCTACAACCGGCCGCATTTGGATTCTGTCTTCGCTACCTTCTGTTGGTACATCAGACGAACGCCCTACAGCTTTAATGTAAGGACTTTCTAGCAACCGATGTTTAAAGTCATCAGAACGCGCGCCTGACGTACCCGACACTACAATCAGGTTGTCAGCGTTGAATCCCAAATCAAGGGTACGTGCATATTCCACCTGTTTATTCACAAAGAAAGCGATAACCATTAAAGCAACAGAAATTGCAAACTGTGCCACCACAAGTCCCATGCGGAGCTTGCTAGTTCGATTGTCAGGTGCGGTACTACTATAAAGCACATCTCTCGGTTTCAGCACGGAAAAATAAAGCGACTGCATGCTACCCGCGCTCAACCCCACGACCACACCAAGCAAGACAATAGCACCCAGCACCAATGGCTCCCCAACAAGGTCAAGATCCACCATTGAGGACAGGAACTCTCGGTAATACGGCAAGGCAATTTCAATCATCACCACTGACAACAGGAGCGCCACAAGTGCTAACAATATGGATTCACCCAGAAACTGCTGAATAATCTGGCCGCGACCGGCACCTAGCACTTTACGCATAGCAACTTCCCGAGCACGGTACATAGTACGTGCCATGGACAAATTAAGGAAATTCACTACCGCAATTATCAAGATAAGGAATGCGACTGTCACCAAACCATACAGCATAGCAGGGTCTTCATCGTCGTAAGTACGCAGCAAATGCACATCACTTAGCGGGATCAAATGTAATTCGATCTTCCATTCACTGCCAGTTTCTGCGCCGCTATTTTCATAGGGAACTGTACGGTCAAGCACAGCAGGAATATCTGCGCGTACCAAGTCAACATCTGTTCCCGGTTTGAACTGGGCATAGGTGACCCAGTATGACCAACCCCAATTGTCCGAAAACCAGCGCGAACCTTCGAAATACTCTCTCTGAAATGGCAGAATGAAATCGTGAACAATCGTTGATTCCACCTCAGGGTCAGCTACGACGCCTGCCACAAAAACATTTTGAGGCTCTCCGCCAAAATACATTTCAATGGTTTGCCCCAAAAAAGATTTACCGTTTTCAGAACCGAAAAGGCGCGCTGCAGTGCGTTCACTGACAACCACGCCGCTTGGATCGGCTAATGCAGTAGCAGCATCACCCTCAATAAACTTCATATCAAATATTTGGGTAAAATTAGATTCAGCAATCAAGGCATATTGAGGGAGTAATTCTTCACCCGCTCGCAAAGTGACATTGGCGTCAATATAACGCGTAATATCCTCAATTTCCCTATAGGTATTGAGCAGCATGTCTTTGGCAAGGTTTGGTGTACGTGCCATGCGCCTATCTTCACGTGCCGCGTATTTCATGCTTGTTTCAATACGGTATAAATTTTCAGCGTTCTGCCAATGCTGGTCCCACGATTTTTCATCACGTACAAACAACAGGATAAGAATAAATGCCGCCAAACCAATCGCCAAACCAACGATATTAATTGCAGAAAATAATTTGTTGCGCAGAAGGTTACGCAGCGCCGTTTTCAGATAGTTTTGAAACATATATTTATCCTGTCGCTTAACTTTATTATGGGGCGAGAGCCTTAAAGCTCTCGCCAATTTTTCTTTGTATTATTCGTATCTAAGTGCAGTGATCGGGTTTGACCGCGCAACCTTGGCTGCATTCCCCCCAACCGTAAGCCATGCAATACTGAGCGCGATAATCCCAGCAATTAGGCAAAGCGGGGCCATAACCCAAATTTCGAGCCTGTAAGGAAAATTCTCCAACCATCTGAGCATGCCCCATACCGCAAGCGGCCAAGCAATTAGGTTTGCGATGAGCACCGGTTTTGAAAACTGCCACAGAAGCAGCTTCACAATGTCGATGACGCTCGCACCCATTACCTTCCGGATGCCTATCTCTTTGGTACGGCGTTCTGCGGTAAAGGACGCTAAGCCATACAAACCAAGGCACGCGATAGCGACAGCCAACATGGAGAAGGTTGCAAGCATCGAAGCAAGCGCCTCTTCCTGCTCAAATTCCTCCGCCATAGCCTCGTCTACAAACTCATAGGCAAACGGCACTGCCGGAATCATCTGTTTCCAAATTCCTTCAACCTGAGACATCAACGCTGTAGGATCTCCTTCAAAACTAACGGTCAAATTTTGAAGGTTAAAACCTGCCATCACATACATCTCAGGACGTAGCATTTCACGCAATGACTGGAAATGTATAGGCTGGGTTACACCGATGATTTGCAGATCTGCAGATTTTCCATCACCGATCCCCAAACGGACCACCTTACCAACAGCATTTTCAGCGGACACAAAACCAAGCCTGCCAACAGCTGTTTCATTGATAACAATACTACCTTCTGCGATAGCGCCGTCTTCCAAACCGTCTCCAGAAGGAACGCCGTCTGTGGCATAGTCCCGGCTATACAAGCGACCCGCTACAAGCTTAACGTCATACGTATCGAAAAAGTCATAGTCGACATCGTAACGACCAAGAAGAATGTCCCCACTATCCGTACCGGGGATAGTCACGCTGGTATTACTATTATTACCGCTTGATGGCCGGTCAGAGCTTAGACTTGCTTTCGCTACACCAGATAGGTTGAGAACCTCTTGTTTAAAGGCTTCCCGCTTGTCATTTGCACCTTCCTGCTGAAGGCCCCGCACAACAAGCATATTGTCCTTTTTAAACCCTGGGTCCATTGACGTCGCATAAACCATTTGGCCGTACACAACCGCCGCAGACACAATAAGCGCAATCGAAATAGCAAACTGAAGCACCACAAGCGCGTTTCTAAACATGATAGAACTACTTGTTTCTGCCGATTTGTTAGCACGAAGAACTCGTGCAGGTAAAAAACCAGAAAGAACAAGCGCCGGATATGCTCCGCCAACAAAACCAACAGTGCAGACCAAACCAAGCAGAATAGCGAGTGTCATTCCATCACCGTATATGAAGTCTAATTCGCGGCCCAGAAAGTTGTTAAACACCGGTAGAGCAAGCTCAACCAGCGCAAGGCCAAGAAACAAACCAATCAATGCAATCAGAATAGATTCGCCCAAAAATTGAAGAATGAGCTGACCGCGGTGCGCACCAAGTACTTTACGCAGTGCAACCTCACGGGCGCGCTGCGTAGACTTTGCAGTCGCCAAATTCATGAAGTTAATGCAGGCAATCAAAAGAATGAGCCCCGCAATGGCGATGAAAATCATAACCGTCATCATACTGCCGATTGGTTTCATTTCGCCGCCGCCTTCCGCCTTCAACTGGATATCAGGCAACTGCATTGTATTTAGCTTAAGAAAATCAGATGCATTCGCCCCTGGTGGCAAACCACCCGGCACCTGCACGGATTTGTCAGTGAAATCCTTCAAACGGCTGTTGATACGGTCAATTGAAACACCGTCTTTAAGCTTGAAGAAGATAGACGTATTCACCGAGGTCCAACTCGCAAACTCCCAAGGGAAATTCACGAAATCCTTTTCGTCAATCATTGCAAGAGCAGGTAAGTCTAACACCGTGTTATGCGGCAAATCCCGATAAACGGCTGCTATACGGTAATCCCGTTCAACCTCGTAAAAAGA
The DNA here is from genome assembly GCA_963976155.1 of uncultured Kordiimonadaceae bacterium. Lineage (GTDB taxonomy): Bacteria > Pseudomonadota > Alphaproteobacteria > Sphingomonadales > Kordiimonadaceae > Kordiimonas. The sequence goes on along the minus strand of CAXBKT010000009.1, from coordinate 19,406 downwards.
TAAGGTCAGAACTTTACCGATGGGATCTTCTTGACCAAAATGCTTCTCTGCCATGCTTTCGCTAAGAGCTAAACTCGCATTGTCATTCATTGAAGCATGCAAGTCTCCTCTCACGACCTCAAAGTCAAAAACATCTAACACGGCAGAGTCCGCCCAAGTAACGTCCTCTGTAAAGATAGCTTCACCATTTCGGATAACAGGTCGCTGCCCCCTAAAGCGGGTAACGGCTTCGATATCTTCCGCATAATAATTTTCCAGCGCAGCTTTCGCTGGCCCCGGTGCCAATACAGTGACGAAAGGGTCACGGCCTGGCATCTGAAACGTACTATTCAACCGATAAGTGGTGTCTGCGTTTTTCCAAAAGGTGTCGAAGGAAAGCTCATCACGCACAAAAAGCATGATAAGCACACAAGACATTAACCCAACTGCAAGACCAACAATGTTGATCGCGCTGTAGAGTTTATTTTTTATCAAGTTTCTGAAGGCTACACTAAAGTAATTCTGAAACATTTTATCTCTCCGCTGTCGTTTGTTTATTGCGAGTTATTGTGCTCTAACGGCCTCGCTTAAACGGCTGCACGCAGATTTTCTGTCACGACATGACCATCAAACAAGTTGATTGTCCGGCGTGCATAATCGGCATGCGCTGGGCTGTGAGTAACCATCACAATGGTTGTGCCTTCAGCGTTTAGAGCTTGCAGCATTTCCATCACTTCTTGGCCGTGGCTACTATCCAAGTTACCTGTTGGCTCATCGGCTAAGATCATAGCTTGGTCGCCAACAACGGCACGCGCCACAGCTACACGCTGCTGCTGACCACCAGAAAGCTGACTTGGCATATGTTTCGCGCGGTGAGCGATACCAACTTTATCCATCACATGTGCAACACGTTCGCGGCGCTCAGCAGCTGGAATATTATGGTATAGAAGTGCTAACTCGATATTTTCTTCCACAGTTAATTCATCGATCAAATTGAACGACTGGAAGATAAAACCGATGTTCTGTTTACGGATATTGGCAAGCTGCGCCTCAGAATATCCAGCGACATTCTCATCCATGAAGAAATAATCGCCGCTTGTTGGTGTATCAAGCATACCAATAATATTCAAAAGTGTTGACTTACCACACCCGGAAGGGCCCATAATCGCAACAAATTCGCCTTGTTCAATTTCAATATTTACACTGTTAAGGGCAATCGTTTCGACCTCATCCGTACGGTAGACCTGTGATAGGTTATGAAGCTTGAGCATGTCGTTTCCTTTCCTCGTTTGCTTCTTACGCTCCTTCTGCCGCAACCTCGGCAATGGAACTTTTTATAGTTTTCGTCTGTCGTGTCTCGGACCAATATTCTTAGTCATCACCCAGCTTTAGGCGGTCCATGTCTACAAAGCTGGTGTATGGGGATGTCACTACCCGCTCGCCTACCTCAAGCCCGTCAAGGACCTCAATAAAGCGAGAGTTACGGCGACCAAGGCGCACATTGCGTTTCACCGCTTGGCTACCATCAGCCGTTACTACAAATATCCAGTTGCCGCCGGTATCTTGGAAAAAAGCGCCATTAGGGATTAGTGTTGCCTTGGTTGCATCACCAAGCGTGAGTTTAGTTTGAAGCGTTTGGCCCCTGCGAATACCATCTGGCTGTTCACCATCAAACACGAAATCTACTTCAAACTGTCCGTTAGCAACCTGCGGGTAAATTTTCGCAATTTTCATGCGGTAATTGTCGCTGTCTCTTTCGAAATTCGCTTCTTGCCCGATATCAACCCGGCCTAGATAGAATTCATCAATATTTGCTGTGAGCTTATAGTTCAGCGGGTCATCAATCTGCCCAAGCCGCTCACCGCGCGGGATACTTTGCCCAATTTCAACATTGAAGCCTGAAAGCTTACCATCAACTGGTGCCCGTACATTTAGCGCGTCCAAATTACGGCGCGCTACAACAAGGCTCTGCTCAAGGCGGGTACTCGCTTCACGCAGAAACTCCATCTGACTTTCCTGAAGCTTTGCGTCCGTCGCCTGGCTCTCCAGTGTCAAGTTTCTGAGGTTAATATTATATTGCAGTAAATCTGCCGTATCATCGAGTTTAGTTTGCGGAATAACGCTGGATTTAACCAGCTCACGCTCACGTTCGAACAATCGTGTTAAGCGCTTGATTTCATAATTGAAATCAACAAGGTTACGCTTATGGCCTAGCCGGTTTTGCTCAAGCTGTAGCTCCTGCGACCGCATATTATTCAATTGTTCCGTTACACGGGTCTCGTTCGCTGTAAAACTTTCCTGCAGGTTGGCGTTTGAGAGCTCTACAATCAGATCACCCTTTTTTAGAAGGGTACCATCCTCTACGAGAACCCGGTCAATTCGGCCCCCTTCAATCGCATCCAAGAATACTGTTTTAAGCGGCGTTACACGACCACGCACTGGAATGAAATCTTCAAAAGTGCCAGTAGATACTTCTGATATTACGATCCGGCTTTCAGCAACTTTAAAACTGCGGCCACCTGACGCGTCCATCACTACTTGGCTGATAAAAATACCACCAACAATCACCGCTGCGGCAATTGCCACTGTTTTCCATGGTGTTTTTTTCTTCTCAACACGCCGATCCATGCCCGCTCCAGAAACTGGCCCTTTTGGTCCACTACCGCCACTGGATTGAGCGCCCCCTGTCCGGCGCCCTCCGTGCATGGATATTGTGTTTTCGTTTGATTTTTTCTGTTCCATGTCTGCCTTCCGTGTCGTTCTTATCTCGCTGCACGCATTTTTTCCGCGCCATTACCCTTAATTCAGCAATCAACATGCCAACATATCAAGCCTTTGATTATAAATGATTTTTCAATATTTTCGGTTTTATTTCATTAAATACTGTACGAAATTGAACACCGTGTGTACGCTTTCGAACAATGAGTAAACTTGCAAAAATGGTGTGACGTAATATGGCGGTAAAAGAAGGAAAGATCCTAATAGTCGACGATGATGAGGATATTTTAATTGCAGGGAAATTACTTCTGAAACGCCACTATGGCTCTATCGTCACCTGCAACAAACCCGAAAATGTGCCAGACTTAATGGCAGAAAATAGCTTTGATGCCATACTGCTCGATATGAATTTCGGACCAGGTGAATCCTCAGGAAAACAAGGCTTTCTTTGGCTATCTCGTATTCTGGAAATTGACCCGCAGGCCGTTGTTGTCATGATCACTGCCCACGGCGGCGTCAATATTGCGGTTGAGGCCATGAAACAAGGCGCAACAGACTTCATTGCCAAACCTTGGCAAAATGAAAAAGTAATCGCTACCTTGTCTGCTAGCGTGAAATTACGGCAATCCCGGTCTGAAGCAGAAACGCTCAAGGGTACCAATAAAACTCTAGCTAAAGCCGTGAGCCAGTCCCAGCAACCCATTCTAGGCAATAGCACCAAAATGCGAGACGTTATGTCTATGCTGGACCGTACAGCGCCAACAGACGCCAACGTGCTAATTTTAGGAGAAAACGGTACAGGGAAAGAGCTTATTGCCCGAGAACTACACGCGAGGTCCAGCAGGGCTGACCGTGTATTTATGTCCGTTGATCTGGGCGCAGTGACAGAGTCCCTTTTTGAAAGCGAGCTATTTGGCCATAAAAAAGGAGCTTTCACGGATGCTCGTGAAGATAGAACTGGCCGGTTACAAGCAGCTGATGGCGGCACGTTGTTTCTCGATGAAATCGGCAACCTACCTCTACACTTACAAGCAAAGCTCCTAACTGTATTGGAGCAACGACGCGCGGCACCGGTTGGTTCAGATAAAAGCATGCCATTTGATGTACGAGTAATTGCCGCAACCAACCTGCAAAAAGAAAAACTCCGTGATGAAGATATCTTCCGTCAGGATTTGCTGTTCCGCCTAAATACCGTTGAGATCACACTACCCCCCCTTAGGCAGCGAAATGACGATATCCCAGAGATCGCACGCTATTACGCCGGGCTATATGCAAAAAAATATGGGCAAAACACCAAAAGCTTCTCTGATGATGCCATGAATGCCATCAAGAGTTATAGCTGGCCAGGCAATGTTCGGGCTCTGAGGCATGCTATTGAACGTGCTGTAATATTATCTCAACAAGATGAGTTTTTTGCCACAGACTTCCAATTGGAAACGCCTCCGGAACAAGCAGGCTCTCTATCCGCAAGCAAAGATAGTGAGGAAGCAACCATAAATGAAGGTGATGACCTCAACCTGGAGAGGCAAGAAAGACGCACTATCGAACACGCGCTCAAGAAACATCGCTATAACATCAGTCATGCAGCTCGTGACTTAGGCTTAACACGCGCTGCTCTATACAGAAGGATGGAAAAGCATGGGCTTTAATAAATTTAGTGTCCACCTTGCTTTCAGACTGATCTTGATCATGGCATCGCTACTCGCCATTGTTTACTTATTTGTCATGCCCGGCTTTCATGCCACCACTTTTCTCGTTGCTTGTGTTGTTGTTGGTCAGACCGCCGAAGTGTTCCGTTTCGTTTCTAAAACAAATGCGGAAGTAACCCGGTTTCTCGATGCTGCCCGTTACGCAGACTTTAGTCAGCAATTTAAAATGCAAAGCATGGGCGCAGGCTTCGGGGAGCTAGGAGAAGCTTTCACGGTTATTCTAGAGCGATTCAAAGCGTCACGAACCGGACAAGAAGAAGAACTCCGTCATCTGAAGGCTCTGATTGAGCATGTTCCAGTCCCGCTTATGTCCTTGCATGTAGATGAGCATATCACTTTATGGAACAATGCCGCCCGACGCTTATTTGGCAGTACACACGTAACCAATTTCAGTCATTTAGGACAATTCGGCAGCGACTTCGCCAAGCATGTCACCTCTATAGGCGCAGGTGAAAGACGCCTGGCAACCTTTGTGTCTGAAGGAACTGAGCAACAAATCACAATTGCCTCCACCCAAATCATCATCGGTGGTCACAGCGAAAAACTTGTCAGTTTGCAAGACATCCAAAGCGAGCTCGATATTGTACAGTTACAGGCATGGCAAGACCTTGTGCGGGTTCTCACTCATGAGATTATGAACTCAATCACACCTGTTGCCTCGCTTGCGAAAACTGCAGTGGACCTTGTGAATGATGTCACAGAAAAAATTGGTGACGTACCTGAACTTGTAGAAGAACTGGGTGACGTGAAAGATGCAGTTAATACTGTCGCGCGCCGCTCTGATAGTTTAATGCAATTTGTATCAAGTTATCGCAGCCTAACCCGGCTACCACCGCCCGTTAAAGCAGCATTCAAACTTTCGGATCTATTCGAACAGGTTACTAAGCTTGCGGCACATGAGTGGGAGGACAAAGGCATCCAGCTACTCACTGAAATTGACCCCAGCGAACTGGATGTGGCTGCTGACAGGGATATGATAGAACAAATCCTGATAAACATGCTGCAAAACGCTGCTCAAGCACTAGCGGGACAAAGTGATGCAACGGTTTGGCTTAAGGCGCGCCTCAATAGAAGAGGTCGGATCACGATTGAAGTAAGTGATAACGGGTCTGGCATTCCCGCCGACATTGCCAAAAAGGTATTTGTACCATTCTTCACAACCAAACATGATGGCAGCGGTGTTGGCCTTGCACTTACCCGCCAAGTTATGATCGCACACGGTGGGTCTGTTGGCCTTTCTGAACGAGAAGGCGGCGGTACAGTCTTCACCCTAACATTCTAATGTTATAAGCGTTGACCGGCTTTCGTAAGCCGGTCAACTGATTGGTGGCCAGGGCTAATGGATAGAGACGCCAGCCTGCTCTTCAAGAGCCACCATTAGGCCCCAACCACCAAAACTTTCTGTTACTGCAAAAATCAACTCATTTTCTCCTGCCTGAAGCGGCAGAAAAACGCCATTATGTAAACCAATTGTTCCAAGGAAGCGGTAATCACGACTCAAAAACCGGTCATCTCCGTAGGCAAGCGCTTTTCTATTTAGAAAAACGGTGACCCGGTCACTAAAACCGTACTTCAGGAACACTGTTCTCGCTTTATCCACAGACAAACTAAGTTTCGCAAAAAGTGTGTTAACCTCACGCATGCGGCCACTGACCCGACTGAGGTTTGCAACGCCATTCTGTTCTACATTTAGGCGGGTCCATGACTGCTCTTCAAGCAAGGCGTGCTGCAGAAGAGGCTTACCTTCCACAAGTTTACCTTCAACGGCAGTGTTGGAGACTGAGAAGGACTTGACCAAGCCATTCGGCAACTCTGGTTGCTCTTCAGCTTGCCCAATCAAAGTCACATCATCAGAATGGGTTACAGATACATTTGAAAAATAATAATCTGAGAATGAGCCAGTAAGACGAAGAGTCCCTTCACTATCGCCTTGCAGCAGATTGTCCACATGTAACACCGGCTTGTCGCTATCGATGTAGACATCCATTTTCCCGCCTTTTATGACCAACTTTACGGGAAGCCAAGTGTTAAACCGATACTTGGTTGGGCTTGCATACCGCGGCCCATAATAGATTTGCCACGCAGAAGTATTATTGAAAATTGGCGTGTATTGGTTAGCATCAGGGTTGCCTGACTGATGAGACCGCATATAAAAATTTTCGGCCATCACACCAGTACGGCGAAACACTACCCCAGCAAAACCCCGCGTTTCCGGCATTGCGATGTCAAACTCGATAATACCATTATGAAACTGCGTATTTTTTAAACCCGCAAAACCACCATTCAACTTGATAGAACGCCGCCCTAAATGTTCTGTAAACATCGTCTTCTCACCTGAGAGCTCCCAATGCGCGTCATCCAATGCAATAGGGCTAGCTGTAAGAGGGAAAGAAGCCACAAAAAATAGGGCGCCACATAAAGTACGTAATACTGACATCGCATTTCTCCGTTTTCTGCTGATGTTATTTTTCGGCTTCATACTGGGGGCTTGCTTCACCTTTGGCCTGCTTAAGAGCAAAATCTAAAATGGGCTTCTGAAAACAGGTCTCAAACAAACACTGCAAAAGTGGATCGCTGCCAGCGATAACAACATCATGCGCAAAGAAGTCGACAGTTTTCTTGAGGTCTTCAACAGTCATCGCACCCGCCGCATAAGATATATGCCCTCAGCTACTTGCTCTGTCTTTACCGTAAAGCGAGACATCTCATAAATCATAGGACCGGAAGGAGAAGCCACACTTGTGTCTACTGCATGCACCACGCCAGACAAGATGGTTGCTGTCATCATTATGGCGAGTGTTTTTATCATTATTCGTATCCTCGACTGAATTTGTTTCAGTGAAAATACGAGAGTAACCGGCCTTAATGCACTTTAAGAAAACCTTAAATCTCTTCTTTAACCGCGTTTTCGTCCTTTTCTACTGGTACCCCGCGGGACAGGTACGTTAAAGTATACTCAGACGTATATTGGCAAAAGAAAATCACAATGAACGAAATACCCGCCACCAAAAAAGACAGCGACGCTCTCCCTACTAGGCAGAATCGCTTCACTATAGGCGAATGGACATTTGTTCCTGCTGAGAAGCAGTTGATAGATGAGACAGGCACCGAGCATACGCTTGAAGATAAAGTATCTGATTTATTGCAGCTTCTGTGCGTGCGGCGCGGCGAAATTGTCTCTAGAGACGAAATACTAGAAACTGTTTGGGCAGGCCGCAATCTCAGCGAACAAACAGTGCCTGTCGCTATCAGTAAAATCCGTAAAGCACTTGGAGAAGCTAGTACTGATAGTAAATGGTTACAAACAATACCCAAACGCGGTTACAAACTGACAGCCGACGAAAGTGCGAGTGTGGGTGATCTGCTGTCGGAAACTAGGTGGCCATCACGTGTAACCCTTTTAGGCCTTTTTTCAGCTGTAGTGATTCTAACGGCTCTTTTTTGGCCAAAAGCGACTCCTCTTATTCCACCTGTTGACGCAGACAAGCCTGGCATCATTCTAACTGTAAAAGACATCCGTACTTCGCTAGAAAGCCAGAAAAATACAGGCAAGGTCATTGCCTTAAGTGAACTGGCCTCTTTTTACCTCTCACAAGTTCCAGATGTACTTGTTATTCGGCATTGGTGGAATGTGGACGCACCCGACCCTACCGGGGGTATATTCACTCGCTACGGCTCTGATACACCGGTGTATCTCCTTACGGGTTCACTGATTGAGGATGCAGGCGAGCTCTTGGTGACGCTCTTTTTGTCAAACCCCAAAACAGACGAGGTTATTTGGTCAGGCATGCATCCCATCGCAAATGGAAGCAAAGAATATTTCAACACACTTGCTGATATGTTCACCACCATTGGGGTGGTGGGCACCCCCCAAGCCCGTAGAAGCTTAGTTGCAGCACCATCAGATGATGATCGCTATTGGTCAGCACAGTATATGGCCCATCTATCTAATGAAAAGTCGGCAGTCTACGCCTCTGAAATACTTAAGAAGATGCTAGAGGAAAACCCCAAAAGACAGCGCAGCACAACAAACAGTTACAGCGCTTGCTGCGCGTTGGCAGGCGATCACCCCACCAAGCATCCAACCCGAAGCTGGTAAGTTTGACCGTGCAGATCATATCGCTTTCGTCGATCAAGCAAGCATCGCCTTCTATCAACAGGGCGATATAGAAACAGCACATAACTTTATTGATCAAGCCCTCACCCTTGCGCCGGGTGACCATTACGCTCTTTCATTGAAAGCTGAAATTCTTGTCGCTAAAGGATTAACATCAGAAGCCCTTGCCACCTATCAAAAGGCAATTCGACTAGCACCTTTCGCGCGTGCCTATGAAAACCGTTTGGCAGATATCACACCTGCTGTTCAGTAATGTTGGTTATACCAGCTAAAAAAATGCCGAAACCATGAAATATCCATAGCTCCGGCCAGTCTACTGCGGTGAGAATAGTTAATAGAGTGCGCTTAGCCATATAGTCCGAGAAGACTAACCAGAAACGCGCTGCCTATTTGAGTAAGTTAATAATTCTTAAGGGCTTACCCGTTGAGGGCACGGTGCAAATCCATACGGCCCTGATAAGAGATGGTCCGCGACAAATGGCTTACTGCACGTCCAATCACACTGGTCGACCAGCCCGCATGCTCCGCAAAATAAGAGCGTACTTTCGCTGGACTAGAGGACGCACTTTGTTTTTTAATTATATGATCCATGTCGCTTACCTTTTTTCTATCGTTCGCTATAGCCCAAACATCGCAACAGCTGTGCCAAATATTAAGTTACTGATTTTAAAAGATTTTATTTAAACCCCCATGCTAGGTATAAACATTTCAGTGTTCGAAAATGAACATATTTGTGCGTATTCGAACAGCTCTTCGACGCCGAAATGCACGGCGAGCTAATGCACAAAATACGAAAAGCGAAGTAAATTGGCTAATTGATAGCCATAGGTGCAGCAAGGCACTCAGTGAGTGCCTCAACCACAAAGCTTTATGCATTGTTGGGTTCAATGCTTCACCCTATGAATGCTAAACATTCCACTTCAACGCGGGCACCAAGTGCTAAACCGCTGCCTGCAAAGGCACTACGCGCCGGATAGTTGTCAGTAAAAAACGGACGATACATCTCATTAAATTCGCCCCATTCGGCAATGTCGGCAAGCATCACCGTACATTTCACCAGATGCTCCATACCGTAACCATGACGCGCCAAGGTGCGCTTGATATTTTCCATTGTTTGTTTGGCTTCAGCTTTGATACCGCCCGGTGCTAACTTACCAGTGCTAGGATCAATTCCAAGTTGACCTGAAAGATAGAGAGTATCGCCTGCGCGCACAGCCTCTGAGAAAGGAGGATTAGTGGGTAACTGCTTCGCAGACTTTAAGAATTCCACAGCTGACCCATCAGCACTCGCTGCTGCGGATAACATAAAACACAGCCCAACCTTAATTACACTTAAGTACCGCATCATTTCCCCCTCTTTATCAATCAAGATGAATCCTACTGTGCGGCAGCATGGATACTCTTGCAAGATAGTTATCTTTCTAAGTCGGTCACTAAGTCCGGAGATAGTCTATAGGTTGATACCAACATGCGCCTGTTAATAATAAATATTACTTGCAACAAATCCTTCAAAATGACACTACATAAACCATAAGCGCGTGAACAAAATCAGCAAGTGTGTTGCGGAGAAGGAAGATCACATGTACAGAAACGCAGAGGATATTGCGGATCAAACTGGACCGACTGCGCACACCCCAAAAAAATCTCGTGACCTGACAAAACAGGCATCCTCAAAAAATGGCTTCTGGAAAAGACAAGCACGCGTTTGGCATTCAGTATCCGGCGCAATTTGTCTGGCCGGGATGTTGCTTTTCTCTCTTACCGGCTTAACCCTCAATCATGCCAAGGAAACTACAGCAGAGCCTACTATTGCTGAAACTCGCGTGGAAATACCGCCTACTTTAATTGATATAATGCGAACAGAGCCTACAAATGGGTACACACGCCAGCTACCTTTGCCTCTCAGAGATTGGATTAGTGAAACACTTGATATTTCCGTCGCTGGCAAACGTGTAGAATGGACAGAAATAGACGCCTATGTAGCACTACCCCGGCCTGGCGGTGATGCATGGCTAACAATTGACAGAGAAACCGGTGAGGTTGTTCATGAGCTCACTACCCGAGGTACAATTGCGTTCCTGAATGACCTCCATAAAGGCCGAGATACTGGGCCCGTCTGGATATGGTTCATCGACATATTCTCTGTTGCCAGTGTGCTTTTTTGTTTAACCGGACTTTGGCTACTTCAAATCCACGCCAGCAAAAGGCCCTCAACCGGGCCTCTTACGGTGATCGGCTTTTTACTGCCTATGTTACTGGCTATAATTTCAATACATTAAGGTGTGTAAATCGGTACTATTTTTCTCGATTGTAAGCACAATACAGCGCCTAAACCGCTATTGTTTATCAAGTTCCCCAAAATGGAAATGTAACATGAGCATCGTGACCTCATCACCTCCGGCGCCTAGGGGGAGAATTAACACTGAGCAAACCATAAACTCCTTAGCCCCCCACCTAATTGGCATATTAAGCCGCATAACCGGCTTTTTATTGTCGACAACCCAATCATAAACAGTTCGTACAAGCTCCGTACTAGGTAGATCATCTAACTCTTTTCCTGTTGGGTCGAAGCCAATAATCTCCGTAATACGCGTACCAATTAACCGTACTGAGTAAGGCCTTTTTATACCACCAACATCAATCAATTGAATTGCTGGCAATAACGGTATCACAGCAAGTGGTGAAAAGTCTTTGCGGGTAGGAAATAGTCGTTTCTGGCGGGCTTGATCCCACCACTTGAACATTTCTCTGCCCCCAGGCCACGGAATGTCCTGCAGCGTAAAGTCTGTAACAAGGCTATTAGGGTATAAAGATTCTTCTAGTGTCATTCCTCAACCTTTACAGGAAAAAAGTCGCTTTTTCTAGCCTAACTAGACAGTAAACGCACATTCACAACAACCTAATACAAAGGCAGTTGCACTACTGGTAGGGAGCGCCTAGGCTTCCAATGCAGGCAAGTGATCTGGGGAGGCACAGCATGGCAAAACAACATCTTTCGCTCTTGAAAAGTGACCTATATTTACCGCTTTTCATCACGCAGCTGTTTGGAAAGCTAAACACCGAACTCCTGAAAATCGTGGTGGTTTTTTCGCTATCCGCTACTGGCTTAATGGAAGTAGCGGGCGCATCCATCTCTCTGGCAACCTTATGTTTGGCGCTTTTCATATTGCCATTTTTTATATTCTCAGCCCTAGCGGGCCATCTGGCAGACAAATACGAAAAATCTTTTTTAATCAAAAGATTAAAAGCTATGGAACTGGCGGTAGTTATCATTCTTATTATCGGTCTACTGCTCTCACACACCTATATTCTATCGACTGCATCCTTCCTAATCGGAGCACAAACTGCTTTCTTTACGCCATTAAAATACAGCATTTTACCGGATCACCTGGAAGAGAAAGCTCTGATAAGCGGTAACGGCTTGCTAGAAACCAGCGCTTACGCTGTCTTGTTTGTCACAGGCTTGACTTCACTATACGCGGCGCAAACTCCAAACATAGTTGAAATCCTTGCCACTTTAATGGTTGTTATCGCCGGTTTAGGGCTTTGGGCATCCCAAAGAATTCCACTATCACACGCTGCAGCTCCGGACATAAAACTAAACCTCAACCCTCTTTCCTCAAGTTTGGCTCTACTCAAAATGGTGCGCAAACGCGAGGTAACTTTCCTTACTGTTCTAGGCATTAGTTGGTTTTGGTTTGTTGGAGCGACTTTTCTAATCCAATTCCCAGCCTACGCAAAAAACACGTTAGGCGCAGACAATCAGGTCATCGCGCTGTTCTTACTCATATTCTCAGTTGGCGTGGGATTAGGTGCCCTCTTATGTGGCCAACTACTCCGTGGGTTGGTAAACGCACGCTATGTCCCACTTGCAGCCGTTATTCTAGCGATTTTCTGCATGGATCTTTATGGTATCAGTAAGGATATCGTACCCACAGGCCTATCGGAACTTGGCCTGAGCCAAGTCTTAAATAGCGGAAACTACTGGAGAGTCGGCGTTGATCTGCTGGGTATTGCCGTAGCAGGCGGCCTATATGTAGTGCCACTATACGCCATTTTACAGGCCCGAAGTCCACGACCACAACGGGGGCGCATGATTGCCGTCAGCAGCATGATGAATGCCTTCGCTGTTACGCTCTCCGCTGCGGTAACCTTCTTGTGGCTTCGGTGGGATTTTTCTGTGCCACATGTGTTCTTGATGGTTGCGGTCATCAGCGGCCTCGTTGCCATTACGATCGTGCGGCTCTTGCCACAAGACCTCATTCAATCAATTGCTCGCTCTCTGTTCCGGCTTTTTTACCGGGTGGAAGTGAAAGGCTTTTCCAACTATCAAAAAGTTGCCAACAAAGCAGTGATTATTTCCAATCATACTTCGTATCTTGACGGCCTCCTGCTTGGTGCCTTTTTACCTCACCAGTTATCATTCGCAATCAACACCAATATTGCTGATAAATGGTGGGTAAAGCCGGTTTTTGCCTTTTTCAACCTACTGCCCGTTGACCCCACAAACCCGATGGCGACCAAAGCCCTAGTTAGCCAACTAAAAAAAGGCCGGCGCATTGTTATTTTTCCAGAGGGGCGCTTAACCGTAACGGGCGCTTTGATGAAGGTTTACGAAGGCCCCGGCACAATAGCTCACTTAGCTAATGCACCGCTTCTGCCCATCCGGATTGAAGGGGCGCAGTATTCAATATTTTCCCGCCTAAAGGGCATCGTAAAACTGCGACTATTCCCTAAAATAACGCTCATCATCGAAGAGCCAGCCTGGTTCAAACCACCCAAGGAACTATCCTCACGTGATCGCCGCACTTGGCTTGCAGAGGCGCTGTATGAGCAGATGTCCAGCATGATGTTCAATACCAGCAACAGGGACCGCACCTTGTTCGAAAGTCTAATTGATGCGCGCCGTTTACACGGGGGTGGCCATAAAGTGATAGAGGATGTTGAACGCAACCCCATTTCCTACTCGCGACTTCTTCTCGGCGCGTTTGCACTTGGTCGGCGCATAAAAAGAGGCACACATGCCCGAGATAATGTAGGCTTATTTTTACCAAACTCTGTGGGCGCAGTCGTTACTTTCTTTGCCCTACTGGCTTATGGCCGGGTACCTGCGATGCTTAATTATTCAGCCGGTGTGAAAAATATTCGCGTTGCTTGTACTGCTGCAAAAATCACAACCATCCTGACATCCCGCCGTTTTATAGAATTAGGCAACCTTGAGGAAACTGAAGAGGCCCTGCTGCAACAGTATAAGCTTGTATATTTGGAAGACGTCCGCAAAAAAGTTAGCCTGTTTGATAAGATATTTGCCATAATAGCACGCTTGACCCCTGAGTTTTGGTACAAACACTTGAGCCATGCAGCCAAGCCAGATGAACCCGGCATTATTCTCTTCACCTCTGGGTCAGAAGGTGTACCAAAGGGTGTTGTCCACAGCCATAAAAGCCTGCAAAGCAACCGGATGCAATTGTCAGCAAGAGTGGATTTCTCCCCGGCCGACACAATATTCAACGCCCTACCAATTTTTCATACATTTGGCATGACTGGCGGTCTGTTATTACCAATCCTGTCTGGCCTTAAGACCTTTCTTTACCCATCACCGTTGCATTATCGAATCGTACCGGAGCTGGTGTATGACACCAACGCCACCATCATGTTTGGTACAGACACATTTCTAGCGGGATACGCCAAGTTTGCGCACCCTTATGATTTTTACAGTATGCGCTATATTTTCGCAGGCGCAGAGAAACTGAAGCCCGAAACCAGGCGTTTATATGCCAACAAATTTGGAGTGCGTGTCTTTGAAGGATACGGTGCAACAGAAACTGCCCCAGTGCTGGCCGTTAACACGCCCATGCATGCCAAAAATGGGACGGTTGGCCGCTTACTCCCCGGCATCAAGCACCGAATAGAACCTGTCCCCGGCATTGAACGCGGCGGTAAACTGATCGTATCAGGCCCCAACGTTATGATGGGATATCTTCGCCCGGATAACCCTGGTGTGCTAGAGCCTGCACCTGACGGCTGGTATGATACAGGCGACATCGTTGAAATTGATGAAGAAGGTTTCGTGAAAATCGTCGGGCGCGCCAAACGCTTCGCCAAAATCGCTGGCGAAATGGTCTCGCTCACCGCCGTCGAAAGTGCCGCGAGTGCTCTATGGCCCGATGCCACGCATGCTGTTGTAGCCGTGAGCGACGCCAAAAAAGGTGAACAGTTGGTATTGGTTTCATCTGAAAAGTCCGCGGATCGAAGTGCCTTATTCGGATACTTAAAAGCAGAAGGTCTTTCAGAACTTATGGCACCGAAGCATGTGAAAATTATTAGCGAGGTGCCTGTTCTTAGTACCGGCAAAACCGACTATGTCACTGTGCAACTTCTCGCCGACGAATTCGCAAGCTAATTGAAAAATAGTGCATTAGAGAGAATTTGAACGACCATTCTCTCTAAATATAAATCAGAAGATTGCGCTGTATACCATCCGCATTAATCAGGTCCACCCGCTTCTGCGCAATTTTGAAGCTCTCGCCATCACGGACAAGATCATGCGTATATTTACCAGCAAAGTGCGTAATTTCTTCGCGGTAATAAAGCTGAGCATGGAAACTGGAGCTAACACGCACAGCGCTATTCTCCGGCTGGTTCCCTACAAGGTGCGTGTTTCCCAATATCCTGGAACCACGTACAGGATACTCCATTGACGGTGCAAGAGCGTGCCCAAAATTCCGACGCCTAATGTCCATCAGCAGTTTATTTTCATAAAGGACCGAAATCTCAGTATCCGGGCAGATCTGGTCAGGGTGTGCAGGCATCCAGTAGACGCCTTCGTCACTGTAAAGTCCCATCCAATCTTCGAGCCGCGCATCATCAAGGCACATTGCCTCACGGTACAAAAACTCGGTGATGGCAGCATATTCATCTACGCTCAGCGTTACAGATTTAGGCATTTTTCGCCCCTGTCTTCATATATTTTGCCCACACACGGTATTGATTGCGAAAAGAAATGTCCGATGTGCCAAAGGATCGTTCACCACCACCATCAACTGCTTCAGCCTCTTCGCCGAGGCCTCGGCGCATATCCACCCATTCTGCGGAAGACGACGTAAGCCCCTCGTGCATTCTGCGGTAACAATCCCAATCATCAGGCCCAACCATCGAGGCGTTGGAGTTAATGAGGCGCGAATAGGTAATAGTTCGCTTAAGCATCTCGTCGGGCGCGCCTTTCAACCGAAAATGCCATGTTTCGATAACTGTATTATCAACAGAAACAGGCCGAACCACACGCATTGCCTGAATGGCATCCTTCAACGTAAAAGACGGGTAAATAATAGTATTATGTCTATTCTGGGAGAGGATTTCTCCCGTGCGCTCTGTGCCGTATGAGGCTTCCATCGCTTCCATATAGCCTGGAATATCGCTGTAACCTGTGTGAATGGAAGCCTGACCACCCATATAGCTGTGACCATACTTCAGTGCCGTTACGCCCATCTTGTCGAAGAATTCATAACTCGAGCCAAATGGAAAAATAATCTCGGCCTCGCGCGGATACACCGTGCCTTCAGGCTGGTCCGCCAAATAGCTTTTGGCTGCACTGCCCACTGACGCATGTGCGACCATCGGGTGCATAGAATCATTGAGGTTCTCAACAAACATTTTCCAGTTGCTGTCATGCTCATACCGAAGAGGGCTGCCAACAATCTCAATTTCGCCCTCAGGCGCACGATCAGCGACATTATTGATTGTGCGGATGGTATCACCGAGGAAATCTTCAATCGACGGCACATCAACTGACAAGCTCGCAAATACAAAGCCTCGTACATTCGCGACACTAGCAACCTTTGTCATGGAAAACTGAGGGTCTTTGATGTCAAATCCGGTGTCGCTGTAACCTTTGCGGTTTGGCACACCAATAAGAGAACCATCTAGCTTGTAGCTCCAACCGTGATAGGGACAACGGAACCCCGCTGTATTACCACATTTTTTACCCGCAACCTTAGCGCCTTTGTGCCCGCAGCGATTATGAAGCACATGAACTGCACCGTCTTTTGCACGCACCATAACAACAGGCGAACGGCCAATATCGGTAGTATAAAAATCACCGGTGTTTGGTATCTGGCTATCATGCCCAACAAACACCCATGCTTTTCCCCATATATGCTCCATTTCCAATGCAAAAATTTCAGGGTCAAGATAAACCGATTTATGCACCCGGTTTTCTTCGACAAGATCTGCCATTTTATTCAAGTCAGCCATCTATGGACCCTTTCCTATAATTGCAAGCTACCGATGCTGCTACCACCACAGACAAAAAGTGTTTGGCCGGTTATCCAACCTGCTTCTGAACTCAAGAAAAACCGAACAGCATGGGAAACGTCTGACGGCTTGCCAAGGCGTTTCATTGGTAAAGACTGCGCGAGAGCTTTTGCTTTTTCGCTTTCTTCCGGGATTACATCAGTGAACATATCGGTCACAACCGGACCGGGCGCGATGGTATTAGCCGTTATCCCATATCCACCAAGTTCCAGTGCCCATGTCTTTGTAATCGCTGCAATAGCTGCCTTGGTGCCCGAATAAGCTGTTCGTGTAGCGAGGCCAACCATCGCCCGCGATCCCATATTAACAATGCGGCCAAAACCAGCTTGCTTCATAGCTGGTAGAAACTGCTGCACAAAAATGGTTGCAGCGCCAATGTGCAAGTTGGTAAGGGCAATGATGTCTTCGTGTGTCACGTCTTCAACAAGCGCTGGCCGTATTACACCGGCATTATGCAACCTCAACGGACTTAAGCATCGCATGTTTGATCGGCGATTGACGGCGCGCTACCGAAACCACTTCATATCCATCCGCGAGTAAATCTTCACAAATCCTCAGACCAATGCCTGCACTGCCTCCTGTAACAACAACTGTCTTTTTTTGTTCGTTCATTTACATATCCTTCACAGCTGTTAAGAGATTGCCAAATACATGATTTTGGGGCTGAACAGACATTGTATCACCAGCCTTTACGTCTTCTTTCGTAAGGGCGAAAACCACAACACCTTGAGAAACCTCCAGCGAGACCAACGTCAATGGAAGGCTTACCTGAAAGGCCTCATCCAAACTGTAATGAAGCTGGCTTGAGGCCATGACCCTAGCGGTAAAAGGCACCTCAACGGCGGCCACACTTTCAGATAGACACGCACGACAAAAACCTTGTGGTGGATATGTCGTCGTATGGCAGTCCGTGCATTGTTCAGGAAGTTTAGCGCTTAGAATAGTAATCATGTGCTTCCTCCTGCAACCATAATGGTTGCGCAGGTAGCCAGACACCGGTCATAAACAATCATGCCATACCCACTCACGAGCGCGTATTTGGCCTTAGTATATTGCCAATCTCCTGCTTGGCCTGTGAGTTGCCGAAGGGCCTCCACAAGCCCCAAAAAACCACCTGCTGCGCCCGCCTGTCCACAAGAAAGCTGACCGCCCGATGTATTATGTTTTTTCAAAAGAAGATCGTTCTCAGCAAGAACACGCGCACCTTTACCAACAGGTAAAAAACCAAGCTCTTCTAGCTGTAAAACAGATACAACCGGGTAATCATCATAGGTTTCAATGATATCAACATCGTCCGGCCCAACCCCAGCCTGCTGATACAGGTGCTCTCTACCCAGTTCCCATCCGCCGCGAAGCGGACTACTTTGGTCTCCAAATGAGTTATGAGCTTCAATACCTGAAAGAACATTGGCGTAGGGCAGATCAAGGACCTGGGCCTTTTCTTCACTCATCACCAAAAAGGCTTCTGCGCCAGCAACCGGCATCACACAGTCATAGAGACCAAGCGGTTCGGCGATCATACGAGCATTCAAATAATCATCTAATGACAAGGGCTTGTTGTGCACTGCATGAGGCACCAACGCGGCATGATGACGCTGCTCTACACAAAGCGCCCCAAAATCTGCTCGTGTTGTGCCAGACGCCTGCATATATTGCTGTGTCAGCAGGGCAAACGGCCCCGTAGGCCCCGTTGCCCCATAAGGGTAGACGCCGTCCCGAGTGGCACGACTGAAATTCGCGACAAGGTCATGAAAACCATTTTTAGGATTTGTGTCAGCAGCAATACAGGCCACCACCGAAGCATCACCTGCCTGTACTGCACGCGCGGCACGATTAAGCGCTACGCCGCCGCTTGCACCTCCTAGCGAAACATCCTCCATCCACCGTAGCGATAAACCAAGGCTTCTCGCAAGCGCAATCGCCGGGTCTGGCCCAAGTGAGAAGCTCGACACTGCCAAACCATCAATATCAGCTTTTTCTATCCCAGAACGCGTGAGTAACTCTCGAAGGGCTCTTGCAAACAATATAGGTGTTTCGACATCAGAAAACCTACCCAATAACAAGCTAACTGGAACCGCAACTGCTACACCTTCATACGACTGACTATTGGCCATACTAACTTGCTTTCCGGCGTTTTTTGAGGTGCCGCAAGTCATGTACGTCGCCTAACTCAACAAGCTGACGTGCAATCACTTTCAATTGCCCACGCTGAAGCTTTTGCGAAGGTGTAAGTGGCAGCGTACCCACAAAAGCGATATAGCCGGGAACCTTATAGTAAGCGAGTTTGCTGGACGCATAGTCAACAATGTCTGCCGCCAGCTCTGCTTCTGCCCCATCACAAACAATACATGCCAGCACTTCTTCACCCCGGATTTCATCGGGAACCGGCGTTACGCCAAGGCTTTGAATGCCAGGAAATTCACTGAGTACAGCTTCAACCTCAAGAGCTGAGATATTTTCACCGCTGCGACGAATGATACTTTTTTTGCGGTCCACAAAATAAAGCGATCCCTTCGTATCTTCACGGACAATATCGCCTGTATGGAACCACCCCTCACGCCATGCTTCGT
>CAXBKT010000008.1:0-45358 GCA_963976155.1 uncultured Kordiimonadaceae bacterium | reverse complement strand
GGTCACGGGTTGGAATGGATGGTACACGAATGCCAGCCATCAGGCCTTTACCTCGTACTTCTGTAATTAAATTGCTATGACGTTGCTGGAGGGCTGCGAGGCGGCCATGGAGCATATTCCCCATTTCTGTAACGTGCTCTAGGAACCCTGGTGCTAACATCTCATCTAGCACAGCATTACCTACCGCCATTGCGAGGGGGTTACCGCCGTATGTAGTGCCGTGTGTGCCAACAACCATGCCTGAGGCCGCGTCTTCAGTGGCGAGACACGCACCAAGCGGAAAGCCGCCTCCGATACCTTTGGCGCATGCGACAATATCAGGCGTTACTTCAGCCCATTCGTGTGCAAACAGTTTACCAGTTCTACCCATACCACACTGGATTTCATCAAAAACAAGAAGGATGCCATTGTCATCGCAGATCTTGCGAAGTTCGCGTAGCGTTTCGTCGGGAATTGGGCGAATACCGCCTTCACCTTGTACAGGTTCAACCATGATGCCACCAGTTGCGGGGCCAATAGCGGCTTTAACTGCTTCAATGTCACCAAAGGGAACCACGTCAAACCCGTCAGGTAGTGGTTCAAAACCTTTCGTAAGCTTTTCTTGACCAGCAGCTGCAATGCCTGCGAGGGTGCGGCCGTGGAAAGCGGATGCCATGGTTACGAGGCGGTACTTGCCTGCGTTGCCTTTATCATGATGGTATTTGCGTACCATTTTAATGGCACACTCGATTGATTCTGCGCCAGAGTTGGTGAAGAAAACTGTATCCGCAAAACTTGCATCGACTAGACGCTGAGCAAGGCGCTCACCCTCTGGAATTTGGTATGTGTTTGCACAATGCCAAAGTTTGTTGGCCTGAGCCGTTAGAGCGTTTATCAATGTTGGGTGTGAATGGCCTAAGCACATCACGCCGATGCCGGAATAAAAATCCAAATACTTTTTTCCGTCAGTATCATAGAGATACATGCCTTCCCCGCGGTCAAATGCTACTGGCATACGGGCATAAGTCGGCATAATTGGTGTAATCACAGTCTTGTCTCCCAACGGCGTCGCCCTATTTGGGCAAACGGGCTTTTTTCTAAGCTCTAATAAACAGTGAACCGGCACGCGTTAACGTACCGGTTTGTATGTGGGCAGGATGCCTCTCGCCTTTACGGAAGTCAATGCTTGCTCCACGATATTTTTGCCGGATTTCCAGCGCTTTAACGGGAGTTTTTATGCTTTTAGTCGGTAACCTTTCAGGAAGACACGGTACACCCATGCGATCAGTATAATATTTACGCTTAGCGTAAAATATATGCCGGTGATTATATTGCTATCCGCGTGGTCAATAAAGCCGTACCTGAACCCATCAATCATATAGAAGAATGGGTTGATGCTAGAGAAAACCTGCCAGCCGTCACTTAGGCGCTCTATAGAATAGAAGGTGCCGGATAGAAGGCTTAAAGGGGCGATTACAAAATTTGTTACGGCAGCTGAATGGTCAAACTTCTCAGCCCAAACGCCCGTGAGTACACCGATAAGGGAAAGCATAGTGCTCGCAGCCAGTGCGAAATAGATAATTGCCCAGAGATGTGTAACTGATAGCGTGATGCCGGGCATTAAAACAAAAGCCAGCCCAACTGATAGGCCAACTACAATACCACGGGTGATTCCTCCAAGGGTGTAACCGATGGTTAATTCAAGTGCAGAAAGCGGTGGCATTAAGCTATCAACAATCGTGCCTTGCACTTTGGCGATGAGAATGGAAGAGCTGGTATTGGCAAAGGCATTTTGTAAAATCGCCATAAGAATCAAGCCCGGTGCTAGGAATTGTGCATAAGGCATATCAGCGATCATCCGACCGCGTCCGCCAAGGGCTAGAGAAAATATCACCATAAATAATATTGTCGTCACAGCAGGTGCTACCAAAGTCTGAGTCCAGACTTTCATGAATCGGCGCGACTCGCGAGCGTATAGAGTCCATAATCCGACCCAATTCACGGTCCCAATGGACCTTGAACCCAGTTCGGTGTAGCTATTTTGCTCTTCTAATTGCACTAAACTGCTCCTTTTTCTCAATATTACCTACATATGAGGTTATATGGGGCCTTGGCAAGAGGGGCACGACAAGGATATAAGCAACATTAATTCGCCGTGTGCGAAATATTTTTTAGCCATACACTAATAAGGGAATAAAAATGGCCTGGACGGAAGACCGAATCGAGAAGCTCAGAAAACTTTGGGATGATGGCCTAAGCGCGAGCCAGATTGCTAAGGAGCTTGGTGAGGCAGTTACCCGTAACGCTGTTATTGGTAAAGCGCATAGACTTGGTCTTAAGTCACGCCCATCCCCTGTTAAAACGGACGGTGAAAAGAAAAAGGCTGCACCTAAGCGGGTTACCAAAAAGTCTGATAAGAAGCTTGTTTCTTTGCTCGATTTAACGGACCGCATGTGTAAATGGCCGCTTGGGCACCCAGGCGATGATGATTTCCATTTTTGCGGTAAAGCGTCAGAGCCGGGTATGCCTTATTGCGCTGGCCACTGTGCTGAAGCTTATCAAGCGCAGCCACCACGCCGGGATCGCCGTCAGGCACCGCGTCCGCCTATTATGTAAGACCCGCTAATTCAGATGGATTTGGCGTCTCACAAAAAAGATACTTTATAACGCTTGCTCCTTGCGGGGCAGGCGTTAAATATATGTGCAACTAATATTCATTGCGAAATTTGGGATTGTTGGAGGGTCTAATGAAAATGAAAAAGTTGATTGGTAGTGCAGTAGCTGCTGTTATTTTTGCGGGTGCGGTGAGCCCGATTGCCGCTCATTCTGATGGAAAAAAAGAGCGGTTCGCTGAATCGCAGTATCGTCACGATGTGATGGAGCACGCTAAATATATGGCAGGTAATATGGTTCAGCTCCTTAAAGGGCAGGCTAACCATGATGGCCACATTGAAAAACTTGCTGAAATATTGGCGCTTTCCGCCTCTATGACAAAAGATGCCTTTGTAAAAGACACACGCGGCATGGATGGGCATACAGAAGCAAAAGACGCAATTTGGGAAAACTGGGAAGCGTTTGCCAAAGCTTCTGATCAATTTTCCGCTGATGCTGCTGCTTTCGCAGAAGTTGCTAAAACAGGTGATAAAGGCGCAATTGGTAAAGCGTTTGGTAAAGCCATGAGCAACTGTAAAAGCTGCCACGATAAATACAAAGTTGGTTAAAAGCTGGTTATATCTTTATTTTAAGGGGTCTTTGAGGCCCCTTTTTTATTTAGAATATTTGATAATATAAGAGAGTGGTTACTGTACCTGCCAGAATGAGAGCTATTAGTTTGGAACCCACTCTGGGCTGTGGCACATCACCGGTAACGGATGAGTTGCCGGTTATCATTGGCAGAATAAGATTCACTTTTTTCCAGATCCAGTAAAAGAGAATCACCAACACATGCAGGCCGACTAGACCAAAAAGTACGTAACCTAGTGTTTCATGGAGCTCAGTGATGTTTGAAGTATAATCGCTGGCATAGCCGGAAAACGGCCCATCAAAAAACATTCCATCACTGGCAAAAAGGCCAAGGCCTGCCTGCGCGAGTAGAAGTAGCAGCATCAGGACAACGGAATATCCACCTAGCGGATTGTGGCCAAGGGTTTGTGGCGCATTTTGGTTGGTGAGGGATTTTGCATAAGTAAATGCAGCCCTAGGTGATTTCAGAAAGCGCGTGAACCGCGAGGTTTCACTGCCAAAGAAGCCCCATAATATGCGCCAGACAATGAGCGCTAAAATGGTAAATCCAGACCAAAGATGAATAGCTGCGAAATCACCATACTTGTCTTGAAACGCAGAATAAGAAGATACGGCAAAAGCGATAACAAGCACCCAGTGAAAAAGGCGTGTTGGCAGGTCCCAAACCTTGATTTTCTTTTCTTCTTTCTTACTCACTCATCATGCTCCTAACGGTTTCGGTGATATACTTTGTACCGGGTAACCATTGTCGTTCCAAATTTGGTGCGTAGGGTACAGGTGTATGCGGCGGAACGAGTTTTCTGGGCGCTTGTCTGAGGCTGCCAAAAGCTTGCTCGGTGGTGGTGGCAATAACGGCATCGGCGAAACCCACAAAAGCAGCGCCTTCATCTACGACCAGCAGACGTCCGGTTTTGTTAACGCTTTTAATGATTAAATTAGTGTCGAGAGGAGAAATGGTGCGCGGATCGATGACTTCTACAGATAGGGCGTCAGCCAGTAGGTCCGCTGCTTTTAGGGTTTTACTGACCATTGCTGATGTAGCGACCACTGTTATGTCTTTTCCTTCACGGGCTAGGTTGCCTTGCCCAAGTGGGACTGCAGGAAGTGATGGCTCGACATAACTTTGGTAATCATAAAGCCCTTTATGTTCAAGCAGGACCACAGGGTTTGGGTCCAATAGGGCGCTTTTCAGTAAACCCGCTGCATCTGCAGCGTTGGATGGGCATACAACCTTTAAGCCTGCAACTGATGCTAGCAGACCGTGCAGGGATTGGCTGTGCATCGCCCCAGAGCTGTCACCTGCGCCCATCGTTGTACGAATAACTAGGGGTAACTTAATTTGATCGCCCGATAAAAAGCGTATTTTGGCAGCTTGGTTTAATATTTGGTCGAAACATACGCCCATAAAGTCGCAGAACATTACCTCAATGATGGGTTTAAGACCGGTTGCTGCCGCACCGATGCCCATACCAACAAATGCGGTTTCTGAAATGGGTGTGTCGATGACTCGGTGTTTTCCGAATCGTGCTGCGAGTCCCGCCGTTACACCAAACACACCGCCCAGTTCACTGTCGCTATCTGTGCCAGCGCCGCCAACAATATCTTCGCCTATTACAATGACGGTTTCGTCTGCTTCCATAAGTTGATGATGGGCTTTATTAAGAGCGTCTTTTATAGAGAGCATACTCATGAGCTTGCCCTCCAATTAGTTTCCCACTGTGCTAAGGCGTTTGGGCTGGGAGCAATAGCAGTAACGGCGCGGGCGACCTCTGCCCGGATAGTACTTTCGAGCTGTTCGCGCTCGCCATCGAGCGATGAGTTGTCGATTTCTAAAAGATGCTCCAGTATGCTGAGAGGATCTGAGGTGTCCTTCCCAAAATCCTGCTGCTCACCGTAATAGTGCCCGGATAACCGGGGAACAAAAGCTTCAAGGAAAACTGGTTTCCCGGTGGAGCGAATATCGTTGATGAGTTTGGGGATTAGTTTCAGCGTTCTCTCAACTTCGCTTGATTGAAGCGTCTCAACACGCAAGCCAAAAGCTTTGGCGCGCTTTGATAAAGAAGTCCCACCTGATGCGTATTCAGCACTTGTAGATTGGCCGATGCCATTATTTTCAAGTATAAACAATAGTGGCAAATCAAGCGCTACAGCTAAATTCATTGTTTCTAGTACAGCGCCTTGGTTTGCAGCGCCGTCACCAAAGACACCGATACCAATGCCGCCATTCTTTAGGGTTTTTGCAGTGAGTGCTGCACCTGCGGCAAGAGGCACCTGAGCGCCGACAATGCCGTTGCTTGTTAAAAAGCCACTTTTTGCTGCGACCAGATGTTGTGTGCCGCCAAAACCTCCGGATAGGCCAGCTGCTTTACCAAATATTTCTGCAGCGGTGGTGTAGGTATCCGCACCGCACCCTATTGCTAGGCCGTGGCTCCTATGTGAGCCGGTGACAAAGTCATTATCGAGCAACGTTGTACAAATGGTTGCTTCTAGAATTTCTGCGCCGGTGCAGAGATGGGCAAGGCCAGGTACCTGGCCTTGATCTGCGGCTCTTGCGATTGCATCTTCAAAAGCGCGAATCTGGCAAGCAGTTCGGTAAATTTGATAGTGACTTTCATCCATAACGGCGAAACTTTTTAAGTGGTTTATGAATTGCTTAAGGTGTTTTTGGCACCTTGTTAGAGAAAAAGCTATAATTTCTGGGAGAAATGCATCATAAGGCTCGCAATTCGGTTGACTCCAGCCGACCACTTCCCATATGTAAACCTGACTAAATTACTCATGTTTTGTTTTCCGTAACAAGGCTAAGGATAAAACTACATGATAAAGCTAACGAAACTTGCAGATTATGCCGTTATTCTGATGTGCCAGATGTCACATTCAGATGGCCGTGTCAGTGCACAGGATTTGGCAACAAGCACAGGTATCCCCGTGCCAACAGTGTCAAAGATCCTGAATATGTTAAGTCGCGGTGGGTTATTACAATCGCACCGGGGCCTTAAGGGTGGGTTTGCATTGACGCGAGTAGCGGACGAAATTGCTGTTTCCGAGATTATTGAGGTGATGGATGGTCCTATTGCGCTCACTTTATGTACGGAAAGTGCAGCGCCTTGTGACTGTGGTTTTGATGATGTGTGTTCGCTGCGCCCAAGATGGCAAATTATCAATAGTGCGGTGAAAAGCGCGCTTGATGATGTGAAGCTTTCGGTTCTTGCGGAACCAACGCTTGGTGGCCGGGTGATGCAGCTCGAAAAACGCCAAGGTATGAATAAATAGAAAGCGTTTAAATAAGCTTTCTGAATGATTGTGTGACACTGTTTTCAGTATGATTGAAGGAGCCATTTAAATGGCCGCTACTGCAGAAACGAAACAACAAGTCGAGGAAATGTCCGGCGAGTATAAGTACGGATTTTCGACCGACGTTGAAATGGATATGGCGCCTATTGGTTTGTCTGAGGATGTTGTGCGTTTTATTTCCGCCAAAAAAGAAGAGCCCGAGTGGATGCTCGAATGGCGGCTCAAAGCTTACCGCTCTTGGCTTAAGATGGATGAGCCCGATTGGGCGAAAGTCAATTTTCCAAAAATCGACTATAATGAGATTTATTTTTACGCCGCACCGAAGAGTCAGGATAAGCCAAAGAGCCTTGATGAGGTAGATCCTGAACTGCTGCGCATGTATGAAAAGCTTGGCATCCCGCTCCGTGAGCAGGAAGTACTGGCGGGTGTTGAAGGGGCTGCTAAAGTAGCAGTTGATGCTGTTTTTGATAGTGTGTCAGTTGCCACTACTTTCCGTGAGGAGTTAAAGAAAGCTGGCGTGATATTCATGTCGATTTCCGAGGCTGTTCGTGAGTATCCCGAGCTTATTAAGAAATATCTGGGTACAGTGGTGCCGCAACGCGACAATTATTTCGCAGCACTTAACTGTGCTGTTTTCTCCGATGGCACCTTTGTGTATATCCCGAAGGGTGTTCGTTGCCCGATGGAGCTTAGTACTTATTTTCGGATCAATGCTGAAAACACGGGCCAGTTTGAGCGCACACTGATTGTAGCGGAAGAAGGCTCTTATGTTTCTTACCTTGAAGGCTGTACAGCCCCAATGCGCGATGAGAACCAGCTTCATGCAGCAGTGGTAGAACTTGTTGCGCTCGATGACGCGGAGATCAAATATTCAACGGTGCAAAACTGGTACCCTGGCGACAAAGACGGCAAGGGTGGTATCTATAATTTTGTAACGAAACGTGCGCTCTGTAAGGGTAAGAACTCCAAAGTGTCTTGGACACAGATTGAAACTGGTTCTGCTGTTACTTGGAAGTACCCAAGCTGTGTGCTGGCCGGAGAAAACTCAGTTGGTGAGTTCTACTCTGTAGCTGTCACAAATAATTACCAGCAAGCTGATACTGGTACCAAGATGATCCATATGGGCAAAAATTCTCGCTCGCGGATTATTTCCAAAGGTATCTCAGCAGGTAAATCACAGAATACTTATCGTGGTTTGGTGAAGATTTTGCCGAGTGCTGACAGCGTAAGAAACTATACACAGTGTGATTCGCTCCTTGTTTCTTCTGAGTGCGGTGCCCACACAGTACCTTATATCGAGGTGAAAAATCCTTCTGCTCAAGTTGAGCATGAAGCCACTACCTCAAAAATATCAGATGATCAGCTCTTCTACTGCCGTGCCCGTGGGTTTGGTGAAGAAGAGGCGGTCGCCATGATCGTTAACGGTTTTTGTAGAGATGTTATGCAACACTTGCCGATGGAATTTGCGGTGGAAGCACAGAAGCTTCTGGGTATTTCCCTCGAAGGCAGTGTGGGCTGAGTTAGGTTTATTAAAATGCTTAAAATCAAAGATTTACACGCAAGCGTAGACGGCACTGAAATTCTAAAAGGTGTTAACCTTGAAGTAAAGGCTGGCGAAGTACACGCAATTATGGGCCTTAACGGCGCAGGAAAATCGACGCTTGCCAACACCATTGCTGGCCGTGACGATTATGAAGTAACTCAAGGCACGGTTGAGTTTGAAGGTAAAAACCTTCTTGACCTCGAACCGCACGAGCGTGTTGGTGAGGGTTTGTTCTTGGGGTTCCAGTATCCGGTTGAAATTCCGGGTGTATCAAACCTTAATTTCATGCGCACAGCACTGAATAGCGTACGCAAATATCGCGGAATGGACGATATGTCCGCCGCTGAGTTTATGAAGCTCATTCGCAAGAAAGCATCAGACCTTGGTATGGCTCCTGACATGCTCAAGCGTTTTGTAAATGTCGGCTTTTCGGGCGGTGAGAAAAAGCGCAATGAGATGGTGCAAATGGCGGTTCTAGACCCTAAGCTTGCTATTCTTGATGAGACAGATTCAGGCCTTGATATTGATGCGCTGAAAACAGTAGCGGCAGGTATCAATGTGCAGCGCCGTGATGACACTGCAATTCTACTTATTACACACTATCAGCGGCTTCTCGATTATGTGGAGCCCGACGTAGTGCATGTGATGATCGATGGGAAGATCATCAAATCAGGCGGCAAGGAGCTAGCTGTCGAACTTGAAGAGAAGGGATATGCAGACGTTGCATAAATACTTTCGAATATCCCGCCCCATATTTTCAACCGGGGGACTTTAAGGAGGCTTACTAGTGAATGAGCAATTAATAGCAGCATACTCTTCCCAAGCCGATGGCTTAGAGGGAACAATTCCTGGTGTAGATGGACTGCGAAAAATGGCCCTTAATGGTTTTGAGGAGCAAGGTTTCCCGACATCGAAAACTGAGGAATGGCGTTATAGCGA
This sequence comes from uncultured Kordiimonadaceae bacterium, assembly GCA_963976155.1. Taxonomy (GTDB): domain Bacteria; phylum Pseudomonadota; class Alphaproteobacteria; order Sphingomonadales; family Kordiimonadaceae; genus Kordiimonas. The sequence goes on along the minus strand of CAXBKT010000008.1, from coordinate 36,360 downwards.
TATGCGCAGGTTCCATAAGCAGCCTTTTGAGTTGGCGAATAAACCTGAGACGGCTGATGTGCCAGAAGCACTCGGTGAAACCGCAGCGCGTTTTGTGTTTGTAAATGGCCGCTACGACGAAGAAGCAAGTGACCTCGGTGACGTTTGGCAGGCAATTTCCATTCGCCCGCTCGCGAACCACTTTATGTCGAATGAATACCGTGTAGACGAAATTATTCGCGGCACTGACGGTGTGTCTCTGTTGAATACAGCCCTAATGCGGGATGGCCTTGTGCTGTCTATCCCTGCGGGTATCGAAATTGATGAGCCAATTGAAATTGTACATGTGATGAAGGGCGGCGAAAATGCTGCTGCTCACGTACGGCATGTCATTGAAATGGGCGAGTATGCATCTGTTACAGTTATTGAACGTTTTGTTGGTGATGACAGCAATTACTGGACAAACAGTGTATTGCAAGCACGCGTAACTGAGGGTGCGAAGCTGCGTCATGTGCGTGTGCAAGAAGAAGGGCCTAACGCGACACACACAGGAAAAGCTTATGTGAATCTTGGTGGTGGCTCAGAATATCTCTGTACGAGTGTTGCTCTTGGGGCGAACATGTCGCGTTTTGATGCGATTGCACGAGTCCTTGAAGAGGGCGCTAATGCCGTTGTAAATGGTGTTGCTCTTGCAGCCACTGGCCAAAGCCACGATATGCACACTGATATTAGTCATATTGTCCCGCATTCAAACAGTGACCAAGTATTCCGGACAGTTGCTGATGCCCGAGGAAAGACGTCTTTCCAAGGTAAGGTAACAGTTGCTCAAGACGCACAAAGAACACTTGCTGACCAAAGTTTTAAAGCGCTTGTGTTTGATAAAACGGCAGAAGCGAATGCCAAGCCTGAACTTGAGATCCATGCTGACGATGTGAAATGTAGCCACGGCGCCACTATTGGGCAGCTTGATGACAAGGCGATATTTTATCTAACATCACGTGGTATTGACCCTGTGACAGCACGTCAAATGCTCGTGGCAGCTTTCACAGCAGAAGCGCTTGAAAAGATTGAGTTTGATGATGTGAAACAGGCTCTGATGGGCCGTATTGCAACATGGATGCTTGACCGTGCTGACCGTGTTGGGACGGCGGGATAGTTCCTGAAATGGCATTTAAGGATGAAGAGTAAGAATGAATGAAGTTGCGTCCATAACAGCACCGCTAGATGTGGCAGCTATTCGTGCGGAGTTTCCGATCTTGTCGGAAACTGTGTATGGCAAGCCGCTTGTCTTTTTGGATTCGGCGGCAAGTGCTCAAAAACCACGCTCTGTTATTGAGGCTGAAACTAAGCTGTATGAGGGCTATTACGCCAACATCCACCGGGGTGTTTACAAATTTAGCCAAGACGCTACCGAAGCCTACGAACAAACCCGTGAAACAGTGCGGGCGTTCATTGGTGCAGCGCGCAAACGCGAGTGTATTTTTGTACGCGGCGCAACGGAAGGCATCAATTTAGTTGCTCAAACATGGGGCCGGGCAAGTTTGCAAGCTGGTGACGAAATTATTCTTACGCACCTTGAGCATCATTCGAACATCGTGCCTTGGCAGATGGTTGCTGAAGAAAAAGGCGCTAGCATTAAAGTCATCCCTGTACTTGAGGATGGTTCGCTCGATATGGAGGCGTATAAAGGTCTCTTGAATGAGCGTACGAAGATGGTTGCTTTTGCGCATATTTCAAATTCCATCGGTACTCACACTCCAGCGAAAGAAATCATTCGCCTTGCACACGAGGCTGGTGCCGTGACGCTCGTGGATGGGTGTCAGGCTGCTCCGCACCTCAAAATTGATGTGCAGGATTTAGACGCTGATTTTTACACCTTTTCTGCGCATAAAGCTTACGGGCCAACAGGTGTTGGTGTGATCTACGGTAAAGAAGCACTACTTGACGCTATGCCACCATGGCAGGGCGGCGGTGATATGATCGCCACGGTAACTTTTGAGAAAACCACCTATAATGATCTGCCGCATAAGTTTGAAGCTGGTACGCCAAATATTGCAGGCGGTATTGCTATGGATGAGGCGCTGAAGTTTATCAACAGTATTGGGCATGACCGGATTGCGGCACATGAAGCTGGCCTTCTTGCGTATGCAACGGAAAAGCTCTCGGCGATGAATAGCGTACGTATTATTGGTACCGCGCCTCACAAAAGTGCGTTGATCAGTTTTGTGATGGAACATGCGCATCCCCATGATATTGGCACTATATTAGACCGGCAGGGTATTGCTATTCGTGCGGGGCACCACTGCGCGCAGCCCATTATGGACCGATTTGGTATACCAGGTACAGCACGCGCCAGTTTTGGTGTTTATAATGATAAAGATGACGTAGACCGCCTTGTTGAAGGTCTTAAAAAAGTAATGGATATCTTCGGATGATGGACAATAAAGAAACCCGCGATATTCTTGATGTGAACACGGCTGACAGTTCAGCTGCTGCATATCCAGAAGAAAATATGCCCAAAACAGCGGATAGGCCTGTTGTTAGCCCGCAAGAGGGTGGGTATTTCCTAAATAAATTCCTTGAGAAATCAGAGGATAATGAGGAAGCAGAGGTAGTTGAAAGCGAAAAGCCGATCACAGCAGAAGTAGCCCCTGCGGGCACTGTGGATGAGCTTAAAGAAAATATCGTCGCTGCTTTGCAGGAAATTTATGATCCTGAGATACCGGTGAATATTTATGAACTTGGTCTGATCTATGAGGTAAATGTAGCAGAAGATTTCACTGTTGATATTCGTATGACCCTTACGACACCGCACTGTCCGGTGGCTGAAACAATGCCTGGTGAAGTTGAGATGCGCGCTGCATCTGTTGCAGGCGTTAAATCCGTTGATGTGAAACTTGTTTGGGAACCAGCTTGGGATATGAGCAAAATGTCTGACGAAGCCCGCCTTGAACTTGGCCTTTTGTAAGGAGTGTTATGATGGCATCTGCAATTAATATTACAGACAAAGCGGCAGACCATATTCGAAATCTGCTCTCCAAGAATGAGAATGCCGTTGGCATTAAGCTCGGCACGGAAACGCATGGCTGTTCGGGCTTAGGCTATACTGTTGATTATGTGGAAACAGTGCCTGCTGATGTAGAACTTGTAGAAGATAAGGGTGTAAAAATTTTTATTGATCGTAAGGCCCTACTGTTTGTGCTTGGTACTGAAATGGACTGGGAAGACAGCATGTTTTCGACGGGCTTTAAGTTTACCAACCCAAATGAAAAAGGTCGTTGCGGTTGCGGCGAAAGTTTCCACGTTTAGGAAAACTATCTACTAACAAGTAAGGGGCCTTAATGGCCCCTTTTTTATTGCCTTATTCTTCAGCTTTAAGTGTTGCTTTCTGGTCAGCCTCGCGTTTTGCTGCCTTGCGGGCGGCTGCCTCTTTGCGTACATGTTCCATATTAACGGCTAGGTGGTCCTCGTTGCGTTCACGGGCCAAATCTATTTGCTTCTGACGTTCCTTGGCGGCGGCTTTTTTCTCGTCGCTAAGACCGTCATAACAGCGTGGGCAGCTAACGCCTTTTTCATACTTTGGTGATTGTTTGCCTTCTTCCGTAATTGGCCAGCGGCAACCATAACATTGGTCATAAGGGCCCTCTTTAAGGCCGTGACCAACAGAGATGCGGCTATCGAATACAAAACATTCGCCTTCCCACATGCTATTTTCAGCAGGTACTTCTTCCAGATATTTCAAGATACCACCTTCGAGGTGATATACTTCGTCGTACCCTTGGGACTTCATATAAGCAGTTGATTTCTCGCAGCGAATGCCGCCGGTGCAGAACATGGCAACCTTTGGCTTTTTAAGGATATCTTTGTTCTTTTCCGCCCATGCTGGAAATTCGCGAAAATTGGTTGTTTTAGGATCAATCGCCCCTTTGAAAGTACCAATTTCAACTTCATAGTCGTTACGTGTATCAACGAGCACAACGTCAGGGTCGCTGATGAGTGCGTTCCAGTCTTCTGGCTTCACATACGTACCCACAATGGAATTTGGGTCGGTACCAGGCACCCCCATCGTGACAATTTCTTTCTTGAGGCGAACCTTCATTCGCAGAAACGGCATTTCAGATGCCCAGCTTTCTTTATGTACAAGGTTTTTGAATTCATCATGACTGCGAATAAAGTCAAGCAGTTTGCGTACACCTTCTTCAGGTCCCGCGACCGTACCATTGATGCCTTCATCTGCCAGCAGTAATGTTCCCTTTACACCACACGCTTCACATGCATCGAGAAATGGTTGCTGTAGGGTTTCAAAATGAGGTAGGCGCACAAAGTGGTAAAGCGCTGCGACAAGGTAGTTGGTCATAGTTTATTCCTAGTAAGGCAAATAGTTCGCGCGTCTCATACGGGTTTTCCCGCAGAATATCAAGGGTCAGGGGGGTATGCGGCAGAATGCCCTAGTCGCTTGTTAAGAGTCGCTAACCTAAGCATAAGCAGTTTAATTTAAAAACTGATGCGTGTCCGATAGGTCAGTTTCTGAAAGAAGGGCAATTGTTCCACCATCTTTATGTGGATTGCCCGGCCTGTTTAAGTCGGCTTTTTGTTTCCAGTCAATACTGTCAAATACATCGCAGTTTGGGCAGAGCGGCGACCAGCCATGGGGTTTGTGGCCGCAGTCATTGCATTGCCAAAGCGAGCCTTCATCCGCGTGCTCAAGTGCCGCTTCAATCGGGTTTGGGTTTTCGCCAAGTACATGGGTGAGTGCTAGCCTATACTGCCAAGCAGCGCGGGTTGGTGCCTCTTTAATAAGCTTGTCGAGTACTGGTTTTGCTGCATCATATTCCCCGGCGTCCATCAAGGCGTCAGTTAGCAACAGTAAGGATTCAGGATGGTCTGGTCGTTTTTCAATAAGGTTTCTTACGCGCTTGAGCCAATTGGCGTGTGATTCGTTTACGTCCAACTCTTTAAACAGTTTTGCGAGCGTAGGGTGGGGGTCCTGTTGCCATGCTTCGTAGATGATCTTATCGGCTTTCTTTGGGTTACCTTCTGAAAGCTCAATGCGAGCAAGTGCTGTGGTTGCGGGGACAAACCCAGGCCTAAGCGAAAGGGCCTTTTTAAAGGCTTTCCGTGCTTCAACCCGTTCACCGGTCAAGTTGTGCTCGGTTGCCTCAGCATACACAAGCGCTGCTTGATGGCGTGTGCCGGCATCCTTGTCGATAAGGCCTTCTTTTATTACTTTAGTAAGTGCTGTATTTGCTTCTGTCCAATTACCTGCGGCTACTTCGAGAGAGAAGAGGGTCTTCAGTACCCATGGGCTTTTTCGGTTTTCTGTAAAAGCTACACGGGCAAGCCTTAAGGCCTCACTTTCCCTTCCTGTGCGGCGAGCTTCGCTGAGCAGCCCTCGTATGCCGAGTAAACGGCCATCGTCGCTTGCTTTTAATGCACTGAATCTTTTAGCGGCCGTGGCATGGTCGCCTGAGCGACGTGCGGCCTCTGCCGCAATCAAGTGGACCATTGGTTGCGGCGGTAATAAGACTTCGGCCTGCTCAACAAGGCGGCCCGCCAGTTTATGGTCACCAGCTGATAGGGCTACAAGGCTTTGGTTCATCATTTTTAGGCCGCGCGCCTGACGCTTCACTATATTATTGCTGCCCCAGATAGGCATGTCCCTTTTGATCCATCCGGCACACCAAACCAACAGTCCTGCAATCAAGGCTATGAGGCCAATCATTAAAGATAGACGGGCAAAGTCCGTATAGTATCGAACGCCTTGAAAATCTATCGTTACACTACCGGGGTTGTCAGTTAACCAAGCGGCAGCCCAAGCGGCAACCAGTATTGCGCCAAACCAAAGAAACAGCCTTATCACTGCTGGCCTCCGATGTTGCTCGGTGTGTTGGTGATGGTCGATATAATACGTTCAAAAGCGCGTTCGGTATTTGCAAATAGCTGTGCTTTGTCACGCCAGGCTTTGGTACTTGTAAGTGCTGCACCCTCAAGATTTTCAAGTTCGGTGATAGCACTGGCTAGGTCATGGCGCGCAAGTTTACGCTCCGCGGCCAAGAAAACTGAATCGTTGCCTGTGGCGCCCGCATCGGTACGGCGCACAGTAAATAAGCTGGATAAAAAGTTGCCATCTTCTTTTTGTGCAGACTGGAGCGCTGCTGCAGCCATTGAATCAAAAGACCTTGTTAGGTCTTCATAAGTTTCGATACCGCTACTGGCTTGTTGCAAATGCGCGAATTCGGCACCAATAAGCTGCTGGTCGACAGTAGAAAGTGCAGCAATATCTGGCCGCAGCGCGGCTAGTTCATTGCTGAAGGCAAAGCCTTTCAATGCTCGTTCTTTAACTCGGCTTAGAGTGAGAAGAAGCCTTCCTCGGGGGGAGGCATCCAACGCACTAGCTTGAATATCTGCGAGAGCTGTCTCAAGGGTGGCGAAGCGGTTTGTAATTTGCCTAGTCTCGGCTTTTAGAAGTGCAATCGAGCCAGTTAACTGTGTAACAACCGGGTTTTCGCCGGTGTTTAAAGCTGCTAAACGGGCAACATCACCTGATAAACGCTCGGTTGCTGCTTTTAGTGCTAGCAATTCGCTACTGGCTACATCAGTTCCCGGTTGGGTCACTGGGGTAGTAAGTTCAAGATTGTTTAATTTGTCAGAAAACGTTGCTGCGGTTTCATTGGCGGCAGTAATTTGACCTTCATGCTGGGCTAGTATTTCACGGTGACGCAGTAACTGTGCTTTCAGGTCGTTGATGCTGGTTTCTAACGGTTCAAGGTTAACGGAAGCACCAGTTACGATAGGCGGAGGAGAGGCTGGTAATAACCCAATTGCTGTGAGACCTGCTTTGAAATAAGGCGCAGCATATAATCCGCCGATGAAGGCCGCTAGAACTGCGGTACTTATCCAACCTAATTTTGATGATTTTTTTTGGGCTTTATCGGAAGCATTAACTGAAGAAGCTGCTGGCGCAGCTTCTTCTTTTATGACTTCAACATCGATTATTTCTGGTTCAGCATTAGGCTGAGTTTCGGCAGTGTCTTTATTTTCCCCAGTTGTCACGGGAGTATCCTCACATTCGCTTACTGTTTTGCGCACTTGCCTCTTGGTGGGCGATGGCCGCAACCTATTAACGCAGCAAGCTTAACAGAGCTTTTTCTGTAGGTAGTACTGCTGCGTTAACCGTTTTCCAAGGCCCAAGTAAATCATCTGCAATTCGGTTTGAAAGACAGTAGGCATTCAACTTTGGTAACCAGTCATGTTTATCGTTCTCTGATATGGCTTCTTCAAAGATGGTAGCGGTACGTGGAGAATAAAAGAGTACATTTTCAATTTCCCCCATCTCGATCTCTTCTTGCACACTGGGTGAGAAGACGCGGTTGGGTACTGTTTGGTAGGTCACTGTACTTACAGCATCCAAGCCAGCATCTTGCAATACACTTGCGATATTGTAGGAAACCACGCTACCACAGAGATGTGCATATTCCCGTTTTTGGGTCAAACCACACTCAAGAAGTAATGGAACTAGTTGGCGCGCCGTGCCGGGCCCAACAGTGATGTTGGTAAAGCCTAATTCGCGCGCTTCAGCCGCTGTTTGCTCTCCAACAGCGAAAATGGGACGGCCTTTTTTACCAATGTTAGCGAGGCCAAAACGAGCGCCATTTTTGCTCGTAATAATGAGGCTGCGTTTTTCGTCTGGTATTTCAAAAGAAACAGGCTCTACCCGTAACATTGGGGCATAGGCCGCTCGAAATCCCATTCGTTCCATTTTGGCGCCGGTTTGCTCTGCCTCTGAGATAGGGCGCGTGATTAGAAAGCTGCTCATAAAATCTCTGCCTGCACATCTTTGACAAGTTGTTTAAAGAAATCGTCGCCTGCTTCTGCCCGAATATCAAGCCCCGCGTTGTGACCAAGGGCTGCTGCGGCTTTCAAAGAGGCTTCACAAGATACACTACGTTCAAAAACGACACTACCATCAATCGACAGTATTTTGCCTTTCAGAAAAAGGTCGTCTCCGTCCACGCTTGCAAAAGCGGCAATAGGTGTTCGGCAAGAGCCATCAAGGGCTGCTAGAAAAGCGCGCTCGGCGGTTATGGCAATTTCGGTTTTGGCACAGTGTAGTGGTGCGAGGTGCGCAGCCATCCGCGCATCATGCTCACGTACCTCAACTGTAACCGCCCCTTGGGCTGGGGCAGGAAGAAAATCATCCAACGGCAATTTTTCTGTGGTGGCTGAGGGCATGTTCAGTCGGTTTAAGCCTGCTTGCGCAAGGAAGGTTGCGTCAGCTTCTCCTTCGGCGAGTTTACGTAGGCGGCTTTGTACATTTCCGCGAAAGGTGATGACCTTTAAGTCCGGTCGTTGCCTAAGTGCAAGGGCGCGGCGGCGGAGAGATGCTGTTCCTAAAATGGCCCCCTTTGGCATGTCGAGAAAGTGTGAGAACTTCTTGCTAATGAAGGCGTCTCGGGGATCTTCTCTAGGCAGGAAAACCGATAAGCACAGGCCGTCAGGTAAACGGGTTGGCATGTCCTTGGTGGAATGCACTGCGCAGTCAATGCTGCCGTCAAGAAGCGCATCTTCAATTTCTTTGGTGAACAGGCCTTTGCCGCCAGCTGTGATTAGCGGTTTGTCGAGTATTCGGTCACCGGATGTTTTGATGACAACAATATCGATCTGATTTTCTGTAAACTCAGGGTTAGCAGCGAGCAATTTGCTTTTCACATCGTTTGCCTGCGCGAGGGCTAGTGGGCTGCCGCGTGTGCCGATTTTGATCGCTTGTTGCAAGTTGCTTGCTCCTAATGTTATGGCCTGTGCTCTATACAGGGCACATGATTGTGCTGGTTGGTGTGTTTATAATGGCTTAACCGGCACACCCCAAGCCTAAAGACGGAAAATATTATGGCCGAAATGCCAAAAGCAATAAAAGATCAACCTGCGCGGCCTTTTGTCCTTGGTATTGAGACAAGCTGTGATGAAACTGCAGCGGCTGTTGTCAGTGCTGACAAGCAGATATTGGCACATCAAGTGTTGTCTCAGATTGACGATCACAACGAGTATGGCGGCGTTGTTCCCGAGATTGCTGCGCGACAGCATATTTCCAACTTAGATCATTTACTTAAGGGCGTGATGAAAGAAGCAGGCCTTGGGTTTGCTGAGCTTGACGCTATTGCTGCCACTACGGGCCCAGGTCTTGTCGGCGGTTTGATGGTGGGAGTGATGACTGCAAAAGCCGCTGCACGTGCGGCTGCGAAACCTTTTGTCGCGGTTAATCATCTGGCCGGACACGCTCTAACCGTAAGGCTTATTGAAGATGTGCCTTTTCCTTACTTGCTGTTGTTGGTTTCTGGTGGTCACTGTCAATTATTGGCAGTTTACGGCGTTGATAATTTCGAACGGCTTGGTACTACGATTGACGATGCTGTTGGGGAGGCCTTTGATAAAACGGCGAAGCTATTGGGACTTGGATATCCAGGAGGGCCTGCTGTTGAACAGGAGGCCCTTAAAGGAGATGCCAGCCGATTCAAGTTACCGACTCCCTTGCTAAATAAGCCTGGTTGTGACTTCTCATTCTCGGGCCTCAAAACGGCGGTACGCCGGACGGCAGAGGCCTGTGTGGCTGAACGAGGTGCCTTATATGCTGATGACCGCGCAGATTTGTGCGCAGCTTTTCAGGCAACAATAGCAACGTGCCTTACGAATCGTCTTAAAAACGCAATCAAGGTTTTCCGTGAAAAGGCAGGTAACGGTCGTTTGCCTTTTGTGGTCGCAGGAGGTGTTGCTGCCAATACGTATTTACGTGGTGCCTTAAAGGCCGTTGTGGAGGAAAATGACATGAGCTTTCATGCGCCGCCTCTCGCATTATGCACTGATAATGGTGCAATGATCGCTTGGGCAGGCCTTGAGCGATTTGTGATTGATCCTACTATAGATGACCACGATATGGCACCACGTGCGCGCTGGCCGCTTGACGCCAATGCGATACCGTTGGTTGGCAAAGGAAAAAAGGGAGCAAAGGCATAATTACTTGCCTGACACGTGCATTCGAGGCACTCTGATGCGTGTTATAAATTAAAATGGAAGATACTAACTAGTGCAGACTATTGGGGTTTTAGGGGCAGGTGCTTGGGGTACCGCATTGGCAGCGGCAGCTGCGAGAGCAGGGCGTGATGTTACGTTGTGGGCGCGTGAGCCCGAGGTAGTCACAGCCATTCGTGATACGCGGGAAAACACAATTTTTTTACCTGGTGTCATCCTACCTGAAAACCTTAAGATTACGGGAGATCTTGCAGGTCTTGCTGCATGTGAAGCCATTCTTCTAGTCAGCCCCGCGCAGCATACACGCAGTATGGTAGCTGTCTTGCTGCCGTATTTAGCCCCGAACGTACCCTTGGTGATTTGCTCAAAAGGCATTGAAGTGTCTACTGGCAAACTTCTTAGTGAAGTTTTGGCTGAAACAGCGCCTAACAACCCGGTTGCGGTTTTGTCAGGCCCAACTTTTGCAATTGAAGTCGCTAAGGGTTTACCGTGCGCGTTGACACTCGCGATGGAAAATAAAGAGATAGGTGAGGCGCTTATTCAAGCGCTTGGGCAGCCAACATTCCGCATTTATTATAATGATGACGTGGCTGGGGCTCAAATTGGTGGTGCTATTAAAAATGTCCTCGCTATTGCGACAGGGATTGTTGCTGGCCTCAATATAGGTGAAAACGCCCGAGCCGCTGTTATTACGCGTGGTCTCGCTGAGATAGTAAGGTTTGGTAGTCTGTATGGTGCTGAAGCTGAAACTTTGATGGGTCTTTCAGGATTGGGAGATTTGATTCTAACTTGCTCTAGTACCCAGTCACGTAATATGTCGCTTGGTAAGGCGATAGGCGAAGGCCAAACGTTGGAAGAGATAATGGCGGAGCGAAATTCCGTAGCGGAAGGCGCTCATACCGTTGAAATTGTGCATAAAATATCTGAGGAAACAGGACTTGATATGCCTATTACTTCCGCTGTGTACCAAATATTAAAACAAGGTCAAGACGTGCGGCGTGTAACAGAAGAGTTGCTTTCGCGCCCCTTCACTGACGAAAGCGCCTAGGAGGCATTTATGCTGTATGTGATCATAGCTAAAGATAAAGCAGACGCCGTTGCCCTGCGTATGTCCACGCGCGCGGCGCATCTTGATTATCTTGCTGGTGCCGGTGACCGACTGAAGGTTGCTGGGCCTTTGTTAACGCCAGGTGCTGACCCTAAACCTATTGGCAGTATGATTGTGATAGACGCTGCAAGCGAAGCGGCTGTGCAGTTATTTGCGGACAATGATCCCTATAACCATGCTGGTTTGTTCGATAGCGTTGAGATACGTCCTTGGAAAGCCGCAGTTGGCCATTGGGTTTCTGAAGAATAAGCGAGAGGCCTAAGTGCCAAAGCCAAGTCTCCTCCAGCTTGAAGGTATACCCGGTGGACCACCCGCGGGCACATTGATTATGCGCCTTGAAGATATCCCACCTCATGGGGGAAAGGACATTTTGTATAAGGATGGTTCTTTTCAGGTGAATATTTTTGTCCAGCGCTATGGTGATGGTATTTATGTGTACGAAAACCGCTGCCCGCATGCTGGTACGCCGCTGAATATGTTTGGTGACAAGTTCCTGAATATGAATAAGAACGCTCTTATCTGCCGCACACACGGCGCACTCTTTAATATTGAAAGCGGGTTATGTACGGCAGGGCCGTGTCGGGGCCGCTATATAAGGCCTGTAGATTTTGAAGTGCGGGATGGTGCGCTTTTTACGCTTTGATGTACCAAGAGTTGCACCAATTTAGATCATCACTGTCCCATTTCGCCGACGTGGCCGTGCAGGTGGTGAGGGCGGTGTTGCATCGTCAGGGCGCTGAACTTTTGTGATCCGCCAATATTTTTCTTCACCGTCAGAGGTGTAGGACCCTTTGAGATTAATATTCAATGCAGGGCAATAGTACACAGTTTGGTGCCATGCTTTTATCCCTTTTGGGGACTCATAATATTGGGATAGTTTCACTTGGTATGTTGTGTAGGTACCGGATGGTAGCATAAGAGGTTTCTCGGTAATTACGCTAATTTCTGCGCGGTATCCGGTCCGGGTCTCGTCTTTGAGATCAACTATACTGCCTATTATCTCAGTAGAAGTACCAACTTCCATCGGGAATAAAGCATTGATTTGCTTCAAATCGATATCCAGCTGCCAATGGCGCCCGTTTTCTTCGCGACTGTATAATAAGAGCCCTCGATAATATTGGTTTTTATAGAGGAATTCATTTTTCCAGTTGGTCGCTTCTGATGTGATCAAATTAGCTTCGGTTTTCCCAAGTGTCAGATAATATTCTTCACCGCTTGCTTTGATGGTAAGTTTTGTGCCGGAGAGGTCATTCTGCGGGTTAGGGTCAGAATTTTCTATGCATGCAGATAGGCTTAGTAAACCTGCTATCAGGCTAAATATACGGAAAAAGGCTATCATATCATTACTGTGCCTGAGCGTCGACGACGTGGTGATGCCACTGTACCACTTTCGCTTGGTGGTAGGACGGAAACAACCCTCCAATAGCGCTGGGAGGCTTCCTCATGCATTACGCCTTTGAGGTTGAGCTGTAATTCAGGTGAATAATAGATTGTTTCATAAGACCGTTTGTTTTCTCCATTGAGGTCATATTCTGTTTTTATTTTTAGTATATATACCTCTTGGCTACCTGACGGTAGAAGGAAAGGCTTTTGTGCTTTTACTTCTATTTTAGACCAAAATTTATAGGTGAGGTCATTGCTGATATCAATCATTGTGCCTGAAAAACTAGTGGTGTTACCTACCGTTAGTGGAAAAAGGCTGTCAATTTTGGTAACATCAAAATCTAGCTCCCACTGGGTTGCGCCTTCAGTGCCAGCAATTGGGTATAGGCCCTTATAATAGTGACGCCGTGAAACAAACTGACCGTTCCAGTCGGTGATTTCAGAGATAATCGTGCCAGCAGCAACATTTTTAATTTCAAGCAACAGTTCGTTGCCGTGTGCTTTGATAACGGCTTTGGTACCAATGATGGAGGCATCGGACGGCGTGCTTGTGCCGGGATTGCAAGCAGCAATCACAAGCAAAGAAGTGATTAACGTCAGCAAGCGTAATACTTGTGTCACAACTATTTTTCTCCATCTTCAATTGATAGTATCCATATCACTATCAGATCAGAAGCAAAAGGCTTGCTCACGGCTTGTTTTTTAAAGCCCACTGTGGATTGTTCCTCAACAGATATAGTCATGATTTTGTCTTTTTTGAGTTCAGAGCAGCTATAAGTTCATGTTTAGGGCGAATAAATTGATGTAATTCTCCGCTCTTCAAACTTATGTGAGCGAAAGACTTTATGTCAAAATGTAACAAGATGAGAGAGCCTGTTGGGACTTTCTCCTGAATTTTAGAGAATAAAACTGATTCGCAATTGGCGGTAAGTTTGAGTGCAGCATCTTGAATGCCGAGGTTATGGGCAACTATCAAGACTGTATCATGGTGTGCTTTTTGAGCGTGAAGCAGAGATAGAATATCATTCACTGCTGCACCATAAAGGGCGTTTGTGAAGGTAGTTGTGAAGCGTTTTTGGGCGGCATTTTCGATGCGTGAGAGGGTCTCTCTGGTGCGTGCCGCGCTTGAACATAAGACGTTGTCAGGTTGGATATTATTCGCTTTGAAATAATGTCCCAATTTAGCAGCTGCTGCTTGGCCTCGTTTATTAAGTTGCCTATCCTGATCCGTTTCAAAGGGGTCAGACCAATCTGATTTCGCATGCCGTAGCAAAATAAGCTGTTTCACGTTGTGACCTCAGTAGTATTTTTTACATTACCACATAGTATGTAATCCTACACAGTTACAACATCATGATAGATATAGCATTTATAGTGTTAAATTAAGGGTAGTTGATGGGCAGTGATATCAAACGATATGGTCAGGCGAAGATAGGCACATTGGTTCTGGCGCACGGGGCTGGCGCAGGCATGGATAGTGATTTTATGGTTGCTTTTGCAGAGGGTCTGTCTTCAGGCGGGTTTGAAACAATTTTGCTTGAGTTCCCTTATATGACTAAGCGCCGTGAAGACGGCAAAAAACGACCACCAGACCGTGCGCCCAAATTAGTTGCTCACTATAATGCTGTTCTTGAGGAGCTTGCGCTTCCCGGGCCTGTCATTATCGGTGGTAAATCCATGGGTGGGCGCATCGCAAGTATGCTGCTTGCTGAAAACCCAATAGTAGCGGATGGCCTTTTGATGCTTGGTTATCCTTTTGCTCCTCCGGGTAAACCAGAGAAGCTAAGGATTGATCATTTCTCGGCTATTGAGAAACCAGTCCTTATTGTGCAGGGCGAGCGAGATGTATTTGGTGGTAGGGCAGCTGTGGAAGCGTTGTCTTTGCCAAAAAACTTTGAGATTCTGTGGTGTAATGATGGAGACCACAGTTTTAAACCACGCAAGACCTCAGGTTTAACAGAACAGGAAAATTGGGAGGCAGCAATGAATGCGATCTCGAAGAGTTCTCTATTCTCGTAACGGCATAAACATTTTTTGTAACTCGGCAAGAAAGTCATCATTCTTTTAGAATTAAGGACTAAGCTTGTTTCTCTGACGAGATAGGGTGGGCACTTGATGCTACAGAAAATAATCACCAGCGGCTGGCCGTATTTTGCTGCTTTGGGCGCCCTTATTTCTTTGCTGGTTTTTTCTGAACGCCAGTTGGAGCGCATTGGTAAGGCAAATATTACGCGTACCCTTAGTACGGTGTTTGAGACTACTCAGGGTGCTGCGCAAGTTTGGACTGAGCGTCAGAAAATAAATGTAAACAGTGTCGCACAGCTTCCGGAAATTCGTCAAAATGCTGTAGCGCTGTTAGGGGCTCAGTCTGAAATAGAGCGCAAATTATTGCGAGACCGTTTGAGAGAGCATCTAGGCCCATTAGTTACAAGCCACGGATATCTTGGATTCTCAGTGATAACGCCCTCGGGTATGCGTGTAGGGTCCATGCGGGCTGTAGAGCGTGGTTCGATTAATTTTATTGCTCGCACTGTACCGGAACATTTTCAAAAAGCATTAAGGGGTACGAGTGTTGTAACACCGCCCGTGCGCTCTGACGTACCGTTAATAGACCCCTCAGGACAAGAAAGGTCACAGGTTGCGACCATGTTCACTCTGACCCCAATTCGTGACTTGGCCGGGAATGTGGCGGGGGTTTTAGCGCTCAGAATTAATCCCTTACAGGAGTTTGCGGCCATATTTGCGCGCGGAAGGTCGGGAATTTCCGGTGAAACTTATGCTTTTGACCGAGATGGAAACATGTTGAGTGAAAGCAGATTTACGGACAAGTACAGGGAGATTGGGCTTTTGGCATCAGGGGAAATTAGCTCCCTTAATATAGAAATTAAATATCCGGGTAGGAATCTCTTGAAACAAAGGGGTGTTTTCGGTCGGCAAAGCTGGCCACTTACGAAAATGGCTTTAAGTGCAACGCAAGGTAATTCAGATATTAGCTTAGCGCCTTACCCAGACTATCGGGGTGTGCCGGTTGTGGGTGTCTGGGCATGGAATGAAAGCCTTGGTTTTGGCATTGCGACGGAAATGGATGAGGAGGAAGCTTACGAAAGTTTAAATATTAGCAAGTCGGCGGTTCGCTTTTTTGCCTTTGTCGTCTTGGTACTGCTGGGTGTGCTTTTTATTCTGCAACAAAAGAGCCACAGGATCACTGAACAACAGAAAAAGGCACTTAGGGCTGCAAAAGTAAAAGCCGAGGCGGCGAACCGTGCCAAAATGGAATTTCTATCTGCTATGAGCCATGATTTGCGCACACCGCTGAATGCTGTGATTGGCTTTTCGCAGCTCCTTGCTCAAGGTATCGCTAAGCAAAAAGATTATAAAACCTATTTGGGATACATTGTACGCAGCAGCGCACATTTACAAAGCCTGCTAAATGAAGTTCTAGAATTTGCGAAACTAGATATCGGAGAGTTGAGTTTTTCAATTACCAAATGTTCTCCCGAATCTATTGTGACTGATAGCCTTTCTATGGTGAAAGGCTTGGCAGAAACCAATAAAATAGCGATCTTTGTAGATAGCGAATTTGATGATATGCCTCTCGTCTGGGCGGATAACACCAGAGCATGCCAAGTGTTGGTAAATTTCCTGACAAATGCGATAAAATATAACCGTGTTGAAGGGCAGGTGCACATCACTGTGAACCATGAGGGAGGTCACCTGCAGTTTGCTGTTCGGGATACAGGCGCAGGTATTGCGCGGCAGAAAATGAAATCCTTGTGGGAGCCTTTTAACAGGGTGGGTGCTGAAAAAACCGCAATTGAAGGGTCTGGCATTGGGCTCGCTTTTGCAAAGGCCCTTGTTGAAGGATTGGCTGGAAAAATTGGCGCTGAAAGTACCGAAGGTGTTGGCAGTTGTTTTTGGTTTACGCTGCCAATAGCACAAGAAATCACGGCACCAGGCGTTGAGGAAGAACCAGTGTCTCAGTTCGAATTAAACCTATTATGGGAAGATTTGAAGGATACACACGTTCTTCTACTTGAAAATATCGAGTTGGACCGCATCATAGTTGAGAAAATGCTTAAGCATATCCCAGGCATTGAAGTTGAATCGGCTCTGTCTGGTAAAGGTGGTTTGGAATATCTCAAGAAAAATCAGCCTGATATTATTCTTGTGGCCTTAAAGTTGGCTGATATGGAGGGGTTCACTTGGAACCAGCGCCGAGATCAGATGGGCTTAGCTTTTGGCATACCTGTAGTAGCCTTGAGTGCAGACGTTACAGGCGTAACTAAGCAGCAAGCCATATCCAATGGTATGGTTGGTTTTATCGAAAAGCCTATCATTTTTGAGCACCTTATCACTGCAATGGTGAAAGCTTTGGAGGCGAATAATGATCTGCAAGTGAGGAATATAAATCCTGCACCTGAGACAGTTTGACAACGCAAGTGCGTGTGTGCTGGCCGCTTACCTGTTCATCCTGTTGTCGATTAAGTCATCCACAACGGCGGGCTCTGCGAGTGTCGAAGTATCGCCCAAGTTGCTATAATCATTTTCAGCAATTTTTCTGAGGATACGCCGCATGATTTTTCCTGATCGTGTTTTGGGTAGACCGGGTGCAAACTGTATAAGATCAGGGGTTGCGACTGGGCCAATCTCTTTGCGAACCCATTTAACTAAATCTTTACGGAGCTCTTCTGTGGGCATAATGCCTTGTGGAGGTGTGACATAGGCATAGATGCCCTGCCCTTTAATATCGTGTGGATACCCAACTACAGCGGCTTCAGAGACACCCTCGTGGGCAACAAGTGCAGATTCCACTTCCGCCGTACCCATGCGGTGGCCTGACACATTGATGACATCATCAACCCGGCCCGTTATCCAATAATAGCCATCATCATCACGTCTGCAGCCATCGCCGGTGAAATAAAGGCCTGTATAAGTGCTGAAATAGGTTTGTTTGAAGCGCTCGTGGTCGCCGTAAATCGTCCGCATCTGGCCAGGCCAACTATCGGTGATAACGAGGTTGCCGGATGTAGCCCCCTCAAGGATTTTGCCATCTGCGTCAACGAGGGCCGGTGTTACACCAAACATAGGTCGTGTTGCTGAGCCGGGCTTCAAGGCGGTAGCACCAGGCAGTGGGGCAATCATCACGCCGCCAGTTTCTGTTTGCCACCAAGTGTCAACAATAGGGCACCTTTTTTCGCCTACCACGTTATAGTACCAAAGCCATGCTTCTGGATTGATAGGTTCGCCTACTGACCCTAAAAGTCGCAACGATGAGCGATCATATTTTTTTACGGGTTCATCGCCGACTCGCATTAAGGCGCGGATTGCGGTTGGCGCTGTGTAAAAGATATTCACTTTGTGTTTTTCAATGACCTGCCAAAAACGGCCTGCATCCGGGTAGGTGGGAACACCTTCAAATCCTAAACTGGTAGCCCCGTTTGCAAGGGGGCCATACACAATATAGCTATGGCCTGTTACCCAGCCCACGTCGGCTGTGCACCAGTAAACTTCCCCTTGTTTGTAATCAAACACATATTCGTGTGTCATGGAGGCCCAGACCATATAGCCGCCAGTTGTGTGCAATACGCCTTTGGGCTGACCAGTGGACCCTGAAGTGTAAAGAATGAAAAGCGGGTCTTCTGCGTTCATTTCCTCAGGTGGGCATTCATCTGAAACAATGGCGGTTTCTTCATGGTACCAAACATCACGGCCTTTGACCCAATTGATAGTGCCGCCTGTACGTTTTACTACAATGACACTTGATACATTGGGGCACTGCTCAAGTGCTTTATCGACGTTTGCTTTTAGCGGAATAGGTTTGGTGCCGCGCAGACCTTCATCTGCCGTTATTACATAATCGGATTTACAATTGATGATGCGGCCAGCAAGTGCTTCTGGCGAGAAACCACCAAACACGATTGAATGTACGGCGCCGATCCGCGCGCAGGCCAGCATTGCATACACAGCCTCAGGAATCATGGGCATATAAATGGTGACTCGGTCGCCTTTTGTGACGCCTTGTTTTTTTAGGATATTACCAAAACGACTGACATGCCCATGAAGCTGGCCGTAGGTGATGTGGGCGTCGTCCGTAGTGTCGTCGCCCTCCCAGATAAGGGCCGTAACATCTGCCTTTTCAGGTAGGTGGCGGTCAACGCAGTTCACACATGCATTGAGTGTACCATCTTCAAACCATTTGATGGAAACATCGCCGGTGAAATCAGTATTTTTAACTTTGGTAAAGGGGCGCATCCAGTCAAGGCGTTTGCCTTCTTCGGCCCAAAAACCTTCGGGGTCAGAAACAGAGCGTTCGTATTTTTCCAGATACTGTTCGTTAGTGCACAATGTGTTCGCTGCTGTTTCAGCAGGCACAGGAAAGGTTAAACTATCGCTCATTTTTCTACTCCCAGTATCTCTTCCGCCGCGGATAATGACCCGAGGTTAAAGGAGTTGCAAGCCCCTAATGGTAAGGTTTTCAAAAAAATGACAATGTTGTCATTTTAGCATGATACAAAGCTCGTTGACAAGGACTCCGCGGGTCAAATTAGTTGATTGTGGCAGGTATTACCAATCGGACATCATACCCGGACCGCCTGATTTTTTATTGGCGACGATTCGCCACAGTTTCAGGTCTCCGGTCTCAAGAAGCTTTTTGCGGCGTGTCCAGAATTCGGCTTCGCGCATCAGTGTTTGAATCATTGCAGCGCCATCTTCGCGTTTCGCTAGTTTCGCGGCAACTTCGTCTGCACCTGCCCAAGCCTTGGTGATCATTTCAATATACTGGCGGCTGATATCCTCTGAGACCCGGACTTGCATCCGGTTATCTTTTAGCATCTTCACCAAATCGTCGGACGTTGCCGGGAAGGGGTGATTACGTTCGCCAACAGCCCATTCTTTGTATCGGTCTTTCCCAAGTACTGCGTCAGAATCAATCACATATTCAGTCATTAAAAACAGGCCGCCAGGCTTAAGTTTGTCTTCGATCTTTCCGATCATGCCAGCTTTGTCTTCAATTGTGAAAAGCGCTTCTTTTGAGAGAGCCCTGTCAAATTTACGGGCAAAGCCTTCAAAATCATTTGGGTCATAGTTTTCAAGAACAGCTTTTTTGTCTAGCCCAGCCATTTTGGACAGCTTCCGTCCTTTATCAACCAGCATGGCTGATTCTTCATACCCTGTCATCCAAACGCCGAATCGGTCTACAAGCACGCGGGCTGGTCCACCAAGGCCTGCACCAATTTGCAGCATGGACATCTCTGGGCTGAGAGCTAGAAGCTTCGAAAGTGAAATAATATAGTCTGGTCCTCCAGGGCCACAGAAACCCTTACCCCAAACATACTGGGCAATATCCACGGTCTGTTCGTCCCACGGATCCAAGGTATCCGCAGTAATTTTCTTTTTTTCTGGATCGCCTTTTTTTTCAGGCTCAATAAACTCGTCAGGCTGTCTTGCCTGAAGTCGTTTCTTGATGTCATCTTCGTCGTAGCCTTCCCACCAGGCTTTTAGACGCAGGCCGACACCTAATTTTGCACCCTTTTTCGGTTTTTGTTTTGTTGCCACTTCTACTTATCCAGTACTCGAATATGCTGGTCCCCACCTGCATAGCATACAGTTCTTTACCGATATGAAAACCGATCGGGAGATTTTTTCAAGCCCCGATCGGTAAAATAGTGTAAAAAAATGTTATTAAGTGCGTAGTATAGCACCTACAGCTTTGTCCGCTGCAGCGATAATTTTCCCTGCGATTTCTTCAATATCCTTGTCTGAGAAGGTCTCAGCTTGTGGTGTTAACGCCACTGAAATAGCGATGGACTTATTGCCCTCTGGCACACCTTTACCAGCATAAACGTCAAAAACGCCAACGTTCGAAATGTGTTTCTTATCTGCACCTTGAATGGCACGAACAAGGTCAGAAGCACGCTTGTCATCACTAAGTAAAAAAGCAAAATCCCTCTCTACCGACTGCAAATTAGAGATTTCGAGTGCCCCTTTAGCCGCTGATTTTCCGCGTTTGCCAGGCACTTTTTCAAGAAATACTTCAAATCCAGCAACTGGGCCATCCACATCAAGAGCTTTCAGTGCCTTGGGATGTAATTCCCCAAAACTTGCTAAGATGTTTTTAGGACCAAGGCGCAGGGTGCCAGACCGACCTGGGTGATAATAGCTAGGGGCCTCTTCAAATACTTGAAGATTGCTAACAGGTGCGCCGATCGCTTCTAATGCCGCAAGTGCGTCACGTTTAGCATCAAACACGGATACTATTTCTTGTGCTTTTGCCCAGTGGCGCTCGGACGTATTGCCAGAACGGATACCGCAGGCAACTAATTGCTGGCCTTTTTCCGAATCATTTTCATACTGTGGACCAACTTCAAATAAGGCCACACCACCAAGGCCGCGGTCTTTGTTGCGCTGCGCTGCTTGCATCAGGTTAGGCAAAATACTTGGCCGCATGCAATCTAGCTCGCTTGAAATTGGGTTGCCGACAATAAGATCTTCATCGCCACCACCAAACACTTCAGCGTGTGAGCGGTTCATGAATGACCATGTTACTGCCTCATGCATACCAACAGACGCTAAGCGACGTTTTACTGCACGCGCGCGCTTTTGGCGGTCGCTCAGGGTTGTGCCTGCTTTTTTGCCGCGTGCGGGTAGCTGTACCGACGGAATATTGTCGTATCCATGTATACGCAGCACTTCTTCGACGATATCTGGTTCGCCGATAATATCACAACGCCAGCTAGGTATTTGTACGGTGTAAGGGTCAGTTCCCTCAACTTTGAAGCCAAGCTTCTCAAGTATAGCAATACTAGTGTTGGTAGGTAAATCAACGCCGCCTAGTGTTTTGATGCGCTCAGACCGGAAAGATACTGTGCGGCCCCACGCTGGTGCTTCACCTGCTGTGAATATATGGCTGACCTCGCCGCCACATAGATCAAGGATCATACGTGTTGCAATTTTAATTCCTTGCGCAACAAACATTGGGTCTACACCGCGTTCAAATCGGTAACGTGCATCTGTAATCAACCCTTGGTCGCGGCCTGTGAAGGCTGTACGAACTGGGTCAAAAAGAGCAGCTTCAAGCACGACCTCAGTTGTATCTTCTTGGCAGCCTGTATCAAGGCCGCCAATAACACCGCCGAAACCCTGAACACCAGCATCATCAGCGATCACGCATTCCGTGCCGTTCGCGGTGTATTCTTTATCATCAAGCGCGGTGAATTTTTCACCAGCTTTCGCTATGCGCGCTTTCAGGTTACCTGTTAGCTTGCTTGCATCATAAACATGTAGTGGGCGACCAAAGGCGTGTGTGATGTAATTTGTTACATCCACTAGTTTTGAGATTGGGCGAAGGCCAATAGAGGTTAAACGGTCCTGCAACCACTGCGGACTTGGGCCATTTTTGATGCCTGTAAATTTACGGCCGTAAAATGTCGTACATGCAGTAGCGGCATCTTCGGGTAAGTCGATAGAGACACTAATGTCACTGTCGAATGTGCCTTCAACGTTATCTGCGGAAGGTACCTTCAGTGTACCAAGGCCTGCTGCTGCAAGATCGCGAGCAATGCCATAAACACCAAGGCAATCCTGACGATTAGGCGTAATTTCAATGTCTATTACCGGATCATCAAGGTCGGCATAATCAACATATGACGTGCCAACTGGGGCATCTGCTGGTAGCTCGATGATGCCATCATGGTCGTTGCCAAGCTCTAGTTCACTCATGGAGCACATCATGCCGATAGATTCAACGCCGCGAATCTTCGCTTTCGTGAGTGTCACATCAAGGCCGGGCACATAGTCACCTGGGCGCCCCAGCACGACTTTAATGCCTGCGCGTGCGTTGGGTGCGCCACAAACAATTTGCATTTCTTCCGTGCCGTTCGTGACTTTACAAACTTGTAGTTTGTCAGCGTCGGGATGTTTTTCTGTGGACAGCACTTCAGCAACAGTGAAAGGCGCGAGCTTGTCTGCGGGGCTATCTACTGTATCAACTTCAAGGCCAATGGCGTTGAGTGTCTCAAGGATTTTCTCGAGGCTTGCGTCTGTTTCCAGATACTCTTTGAGCCAGCTTAAAGAGAATTTCATCGGCTTAGTCCCCCTGCAAGCGTTGGCAGATCAAGTGCAGCAAACCCATAATGTTTGAGCCAGCGTAGGTCAGCATCAAAGAAAGCGCGTAGGTCGCTCATACCGTACTTAAGCATTGCTAGGCGGTCGATACCGCAGCCAAAAGCAAAGCCTTGGTAAACGATAGGGTCAAGGTTGCAGGCTTCTAGAACCTTAGTGTTCACCATACCGGAGCCAAGTATTTCAAGCCAGTCGTTGCCGTCACCAATTTTCACAGTGCCACCTTCGAAGCTGCATTGTACGTCCACTTCCATAGAAGGTTCAGTGAATGGAAAATAGCTTGGGCGTAGGCGCAGTGTTACCGCGTCTACCTCGAAGAAAGCCTTTAGGAATGCTTCTAGCGTACCTTTAAGATGGGCAAGCGTTGTGTCTTTATCAATCACGAGGCCTTCCACTTGGTGGAACATCGGCGTATGTGTCGCGTCGCTATCAGAGCGGTATGTGCGACCAGGTGCGATGATGCGGATAGGCGGCTTTTCGCTCAGCATCGTGCGGATTTGCACTGGGCTTGTGTGTGTGCGTAGTACTTTGCGGTCACCATTTTCATCAGGTTGTAGGTAGAAAGTATCATGATCCTGACGGGCCGGGTGCTCCTCAGGGATATTGAGTGCGGTAAAATTATGGAAATCATTTTCTATGTCAGGACCTTCGGCAACATCAAAGCCGAGGTTCGCGAAGATCTCTGAAATTTCATCCATTACTTGGCTGATTGGATGCACGCTGCCGGTAGGGTGATCAAACACTGGTAAGGTAACATCGACACGCTCTGCAGCAAGGCGGGCCTCAAGTTCAACTTCCTCAAGCGCTTCTTTACGGGCGGTGATTTCATTCGCTACATCGTTTTTGAGGCTGTTGAGAGCTGGGCCCATCACCTTGCGCTCGTCAGGACTCATGCCGCCAAGGCCCTTCATGAGCGCTGATACGCTACCTTTTTTACCGAGGGTCGAGACGCGAATATCTTCCAGTGCCGCGAGGTCCGCTGCCGCATTGATACGGCTTGTGATATCTTCCCTAAGGGATGAGATCTGTTCCTGCATGATTTTTCCAGTTTACCTGATCATCAAAAAATAAATTGTTCAAAACAATAGAAAGGGGACCCAGCTATAAGCCAGGCCCCCTTCTAATTACGTCACTTTGGCTGATAAGTCGGCGAACCGTCCTATCGTGCCCAGCATTACTTAGGAAGAGCGGCCTTAGCCTGTTCTACCAATGCTTCAAATGCTGCTGCTTCGTGAACAGCAAGGTCACTCAATACTTTACGATCGAGCTCAACACCAGCGAGCTTCAGACCGTGCATGAATTGGCCGTATGGAAGACCGAGAGCGCGCGTACCTGCGTTGATCCGTTGAATCCAAAGAGCGCGGAAAGTGCGTTTCTTGGCTTTACGGTCGCGGTATGCGTACTGGCCAGCTTTCTCAACTGCCTGACGAGCGACTTTGATGGTATTCTTGCGACGACCCCGGTAGCCTTTAGCTTCTTCGAGGACCTTCTTGTGACGAGCATGCGATACTACACCGCGTTTTACACGTGCCATTGGTAATTCTCCTTAACCTTAAAAATGTCCGACGAGGGCCTTAGCCGTACGGCATAAACTTCTTGACGATCCGCGCATCACAATCGTTGAGGATTGTAGTACCACGGAGGTTACGGATTTGCTTATTGGTGCGCTTGATCATGCCATGCTGTTTACCAGCTTGAGCAGATACAACTTTACCAGTGGCAGTGAGTTTGAAGCGTTTTTTCACGCTCGACTTAGTCTTCATTTTGGGCATTTTCTGTCCTCTCTAAACTTGAAGAAGATCATGTTTGAACAACCACGGCAGCCCATTAACTCAGCCGGGCGGTTCGACGAAGCGCGGTATATAACGCTGAAAGCCGCATGATGCAAGAGGATTCAGACTCTGAGCTCTAAAGCCCGAGCCTATTTGCAAAATACGGCGCTATACCCCTTATTTTGCCTTACTATGGCGGGATTTGGGGCTGAGCCCTTGATGGTGGGTATAACCGATAATGTCAGCACCTTAAAAATGCTGTTGCTTTTCTGGTAGGCGGACGGGTCTTCGACGTCGAGTCTTTCAGGGTAGCTGGGAGTTATAATTAGGTGCGTTCGATACAATCATCCATAAGGTAAACAGTTTTGCGCAAATGATGAGATCGTGACAATCTGTTTTTCTATGATGGCTAAATCATTGGGGAGGCGACGATGGCAGGATATTCGGATACACCGCTTATCAAAAAGCTGGGCATAAAAGATGGATTTCTGATGCATACGGTGAATGCACCATCGCACTATGGCGACTTACTGGGAGATTTGCCAGTTGGCGTGGAAGAAGCTGAGAGCGACTGCAATTTCATTCATGCCTTTTATGTTGAGCGAGCAGACTTGGAAGCTCAGTTGCCAGCTTTGATGAAGAAGATAAAATGTGACGGCATGATTTGGGTGTCATGGCCTAAGAAGGCATCGAAGGTGCCAACCACAATAACAGAAGATACCATACGTGAAGTAGCTTTGCCGATAGGATTGGTTGACGTGAAGGTGGCCGCGGTGGATGAAGTGTGGTCTGACCTAAAGCTGATGATCAGGAAGGAACTTCGCTGAATGCTGATGCTTAGAGTACCAAAGGCAAGTGAGTTGCCAACGCTGAGCGATCTTTGTCTGCGTTCCAAAGGGTATTGGGGTTATGATGCTGAATTCTTAGAGGCTTGCCGGGAAGTACTCACTATTCAACCCGGTGAACTTAAGCTGGACCATGTTTGGGTGGCTGAGAATTCTGGCGGTATTGCAGGCGTGTTGCATGTGCAAACAGACAGCGAAGAGGCTGTGCTCGATAAGTTATTTATCGACCCTGATGCAATGGGGCTCGGCGCTGGCCGCGCACTCTTTGACAAAGCAGTTGAAATCATGAAGTCGGACGGCGCCAAGATTATGTCTATTGATGCGGATCCTGAAGCCGCGGGTTTTTATAGGAAAATGGGAGCAATAACGGTGGGGCGTGTGCCGTCCACCGTTATCGAAGGACGGACTTTGCCTTTGATGCGCTATAGCTTAGAGGCTTAACTTATAAGCTGGGGCGTTTTGCGTGTGGTAAATGTCCGCTTTTGATCCAAATTTTAGCGCCTGCAATACCTGCTTTGATGTTAGCGGGTACACCAACGGGTAACCGAAGCCAACTATCTTTCTCGAATGTTTCCCCTCCCTCTTCAAAACTACCACCAAGCACCAAAAACTCTGCACCGCCAACAGGGGCGAAGGAAACAAGTGTATTGGCAGCCCACGTTTCAAGGCGCACGTCTTCCTGACTATCTTTAAAAAGTGGCATGATGGAAACGCCGGGCCTGTCTGTGGTATCAACACTTCCCATTTTATTGGTGTTGATAATCACGTGGGTTCGGTCATTCATCTGATATTGCCACAGCTTTACAAAGATGGTGCAGCCCGGGTCTGATCGGGGGGTGTGAAAACTGGTTGGTGGATTGCGCACATACGTGCCTGCAGGGAAGTCACCATGTTCGTCCTGAAAGACACCGTTCAGTACAAAAAACTCTTCACCGCCTGTGTGGGTGTGGGCAGAGAAGCTGCTGCCGGGCGCATAGCGCACGATGCTGGTTGCGCGCGCTACTTCGTTGCCCAGTCGGTCCAACATTCGGCGGTCCACCCCCTTCATTGGGGAAGGAACCCATGGCATCAGCGAAGCATGCATAGATACACGCTTGTTGAAGTCTTCATTAATGTCCATTTTGGAACTCCTTCCCATACTGAGTGGGTTTAAACCGAACTTAACTTATGCTGTGGCTTGTGCAAAGCTTGCCCGGTTTGCAACGCGGGCTTTCCACGCAAGAAGATTTGCGCATTCTGCTGGAATTTCAATTTTGAGGAAATCGGCAAAACTAAGGCCAGCAAACGCTGTGATGTCAGCGACAGTGAAGTGGTCGGCGACAAGATAATCTTTGCCTTCTAATTGGTGATTAATCCAGTGCATGGTTTTGATAGCTGTTTCTAGGCGGTATTTGCCCCAAGTTTCATTTTGAACAGGTTCTGTTTCACCGAGACCAGACGTGCCAATGTGGAAATAGGCACCGATCGCATCAAGAAGGCCGTTTTCGACCTTGCGCTGCATCATATGAATGATACCGCGCTCTTTTGCGTTTGTCCCCGTAAGAGTTGCTTCACCATCAAGATGATCAAGATATTCAGTGATGGCGGTTGATTCAGACAGTATTGTGCCGTCTTCAAGTTCCAGCACAGGCACAACACCGTCAGGGTTCTTCACGAGAAACTCGGGTTTCTTTTGTTCGCCGGCCATCACATCAACATTGATGAATTCAACCTTATCAAAAAGGCCCTTTTCAGCCAGTGCGATGCGTACGCGGAGAGGGTTTGGGAAGCCTTTATATTCATAAACTTTCATTGTATTTATCCTGTGCAATATTTATATATCTATCGATAGGTAGATAAATGACTAAGAGATACCCTCTTGTCAAGCGCCTATCTTTCGGTAGATAAATAAATGATGATAAAAGATAGATACTCTCCAAAGGCATCCGAGATACTGGATGTTGCTGAAACCCATATGCGCAAAGGTGGTTTTGACGCTGTCAGCTTCCGTGATTTGGCTGGTGCCGTTGGTGTGAAAAGTGCAAGTGTACATTATCACTTCCCGCAAAAAGCAGATCTTGGTCAGGCCGTGGTTGCGCGTTACCGAGCGCGAATCTTCGAATCACTTGGTGATGCAGACGATGTTTCTGGTACGCCAGTAGAACGCCTTGAGCGCTTACTTACCATTTATCGTACGGCTCTAACGGACGCGGATAGCGTATGCCTGTGCAATATGCTCGGGGCTGAAGCACGGTATTTGCCTGATGATGTTGCGGTGGAAGTTGACGCCTTCTTTAAAGGTGTTTTGGCATGGACAGAAAAGGCTTTGAGTTCAAATACAAAAAGGCCAGATATTACTGGATGGGCGAGTTATTTGCTTAGCAGTTTACAGGGGGCGATGGTGCTGTCTGTTGCGACAAACAATTACGACCACTACCACAATACTGAAAAGTTAATTCGCCAAACAGTAGATGCTGCTTTTATATAAAATAGGACTGCTTAGGTATTGATGCTGGCGGCAATTGCTTCTGCGGCTGCACGTGGGTCCGCTGTTTGTGTGATCGGCCGACCTATTACAAGTACATCTGCGCCAGCTGTTACAGCATCCGCAGGTGTCATCACGCGCTTCTGATCGCCTGCAGCACTACCTACTGGTCGGATGCCGGGTACGATGAGCTTAAAGTTTGGGTTTGTTGTAGCACGCGCCAGTTTGATTTCCTTAGGACTGCATACCATTCCGTCTAGGTCATTTGTTGCACCAAGGGCTGCAAGGCGGGCTACTTGGTCCGCCACAACATCTTTAACACCAATGGCATTGAGGTCACGGTCATCCATACTTGTTAGAATTGTTACGCCGGTGACCCATGGCTTATCGATGCCGTGCTTTGCAGCTTCTTCAGCCGCTGTTTCAGCTGCCCGGCGCATCATCTCTGGCCCGCCTTGCGTATGAATTGTCAATATCTTGGGCGCTAGCGGCATTACTGCGCGGATAGCGCCAGCTACAGTGTTAGGAATATCATGAAATTTAAGGTCTAGAAAAATAGGCATGCCCGTTTCAGCAACGGCTTTAAACCCATCAGCACCATTTGAGCAGTAAAACTCAAGACCAAGCTTCACGCCGCCCACGACACCAATTAGTTTGTTTGCTAGATCGACTGCCTTAGCAACATCAACTGTATCAAGGGCGCAAAAAATTCTGTCACTGGGCTGGTTGATTAAGCTGGGCATGGCGGCATTTCCTAACAAATCGGTTTTGCGAACTAATTAGCGCACGTTTTGCCTGAGTTCAGCCGGTTTTTCTAGTCGTTTTTGGAAATGACTATTTCGCTCGCATTTTCATGCGCTTTAGCAGCTTTAATCTTATGGGTATCTTCAGCCATTGCGGCCATTTGACCATCTAAATAGTCGGCCCTCCGCTCAGCTTTTCGGCGTTTGGTGAAACCTTGCAGTCGCAACCAGCCAGTGACAAAGGCTGAAATAATGAGGCCGATGAATATTCCGGCAAAGAGTACCGCCCAGATTGGAGCGGGAATACCGTAGGGCAGTGGTGCGAATGAAATTTCCGTGATCTGACGGTTGTTTACAGCAAAAATAATAAGTGCAACACCTACTATTAACCACAGAAGGCGCCGAATCAGGATGGCAAAAGAATGTGCCATTGCTCACTTTCTGGAAAGTTTGAGAAGCTGAACTAGTCGTTCAGACGTTCACGTAAATCTTTACCGGTTTTAAAGTAAGGTACACGCTTTTCATCCACTTCAACCTTCTCGCCTGTACGCGGATTGCGTCCAACACGTGCGGGTCTTTGTTTCACAGAAAAAGCGCCAAAACCCCTTAATTCAACACGATCTCCGCGTGATAAGGCGTCCGTAATTTCATCAAAAATCTTAGATACAATACGCTCAACGTCCCGATAATATAGATGGGGGTTGGCGTCAGCAATTTTTGTAATCAACTCAGATTTGATCATCTGCATGCTCCCCGGCGGCAACCAATTTGTTGCTTCTGGTTACTGGTTCACCCTCTACTCATTTGTGTAAGCCTGCCATTAGACAGACCCTCCGTCAAGATAAGTCGTTCAAAGAAAAGGATTTTTATGAATTTTTTATTAGGGAATAATTAAGGATCAAATATTTGGCGTTGATTCCCCCTGATTTTGGTGACGATTTAGTAGTTGGTATGCGCAATATTTACGTATCAGTCCATACGGCCTGAATGGATGGAAACAAGTATATTCTACTACCAGGGTTGCAAAATGTATGATGAAAGAAAAGGGCCGCCCTGAACATGTCAGAGCGGCCCTTTAAGATTAGATGGTTAGACGAAGTTATTATGCGTCGTCTTTGGCTTTGTTAAGAGCCGCACCAAGAATATCACCGAGGCTTGCGCCTGAGTCTGTAGAACCATACTGCTCAACAGCTGCTTTTTCTTCGGAGATTTCAAGAGCTTTAATAGACAGGTTAACCTTACGGCTTGATTTGTCTACGCCAGTTACCATTGCGTCAACTTTGTCACCAGCAGAGAAACGCTCTGGGCGTTGATCATTGCGGTCACGTGCAAGGTCGTTGCGACGGATAAAGGCAGTCATGCCGCTATCGCCAACTTCAACTTCGATGCCGTTTTCGTTAACGTCTTTAACAACACAAGTAACTTGCTCGCCGCGTTTCTTACCAGAAACATCTGCGAATGGGTCACCACCAAGTTGTTTGATACCGAGGCTAATGCGCTCTTTCTTCATGTCTACATCAAGAACAACGGCTTTAACTGTGTCGCCTTTCTTGAAGTCTTGGATAGCTTCTTCGCCAGCACGTTCCCAATCAAGGTCTGAAAGGTGAACCATGCCGTCAACGTCACCGTCAAGACCGATGAAGAGACCGAATTCAGTGATGTTCTTAACTTCACCTTCGATTTCAGTGCCAGTTGGGAATTTGTCAGCAAAGGCTTCCCAAGGATTATCGCCACACTGCTTAAGGCCGAGAGAGATACGACGTTTGGACTAGTCAACTTCCAGAACCATAACTTCGACTTCTTGGCTTGTAGAAACGATTTTACCAGGGTGGATGTTTTTCTTAACCCAGCTCATTTCAGAAACGTGAACAAGGCCTTCTACGCCTTCTTCAAGCTCAACAAATGCACCATAGTCAGTGATGTTTGTAACAACACCGCTAAGTTTCGCGCCAACAACATATTTAGCTTCGATGCCACTCCATGGGTCATCAGCAAGCTGTTTCATGCCAAGGCTGATACGCTGAGTTTCTGGATTGATGCGAACAACCTGTACTTTAACAGTCTCGCCAATTGCCAGAACTTCACTTGGGTGGTTAACACGACGCCAAGACATGTCAGTAACGTGAAGGAGGCCATCGATACCGCCAAGGTCAACGAATGCACCATAGTCAGTGATGTTTTTAACAACACCGTCAATCGCATCACCTTCTTTAAGCTTACCAAGAAGCTCAGAGCGCTGCTCTTGACGATCTTCTTCTAGAATAGAGCGACGAGAAACAACGATATTGCCACGACGACGATCCATTTTCAGGATTACGAATGGCTGCTCGATGTTCATCAGTGGTGTAACGTCGCGGATTGGGCGGATATCAACCTGTGAACCAGGAAGGAACGCCACTGCGCCGTTAAGATCAACAGTGAAGCCACCTTTAACGCGGCCAAAGATAACGCCGTTCACACGAGCATCGCCTTCAAACGCTTTTTCAAGGTCAGTCCATGCTTCTTCGCGGCGAGCCTTGTCACGTGAGAGGATAGCTTCGCCGAGTGCGTTCTCAACGCGATCAACAAATACCTCTACGGAATCACCAACTTTAATTTCAGCTGGCTGGCCCGGCATCGCGAATTCTTTAAGAGAAATGCGGCCTTCGGCTTTAAGGCCGATGTCCACAATCGCGAAATCATTTTCAATAGAAACTACAGTACCCGTTACTACGGAACCTTCGAAACCGCCTTCACCAGGCATGGATTCGTTTAATAGCGCTTCAAAATCGGATGCGCTTGGCATTGTTGCCAATTCAGACATTTATGTCTTCCTTTCAAGTTCAACTGTTTTCGTGCCAGTCGGTTGGCTCCGACGGTCTTCCCCCTAGCCTTTTATAACAATGGGCCGATCCCACTATTTTCATCAGCTAAGAAGCCTCTAACACCAACAAAAAAAGCCCACAGGTATCCACCAAGGGGAACCTGGAAACTGCCTATGCAGTATCTTCGGTTATTGGAGCGGATCAGTTTGTTATTGCACTGCGGCTTTAACGAATTGAACTGCCCTTAAAAACACGGCGTCTATATCTAATTCAGTCGTATCTAGCAAGAGGGCATCTTCAGCAGGCTTCAAGGGTGCCTCAGCTCGGTTCATATCACGCTCATCACGGGCCTTCACATCGGCGAGAATTTCGTCAAAATCTACTCTGTCGCCCCGTGCTTTCATTTCTGCTGTGCGCCGGTTGGCACGGACTTCAGCACTGGCTGTAATAAAGAGCTTCACGTCGGCGTCTGGGCATACCACTGTGCCGATATCACGACCGTCCAAAACGGCGCCAGCTTTTCCTTCAGGAGGGTTGGATGCGAAATTCTTCTGGAAATTCAATAGATTGTGCCGAACGATGGGCATGGACGCCACTTTTGAGGCTGCCGCGCCGGTACTTTCTGCCCGGAGGGCTGGGTCTGTAAAAAGTGTGGTGTCGAGCGTGGCGGAAGCCTCTTCAGCTTTGGCTGCATCCATAGGATTATGCCCGCTTCTTAGAAGGCTAAGGCCAACAGCGCGGTATAGTGCGCCTGTGTCCAAATAGGCATAATTAAACTCAGCGGCTAACTTGCGCGCCAAAGTGCCTTTGCCCGCTGCTGCCGGACCGTCAATTGCAATAATCATGCGAATCACCCATCAAAAACTCAGGTAACGATTTATAGGATCATTGATGGTTTCGGCTAGTCCTGAATTCTATGTTTGCGAATAAATGTAAATATGATATTAGAACAAACAATGAACATTTGTACACTAAGGGGTAGAGAAATGATACATCAGTTAACGCCGAATTTACCGGTGGATACAATAGAACCATCGGCTAATTTTTTTGGAAAAATCGGCTTTGAGGTTTCGGTTCGTGTACCCGAAGAGGGCCCAATGGATTTTGCCATTCTGATGAGCGGTACTCAGCAAGTGATGTATCAAACTAAGCAAAGCCTTGTTGATGATAGCCCGGCTTTTGCTGCTGCATCGAACGTAGCGCCGGTACTTTTGTATATTACAGTCCCGGACGTGAAAGCGGTGGCCGCCGCGCTTGAGGGTTATGAAATTTCAATGGATTGGCGGAAAACTTTTTACGGTGCCAAAGAGATCGGTTTCACGGAACCCGGTGGTCATATGGTGACCTTTGCCGAGTTCCCAGACGGCGTAAAATAACACACAGGTTACGTTACTTTTAGACCTGCCCCTAAATTTGTCATGAGTTCGATAAATACGGGGAAGCTGGTTTGAATAGGGGCAGCGTCATCAATTGTGA
Organism: uncultured Kordiimonadaceae bacterium; assembly: GCA_963976155.1. Classification (GTDB taxonomy): domain Bacteria; phylum Pseudomonadota; class Alphaproteobacteria; order Sphingomonadales; family Kordiimonadaceae; genus Kordiimonas. The sequence goes on along the minus strand of CAXBKT010000008.1, from coordinate 3,641 downwards.
TGGGCGCTGTTGCCATTTGGCCTAATACTGAAAAGCTCATGGCGATTCTGTGGTCTAGTTCTGTCGCAACGGCACCGCCACCAGCAACTTTGCCGCCAGCCCCAACAATTTCGATGCCGTCATCAAACTCGGTTAGTTCGACACCATTTACCTTGAGGCCTGCGGCCATGACGGCAAGGCGGTCCGATTCTTTAACACGGAGTTCCTCTAGGCCAGTAAACTTACTGGTACCTTCTGCGATAGCAGCAGCACAAAACAATACAGGGAATTCGTCTATCATGGTTGAAGGCTCGACCTTTAGGTTTGTTACACCTTTAAGGCCAGTGTAGGTTACCTTTAAGTCGCCTACTGGTTCCCCGCCAAGCTCGCGTTCGCTTAAAACTTCGATTCCGGCACCCATTTCTTTAAGCGCCCCAATGATACCTGTGCGCAGTGGATTAAGGCCAACATTCTCAATAGTGATGTCGGAGCCAGGTATCATGCTTGCGGCAGCTAATAAAAAGGCGGCAGAAGAAATATCCCCTGGCACTTCCAGCGTCAGCGGTTTTAAGTCCGGCTGACCAACTAGGCTTACGAATCGGTAACCACCTTCCTCCGAAACCGTGATATTGGCACCCATGCTGGACAGCATGCGTTCGGTATGGTCCCGCGTGGCGATTTTTTCCCTAACTTTGGTAATCCCGGGCGTGTTCAGCCCTGCAAGCAACACAGCTGACTTTACCTGTGCGCTCGCAATTGGTGATGTGTAATCAATTGGGATAGGCATGGCCGCACCACTAATCGTAGCTGGCAAATACTTATCTTCTCGCGCTTTAAATGTTGCGCCAACAGACGAAAGCGGCACCGTTACGCGGCCCATAGGGCGGCTACGCAAACTTGCGTCCCCTGTCATGGTAACTTCAATGTCGTGGCTCGCGATAAGGCCCATCAACAGTCGGGTTGAGGTGCCTGAATTGCCCATATCGATAATATTGTCTGGTGTCATAAGGCCGCCAACACCAACACCGTGTATACGCCATTCGCCAGTATCCAGCCGTTCGATCGTGGCGCCCATTGCGCGCATTGCGTCTGCGGTGGCCAAAACGTCTTCACCTTCCAGTAGGCCGGTGACTCGGCTTTCACCCACTGCAAGAGCAGATAGCATCAACGAGCGGTGAGAGATGGATTTATCTCCGGGTACTTTGCAAGTACCAGAAAGAGGGGCTGAGAACTTAGATACAAGGGTTGGCATGACATGGTTTCCGTATTAAACAGCGCGATAAGCAGTAAAACTTTGACAGAGACGGTTGATCGTGGCAATTGAAGCGCCTTCTTAGCTGTAAAGCTCGTCAAATATCAAGGAGAGAGACGTGACGAAACCTGAATGGGGCACAAAACGCACTTGCCCAAAATGTGGCGAGCGCTTTTATGATCTGGGCAATAGTGACCCGGTGGTTTGCATTGAATGCGGCGTGGACTTTAAGCCTGAGCCGATCTTGAAAACCAAGCAACCTATTGTTGTTGCTGAAAAAGTAGCCGAAGTTAAAAAAGAGGAATCAGATGACGATGATGATCTGGACCTCGATGACGACGATGATGATGTAGTTAGTCTTGACGATGACGATGATGATGAAGTCGCAGCCATCGTTGATACATCTCTTGCTGATGAAGAGACCTAACTGCTAGGTTACTAAGTGGGTGCTTAGGCACCCACACTGACTTGTCTATTTTATTATCTCCACACTCGATAAGGCCTGATTTCGCATTGCCTGATTTCGCATTGTTAGTGTGCGTTAAGCTTCTGTTTGTGTTTATTCTTATAACGTAATCTTTGATGGCTTTTGGCAGGGTAACTCTGTGAGATGAAGCTTGTGAAGCGTGAATTATAGGAATGCTGATTTTTCTGCTTGCTTGCATAAGAATCAGCTTTTATAGCTAACCAACTTTCCAGCCAATGATTAAATTTTGGCGACTATGGGGCCGTAGCTCAGCTGGGAGAGCGCCTCGCTGGCAGCGAGGAGGTCAGGGGTTCGAGCCCCCTCGGCTCCACCATTTCCTTTGAAGTATTTTAATGTGTCCGTGACGTGTTTTGGCCAAAACCTTCGCTGTTCCCAAATGGATATTTATAATTTTCTGAAAAATATCTGATATATATCCTTTTATTATCATTGAGTTATCGAAAATTTAAGCCTTGTTTTTAAGCCTTCATTTATGAGGGGCTGTTATCTTCCCAAGTAAATAAGAGGTTCTCTACGGAGGCCGCTACGGCGAACTTGGAGGTACGGGCAATGCGTATAATTACGATTACTTCCCAAAAGGGTGGTTCAGGCAAAACGACAATTTCAGGCCATATGGCTGTTGAGGCAGAAAGGGCAGGCGCGGGACCTGTTGCTTTGATCGATACAGACCCGCAAGCGAGCTTGGCGGATTGGTGGAATGAGCGTGAGGCGGTAGAGCCCGCATTTGTGCAAACCACTACTGCAGGCCTTGATGAGGACCTGCAGTTGCTTAGGGAAGCGGGGTTCAAACTTGTTTTTATTGATACACCCCCCGCCATTACGCGCTCCAATCAAGTAGCGATTGCTAAATCGGATCTAGTGGTTATCCCAACACGGCCAAGCCCACATGACCTTCGGGCGGTAAGGGCAACAATTGACCTGGTGGAGCAGGCCGATAAACCAATGTTGTTTGTAATTAACGGCGCAACAATGCGCGCTAAACTAACCGGTGAGGCGGCAATTGCCCTCTCGCAGCACGGAACAGTAGCGCCCACCATTCTTCATAATCGCCAGGATTTTGCTGCAAGTATGATTGATGGTCGTACCGTTATGGAAACGCACCCTGCGGGGCGGTCAGCTGAGGAGGTCATGAAGCTATGGTCCTATATTGATGACAGGGTTAAGAAATTGCCGGTCAGGGCAAGCTTTAAAAAATTTACGGCCCCGCGAGCAGTTTTTGGGAATCGTGCCGTGCATCAGGTACCCCTGCAGGCTGCGGATTAATGTTGGCTGTGTGGTTTAGTGCGTTAAAGCTAAGGGTCGAGCCGGAGGAAATATTGTGACTGTTGCAAAATTAAGTTCAAATTTATTGGCCCGTAAAGGGCGGGCGGTGCCTTCGATTTCTCGTGTTGGCTCGGTTGTGCCTTATGGCGCACTAAAAAGTGTGGGCAAGTTACCTGCAGGCGGCAAATCCGGCGCGAAGCGCGTGCGGAAGTCTTTGCTTTTGGATGTGTCTGTCCACGCTAGGCTTCGGTTACTTGCTGCCCGGCATGGTGTTAGCCAGCAAAGCCTGATGGAGCAAGGTGTGCAAAAACTGCTTGATGAGGCAGTGCAGGCGGAAGTGTGTATTTGTCAAGGGGTGGCGTCTGAAGACTAAATGCTTTGTGTTTTACATGCCGTGCCTATGTGTGGCGCGGATGCAGCACCAGCAAAACATTAACCTTTATAAACATATAATCTTTTGACTCTAAGGCATGTTTATGAGAGGTTACTAAGTAAGTGTGCTGCCAATTGTATTGGGGGCGGCAAATTGGCAGATAAACTTTATTGGCATAATTGGAGAATATTATGCGTTTAGCGATTATGGTTGCGGCCTTGGGCCTTGTTGTTGGGGCGCCAGTTTTGGCACCAACATCTTTGATGAATGTAGCAGTGGCACAAACA
>CAXBKT010000007.1:0-46445 GCA_963976155.1 uncultured Kordiimonadaceae bacterium | reverse complement strand
CCGGAACCAACGCTGAAATACGTGAGCTTGGTTTGATGGGTAGTATGCAAATTAGAAGTAAAGATTATGATGGTGCTGCGTTAACAATCACTAAAATTATTAATCTTAACCCTGCTCGTGCTCTTGGGTACAATATGCAGGGCACGCTCCAGTTTAAACTTGGCCAGTACCGAGAAGCAGTTAGTTCGTACACCGCCGCCCTAGAAAGAAGTCCGCAATATTTTGCTGCTCACCGCAATAGAGGGCTGGCATATATGCGGCTCGGCGAATATGCGCGGGCGGAAGCTGATTTGAAACGATTGCTTGAGGCGCAACCCGATGATGTTTTAGCGAAAGCTGCGCTTGGAAAAACTTTACTTAGTTTAGGTAAGGCGGAGGAGGCTGTTGATTATTTTCGTGAGGCAATGCGAGCACTTCCTAAATCAGCTCAATTGTCAGCGGACTATTCTCAAGCCTTAGCAAGTGCAGGAAATACTTCTCGCGCGATAGAACAGGCACGTGCCACTGTACTATTAGCTTACGATAGGCCTGATATGCTTAAGCGTATGGGGCTTTTGTTGTTGGATATGGGGCAGGCTAGAGCAGCAGAGCGGCCACTTTCTCGGCATGTGGCCTTCAAGCCTGATTCTGGTGACGCTCATATGCTCCATGGGAGAGCGCTGTTACGTGTGGGACTTTATACAGGGGCTAGAATGTCCTTTTCTCGTGCAAAAGTTGCTACCGTTGAGAGAGTGGATCCTGAAATATTAGAGTGGTACTTTTTCGCATCTGAAACCTTAGGGCAGAAATACTTAGAAGCACTCAGGCGGATGGATAGCCTTTCACTTGCCAAGCGTCCTGATGATGTTACGCCAAGCATTGTTGGTGACTTATTTTTGGCATCAGGTGAGCCTGCAAAAGCGGAAAAAGCTTATCGCGATATTATGAAGCTTGATAGCAAGAGTGATGTGGTTATTGGCTTGTCTCGTGCACTATCAGAGCAAGGACGTAATGAAGAGGCAACTGAAGAACTCGTAAAATATGTAAAAAAAGCGCCGAATGACAGAAAAGCCCGTGAAGTATTGGGGCGCCGTTTCGAACAACTTGGGCGATATGCTGAGGCCAGTAGTCAATATGAAGCTATTTTGCGGGTCGGTGTGGCCGATGCAAAGGTGGCAGCGCGCTTAGCGAAAGTTTATTTGAGGTTGGGCGATAGCACGAGCATCCGCTTAGCTGAACGCGCTCATTTGATTATGCCAGAAGACCCCTATGTGTTGGATGTTCATGGCTGGATAATGCTGCAGGCGGGTAGAAATACAGAGAAAGCGGTTAAGTCACTTTCAAAGGCTGTGCGGCGTTCTCCTGGGAATGCAGAATATAAATACCATTTAGCAATGGCGTATCTTGCTCAGGGCAAAAAGTCAGAAGCACGCCGAGTTTTGACGCAAGCACTTAACCTGAGTGAGGATTTTGAAGGCTTTGACGAGGCTCAACGTCAGTTAAACCTGCTTGAATATTAAATATGGGAAAGCAGTCTATAAAAATACTGTTGTTTTCCACATTATTTCCGCATGCAGGAGAGCCAACACTTGGGATATTCGTTGAAAATAGGCTGAAAAACTTATTGAAACAATACGAAGGGCTTGAAGCAACTATTATTGCACCCGTGCCGTGGTTTCCTTTTAAAAACAATATATTTGGAGCTTATGGACGGGCGGCGCGGGCAAATAAAGTAGAATTCCGTGATAACATTGTGGTCCATCATCCTCGGTACCTGGTTGTTCCAAAAATAGGAATGCTCTTAACACCTTGGTTTCTTTATATTTCTGCATGGCGTTGTTTTGAAAAGCTGCGGAAAAATGGTGCTGAATTTGATATTATTGATGCACATTATTTGTATCCTGATGCGGTGGCTTGTGCCCGTTTGGCCCGTAAGTCAGGGTTACCTTTCATTGCAACAGCTCGTGGTAGTGATGTCACTCAGGTTGGATTGATGGCTCGTCCCCAGCAAGCAATTTTGGCAGCGTTACAGCAAGCTTCCCATACAATAACGGTTAGCGCTAATTTAAAGCGAGACCTGGTGTCAATGGGGGCTTGTGAGGCTGATATTTCAGTGTTGCGCAACGGTGTGGACCTTGAACGATTTAGGGAGATTGGTAGGAAGGAGCGCCGGAAAGCCTTTCCTGCCGGGCCAATAATGATATTTGCAGGCTGGCTTATACCTAGAAAGCGACTTGACCTTGTTTTAGCCGTTACTAAGCTTTTACCAAATATTTCTACCGTTATTGTTGGGGATGGCCCTCTGATGGCGGAGTGCAAAGAAGAGGTGAGCCGGATGGGAATTTCCTCACGCGTTTTCTTCGAGGGGCAGCAAACGCCTGAAGATATGGCTCCCTACTTTAGCCTAGCTGATGTTTTACTTTTGCCATCAGACCGAGAAGGTTGGGCCAATGTCCTTTTGGAGGCTATGGCTTGCGGCACTCCTGTTGTGTCAAGGGCAATTGGTGGCGCCCCGGACCTTATTCAGGAAAATGTTGCTGGGCGTGTAGTTGATAGTGATGACCCTGTGTTGCTTGCAAAGGCGGTTCAGGCAATTCTTGATGATCAACCTTCGCGTTCAGCGGTGAGGGGGTATGCTGCACGCTATGACTGGGTAGAAACGTCAACGGCACAGATGAAGGTATTCGAGGCCGCGATTGCGGATTACAGGAAAGGTACGCTACATGATGGTGACTGAGATGGTGATTGCAAATGTCTAAAGTGACAGGGGCTGTCTTAGTTACGGGGGGCGCTGGTTATATAGGTGGGCAAACCGTTCTTAGCTTGCTGGATGCTGGGTTTTCCGTTTGTGTTTTGGATGATTTATCTACAGGTTCTATCCGGCCTTTTCATGATCAAACAAGTTTCTATGAAGGTAAAGTTCATGATCAAGCCTTAGTCACAAAAATTATTGAACACCATAATATTCAAACAGTTTTGCATTTTGCCGGGTCTATTCAGGTGGCTGAATCGATTGAAAACCCCCTTAAGTATTATGAAAACAATACTGAGGGCAGCCGTCTTTTGGTGGAATCTGCTGTGAAGGCGGGTGTAAAGCGGTTTGTATTTTCGTCGACAGCAGCTGTATATGGTACGGTATCAGGGAACGGTATGGTGTCTGAAGAGGTTCTGCCTTTGCCACTTAATCCGTACGGTTGGTCAAAGTTGTTTACTGAAAAATTGTTAGAGGATGTGTCTGCTGCGAGCAAGCTTCAGTATGGGATACTTAGATATTTCAATGTTGCGGGCGCTGACCCTCGGGGGCGACACGGGCAGTTTCTCGAAAACCCTGTACATCTAATTGGCCGAGCAATTGACGCAATGAAAGGTGTTGCGCCTGCTTTGCAGATTTTTGGACGTGACCTAAATACCAAAGATGGTACTGGGGTGCGTGATTACATTCATGTAAGCGATTTAGCAGATGCTCATGTTTCATTAGTACGGTACATGCTTGGCAATTCTGGCAACAGTTTGTTTAATTTGGGGTATGGCCGCGGGCACAGCGTGAAGGAAGTGGTTGAATGTTTGGAGACTTTATCTGGCCAACCTGTGCCTCACGAGTATGTTGCAGCTCGAGAAGGAGAAGCCGCGGCTGTTATTGCTAATGTTGAACGGGTTACAAGCAAACTTGATTGGAGCCCTAAATATAAAGACCTTAGGGTTATGATACAATCGGCACTTTCGTGGAGAAAACTGATAGAAAATAACGGTTGATCGGGTGGATTTCCAGACATGACAAATCTATATTTCTTACTTTTTTGTTTAGGTATTGCCTATATAATTTTTTGGAGCTTTCGCAATGATGATCAAGCAGATTTTCAGGGCCAAAAACGTGACAAGAAGTTTTCACCATCTAAAACAGAGACAGATGGTGGAGATAAAGAGCAAAGTAGTGGGCCAATTAAGTGAGATATGGTAATAAGCCTTGATTATTAGGTAATTGGCTTGCCATATTAGGTAATATTGAATTTTCCGTGGTGTAAATTGTGGATATTACAGGAGTTGTTTGAACGTGCTGAAATCGATCAGTTTTGTTGTTAGGTTTTTTGCTGTAGTTGGCTTGGCTTTGGCACTTACGAGTTGTTCACGTTTTGATGATACTCTGCCTCCTGCACCATTTGTAGCCCCTGATGAGGGGCCGGGCCCCAATTATTTGATCGGCCCGCTGGATGGTTTGAATATATTTGTGTGGCGGAATCCGGAGCTTTCAGTTCGAATTACAGTGAGGCCGGATGGTAGACTTTCTATTCCTCTAATAGATGATCTGCCTGCAACAGGGAAAACACCTAGTGAGTTGGCGCGTGATATCGAAGAGGCGCTTGGACAATTTATTTCATCACCGATCGTATCTGTGATGGTGGATGGTTTTGTTGGGCCGTTTTCTCAGCAAGTTAGGGTTGTTGGTGAAGCTGCTAGCCCTCAAGCCATACCATATAGGGCAAATATGACCCTGCTAGATGTTATGATTCAAGTTGGTGGACTAACGGAATTTGCTGCTGGAAACCGCGCTACTTTGGTTCGATTTGAGAATGGTGAGCAGAAAGAGTATGATCTGGATATTGAATCTTTGATAAAAGATGGACGGATCGAAGCAAACATAAAAATCTTACCAGGTGACGTACTGATTATACCTGAGAGCTTTTTATAGTATAATGGTTTGATCGGGGGCCTGTTTAGGCTCGATCAGGAGAGAATGAATGGCAGCGCAAGAGTTAGGCCTCCATGAGGTTTATCAGCAAATTAAAACCATCGCCTACGGTATTTGGCGAAAGCGCTGGTATATGCTGGTTACTTCTTGGGTAATAAGCCTAATGGGGTGGGGGTTTGTTTCGACCATGCCGTATAAATATGAGGCTAACGCTCGTATTTTTGTGGATGCCGAAACCATACTACCTTCTATTGCGCGAAATTTGGGTATTGATGTCGATACGACACGAAAAGTAGATGCTATCCGTCGTACGTTGGTTACGCGCCCTAATTTAGAAAAGATAATCCGGCGTTCTGATTATCTGGACCGTTTAGCGAACAACGATAATAATTTGAACGCGTTGATTACGCAGTTGCAGCGCGATATTCGTGTTGTACCACTAGAAGGCGGTATGTATCGGATTCAGTACGAAATTGATGAAAGTCGCCTTAGTGACCGGCAGCGTGCTGAAGTCGCAAAAAACGTTGTTAACAATCTTCTTTCCTTTTTCTTAGAGAGAGGGGCTGAAGGCAGTTCGCAAGGGCTTCGTCAGGGGCAGGAGTTTCTTGAGCAAAATGTTAGACAGTATGCTGAACGCTTGTCATCAGCAGAGGCTGCTCATGCCAAGTTTTTGCAAGATAATCTTGATTACATTGGTGGTGAGAATAACTTTTTATCGAGATTAGATGGGGCGAAGAATGATTTGCGCGCCACTCGTAGCAAAATTTCTGAACTCAAAGTGGCCCAGCAAACACTGCAAGAGCAAATTCAAAACGTACCGCCGACTATTCGTGAAGCGAAATCTTCAACGGGTCGTGGGGGTTCTTCTCGAGATCCTCTGGAAGAACGTTTGGCTGATTTGCAGAAGAAAATGGATCAACTGAGAGTCCTTGGATTTAAAGATAGGCATCCTGATATTGTGAATGTGAACAGGCAGATTGCAAGTGTGCAATTGGAGTTGACACAAAAGCAAGATGCAGTGGCCGCGGAGATTAAAGAAGCTGCAGAGACTGGTCGTAGGTCAAACTTAACGACGGAAACACCAAACCGGCTCTATGAACAGCTAATGCTTGAGAATGTACAAACGCTTGCGCAGGTAAGTTCGCTTAAACAAAGAGAAACGGAGCAGTCGAATTTGGTTGCTGAGTTGGAAGAAAAGGCGAAACGCGTTCCTGAAATTGAGGCGGAAGAGAGTCAGCTTAAACGTGATTATAACCTTATTCGTAAGACATATAATGATCTTCTGAAAGAGAAACAGTCCTTGGATTTGCGTGCAGAAGTCGAAGGGGCTGATGAAACAGTTTCTTTCCGGGTGATTGAATCTCCTGTGACGCCAAGTCATCCAAGTGGTCCGCCTCGTGTATTATTTATGAGTGCAACTCTAGTTGGTGCACTGGTTTCCGGGCTGGCTATTGCTTTGGTTTTTTCTCAGTTGCGCCCGGTGATTATTACGGTTGAACAACTTCGTGGGCATTTTGATTTACCTGTACTAGGTAATGTTACGCGGTCCCTTTCTGAACAGGAAACTCGCCAACGTAGCGTCGATTTACTTATATTTGCCGGAGCCGCGGGAGCGTTATTTGTTGTGTTCGCTCTGTTTTTAGCAGTCGATATATTCGGCGCCCCAACTTTAAGTTAGCAGTAAAGAGTTACGTAATGGATCTGATTGAACGATCAGCAAAACTAGCGAAAAAGAAAAAAGCTTCGTCATCTCTCGTAGAGCGGGCCGCTGAGAAGTCCGGAAGCTCGCCTTTTCGTGAAATTGGACAGAAGTCGTCTGAAGAAATGTCTTCTGACACGAAGCGCCGTGACCCATCTTCTATGAATCCAGGCCAAGAGGCTCCTGCCGAGCCAAGGTCAATTGGAGGCATCGGAAATTCGGGGGCGCGTAAGTTTACCGAGCCTAAGCCTAAACTAGAAGAGGTCGAGCCTGAGGGACCGCGTGGTCTTGGAATTGGTATTGGTAAAGGTGCAGCAAAACAAAAGGACTCAGGCCCCAAAAAAGAGATAAAAGTTGAAGAAGTGGATTTGGTTGGGCTGCGTGAGGGTGGTTACATTACCCCTGATATGCCGCCAAATTTAATGTCTGAGGAGTTCCGGATCATCAAACGTACGTTACTATTGAATGCTTTCTCTAAGGGAATGCAAAAAAGTAAAAATAGTAATGTGATTTTGGTGACGAGCTCTAACCCGGGTGAGGGTAAAACCTTTTGTACTATTAATTTGGCTTTGTCCGTTGCGACGGAGCAAGATACGACAGTTCTACTTATTGATGCCGACTTTTCCAAACCTGAAATTCTGAACCGATTAGGCGTTGCTGGCGGGCGAGGGTTGATGGATGTCGTTGCTGATAGTGAGCTGGAACTTTCTGACTGCCTTATCAGGACAAATATTCCAAACCTTGTTTTATTGCCGGCAGGACGACAGCATAATTTGACTACTGAGCTATTGGCGTCGGAACGCATGGAAACAATTGTGAACGAGATTGCCAACCGTTATCCAGACCGGCTGGTAATTTTTGATTCCCCACCTGTCTTGGCGAGTTCTGCAGCGTCTGTGCTTGCTCTCTATATGGGGCAGACCATGTTTGTGATTGAGGCCGAAAATACGACCGAACCACAGATTAAAGAAAGCCTGAACATGATCAGTGCTTGTGAGAATATTAATTTACTTTTGAACCAAACTCGATTTAGCGGTAGCAATAAGCGCTTTGCTTCTTACTATGGCTATGGTGGGCGCTAAGGGATTGCAAATTTGGCTGATTTTAGGCCTCATACTTCCATAAAAATTTGTACCGCTTTGGCTTTGTGGGGAACTGCAGGTTCAGCTGTAATGGCGCAACATATTTGGCTGGATCCTAGGGTTGAAGGGCGTCTCACCGTAACAGATAATTCTCTTTTAACCTTGAAAGATAGAAAATCCGATGTGGTTTTCAATGTTTCTGCTGGGCTAAATATGCGAATTGAAGGTGCTCGTACACGAGGCGCTGTAGATTATAGTCTCGATTATCTTTATTTTGGTTCTGACGGCGGTGAAGAATGGCGCCAAAATTTATTTGGCACTATTGATAGCGAAGTCTGGAAAGACCATCTAACGCTCGGTGCCCGGGCTAGTTTACAACAGCAGTTTCTGGATCAGCGAGGCGGCTTATCAAACAATTTTGCCAATCGCACTTCAAACCGTAGATTGCTTCAAACGTATACCTCTTCAGCCATTTTGAAAGGGGGGATTCGTGAAATCGCTGATTGGCGGGTAAGCTATCGCTTTGGAATATCAAGAACGCCCGCGGATAATCTCGCGGATGAAACAATAAGAGTTAATTTTTCTGATACAACATCTCACGAGATTGTTGCTTCACTAGGTTCTGGTGAAAGGTTTAATAATTTTAGCTGGCGGTTTTTTGCGAATAGTAGCCGGGTGCTTAGAAGCTTGAATGTTAATAACTTCCGCAAAGAAAGTGCGGGTGGTGAGATAACCTACAAGTTTAATCGTTTTATTGCGCTTACGGGCTCCGTGAACATGTCTTCCAATGACTTTCAAAGCGCCACTCTCTCTGAAGATGGATTTGGCTGGGAAGCTGGGTTCCGCTGGACGCCTGGGCGTAAGTTAGATGTTGCTGTACGAACGGGCCGTGAAGGAAACCGGGAAACCTGGTTTGCATCAGTGCAGCATTTTTTCTCCGTTCGGTTGGACTTTAGAGGGACTTATCAGGATATTATTACCGCTAATGCTTTGGTAACAAACGATAATATTCAGAATTTTCAATTTGATCCTGATAAGGGGCTTGTTGATGCTCAAGGTCTTCCTATCGACGAATCTGATCCAAGATTTTCATACTCTGATACAGATTTCCGGAGGCAGGTAGCCCAAGGTACTTTAACTTGGCGTCATAGGCGCACGGATGTTTATTTTAATGGCACGATGGAGTGGAGAACGTTTGACGATGGCTCAGGAACCGCACGTACATGGGGGGTGTCGTCAGGTTTTCGTCACAAGATTAATAAAAATACAACATTGTCTGGTGCAACAAGTTATCGTAGAAGTAGATTTCAGAATGTTACTAGGACAGATAATATCATTGATACAAGTCTGGACTGGTCAAAAACTATATCACGCTACTTTAAAGCTGTGATAGGCTATAAACATAGTGAACGACAGTCAAGTGAACCGGGTGCTGATTTAGAAGAGAACAGCCTAACGTTTTATTTAAGAGGAACTTTTTAAACTATTATGTATGAAAGTTTTTACAATCTTCAGGGGCGGCCCTTCCAATTAACGCCTGATCCGCGGTTCTATTTTAGTTCCCGTACCCACAAAAAAGCGATGGCTTATCTTACCTATGGTCTTAACCAAGGTGAAGGTTTTATCATTGTTACAGGCGATATTGGTACTGGTAAAACAACACTCGTTCGCCACCTTTTTGATACTCTTGATCGTAACGAATATATTGCAGCAATGATTGTAAGTACCCAGCTGAGCGCAGAAGACTTGCTGCGTAGTGTTGTGGCTGCATTCGGTCTTGATGCTCAGGCAGATGATAAAGGTCAACTTTTGTCTCGCTTGGAACGTTACCTTAGAGAGCAGTTTGCGATGGGGCGTCGTGCTCTTTTAGTTGTCGATGAAGCTCAAAACTTGTCGAATGCAGCGCTTGAAGAGATGCGGATGCTATCCAATTTTCAAGAGGGCGATAAAGCGCTTGTTCAAAGCTTCCTTGTCGGGCAGCCTGAGTTCAGAGAGCGCATTTTTGCGGCACCCGAGCTTGAACAACTCCGTCAAAGAGTTATTGCAACCCATCACCTTGAGCCGATGGAGCGCGAGGAACTTGCTGATTATATAGAGCACCGCTTGAGCCTTGTGGGTTGGGATAATGACCCATGCTTTACTGCTGATGCAGTTGAAGCAATATTTTCGCAAAGCGCGGGCGTGCCGCGACGGCTTAATACTCTATGTTCTAGGGTGTTATTATACGGTGCACTTGAAGAACTTCATACAATCGATGGTGAGACTATCGAGGCCGTGATAGCTGATATGTCCAGCGATACAAGGCCGGTAGTTACAACATCCTCTGCGCGGCCGATGACATCCCCTGCGATGGGACGTCAGAATGATGCTACAGTTCCTTTAGAATCTGGGGCGAAAGCGGGTAATTCAAAAGACGTTGATGAAATGCAAGGGCGGATGGATAAGATTGAGACAATGATGAAGTCTCAGGATGAAACTCTTCAGAAGCTTACGAGCCTTATGGCGCAATTGGCTGGTGGCGGCTCAAAGGGCAATGACAGCTAGCAAAACCGAACAGGTGCCGTGGGGATGCGCAGACTTTGATAGCCTTATGGCATCCGGTGTCAGCTCCTTTACGGTTGATGTTGAAGAGTGGTTTCAGGTTGGGGCGTTCGAAACCACACTAGAGCGCGGGCAGTGGGATACACTTGAGAGCCGAGTTGAGCTGCAGACAAGAAATATTCTTGGCCTGGTAGAGACGCTCGACATTAAGGCGACATTCTTTTGCCTTGGCTGGGTAGCTGAGCGTTATCCCGACCTTATAAAAGAGATTGCCGTGTGCGGACATGAGGTTGCGTGTCACGGTATGGATCACCGCAGACTTTTTACGCTGTCACCAGAAGAATTTAAACAAGAAATTCTGAAATCTAAATCTCTACTTGAGGAAGCATCAGGTCAGCAACTAATAGGGTATCGAGCGCCTAGTTTTTCTCTGACACAGGATGTCTGGTGGGTATATGATATTTTGGAGGAAGCTGGTTTTCGGTATTCTTCAAGCCTTTACCCAGTTAAAACTGACCATTACGGTATGGAGAAAGCTCCTAGGCAGCCTTTCTTTCCCAACCCGGGTGGCAAAATTCTCGAAATCCCAATGACTGTATGTGATGTACCTTTTAGGCGAATTCCTGCTTCTGGTGGGGGGTATTTTAGACTACTGCCTTATATATTTTCAAAGTATCTTCTGAAAAAAGGACCTATTCAAGCTGAGGCTCCGGGCATTTTTTATATGCATCCTTGGGAGATGGATCCGGGACAACCTTTCATCAAGGAAGCTCCATTGCTTTCTCGGTTTCGTCATTACACGGGACAAAAACAGCTTCCATCTAAGCTCAAAAGACTGGCTTCTGACTTTAAGTGGGGCCGTATGAAGGACATATATGCTCCTTTACTCAACGTTGAAGGGCAGGAATAGATGGCGATATCTGTTCGAGAGATTAGCCAAGTTGATTTTGTTTTGTGGGATGATTATGTACGTGAGCATAGTGAAGGTACTTTTTGTCATCTTTCTGGCTGGAAGACAGTTGTTGAGACCGGTGCGGGGCATCAGTGTCCCTATCTGATGGCGGAAGAAGACGGAAATGTTATTGGTGTACTCCCGCTAACTTACCGTAAGAGCTATCTGTTTGGTAAAGCGTTAATTTCTAGCATGTTTGCAGTTTATGGTGGGGCGTTAGCTTCTAGCGAGAGTGCTTATAGCGCCCTTGAAGGTGCGGCTTGGGAAAAAGGGCAAGAACTTGGCCTTACTTCAGTATCCTACAAGACTCCAAAGTCTCGACACAAAGATGCAAGTGGGTGGATGGTGGAGCAAGAGAGGGCCGCAACCTTCCGCAAAAATCTTGCACTTGGTGCAGATGCTATCTTATTAGATATTCCCCGTAAACAAAGGGCTGTTGTACGCAAAAGTTTACAGAATGGATTGATCTGTGAGTGGGGCGGTGATCTAAAAACATTTTACAGCTTGTATGCTGAAAGTGTGCGTAATTTAGGCACTCCTGTATTTCCAGAAAAACTATTTGCCACATTTTTAGATGTATTTGGTGATGCTGTTGAAGTGCAAATCGTTCGCGCACCAACTGGTGAACCAATTGCTAGTTTACTGAGCTTTTATTATAAAAACCAAGTGCTGCCCTATTATGCGGGTGGGAATGCCCTCGCTCGTACTTTTGGTGCCCATGACTTTATGTACTATCACCTGATGGTGAGGGCTGTGGAAAAAGGAAAGCAGGTTTTTGATTTCGGGCGGAGTAAAATTGGGTCAGGTCCGTATAAGTTTAAGAAAAATTGGGGTTTTGACCCCATTGCACTGGAGTACGAGTGCCAGATTTTGGAAGGTTGCCAACCGCAAGACCTCAGCCCTACCAGCAAGAAATTTGAGTTGATGGTAAAGGTTTGGAAAAAGTTGCCTCTTGGCGTCGCGAATATACTTGGGCCACCAATTGCCCGTCATTTAGGTTAGGTAGGTCTAATGGCAAATATTTTATTTTTAGCTCATAGGATTCCCTACCCTCCGAATAAAGGGGACAAAATTCGGTCATGGAATTTTCTTTCTCATCTTTTTGAAAAGCATAATGTTCATTTAGGTTTTTTTGTTGATGACGCGAAAGATATGGTTCATGTGCCTTATCTGAAAAATTTAACTTCAAGCCTTTGTTTTAAAAATGTAAATCCCGTATTTCAGAAGCTAAAAAGTCTAACAGGTCTATTGACAGGACGGGCTTTAACTACTTCTGCTTATCCTTATGCCCGACTGAGGCAGTATGCATCTGGGCTTATCGAATCTGGTGAGATTGATCTGGTATTTTTATTTTCCGCAGCGACAGGACCTATTGTTGGAAATGGATGTAATGTTCCGATTGTTGCAGACCTTGTTGATGTGGATTCTCAAAAGTGGATTAGTTACAGCAGAGATGCTGTGTGGCCGCTTTCGTGGCTATATAAGCGTGAAGGAAAAAAACTTGGCGAATATGAAAGACAACTGACTGAAAAAGCTGCCTTCGCTACTTTGGTAAGTGATCAAGAGGCGGAACTTTTTTCGTCTTTAGTTCCTGAATTGGGAGCTAAAATTCAAGCTGTTCCCAACGGTGTTGATTTGGCTTTATTTAATCCTTTTGCGTATGAAGACCTTGTTCAAGGCGATGTTGTTCTTTTCACTGGTGCTATGGATTATCAGCCAAATATTGATGCTGTTACCTGGTTTGCGAGTGAAATATGGCCCGCAATTGTTGCACGTCGAGAAAGTGCTGTTTTCCGTATTGCAGGGGGACCTGCAGTTGCCAAGGTGGAAGCTTTGGGTGATTTACCTAATGTCGAAGTTGTTGGCTATGTCGAGGACATGGCAAAAGAAATTTCTAAAGCAACAGTCTGCGTGGCACCACTCAGAACAGCGCGTGGCATTCAAAATAAAGTTTTGGAGGGTATGGCGATGGCAAAGCCGGTTGTTGCCACAAGTCTTGCGAACGAAGGTATTAATGCAGAAACCGGTGTAGAGCTTTTGGTAGCTGATGGAGAGGTCGCATTTTCAGAGGCAGTTTTACTATTGCTCGAGTGCGCTGAAGATAGAAGTTCAATTGCAAATGCCGCACGCGCTTTTGTGGAGAAAAACTTTACTTGGAATCAAGCTTTCCAAAAGCTTGATGAACTGATCGGTAAAAGCTTGTGATGAATGGTTTTCCTGTTCGATATTTAGCAGCTTTTTTTACTGCGGCAGTTATTTTTCTTACATATTTGTGGTGGGGTATTGCCGAGCATTTAACCTATCTTATTCTCAATGTTGATGCCTATTCTCATGGTCAGTTGGTTCCCTTTATCAGTTTATGGCTAATATGGAATAAGCGGGAATCCTTGACGGCGTCGGAAGCCTTCATTTGGTTCCCTGGGCTTTTATTGTTGGGAGCAGCCTCTTTTCTTTGGCTTATTAGTGAGATTGGTGAGGTAAAACTTTTTGGACACATTGCATATGTAACTGGTATACAGGCTCTTATTCTTACATTTTTTGGGCCGAATGTTTATCAACGCTTGTTGTTTCCCTGTTTCTTTCTTTACATGGGAATTCCTATTGGTGAGGGGCTAGTACCTCACCTGCAAGATATTACTGCACACTTTTCGGTGGTGTTACTCGCAATTGTTGGTATTCCATATACACTTGATGGTTTCCTTATCACCTTACCGAGTGGTGTTTATGAAGTGGCCCAAGCTTGTGCGGGGGTTCGTTTCTTATTTACCAGTCTTGTTACAGGCGTTTTGCTGGCGCATTTGTTGTATACGGGATGGCAAAAACGACTTTCTATAATTATGGCATCAATTGTCATTCCAGTTTTTGCAAATGTTTTAAGAGTATTTGGAATTTTTCTGATATCAGAAGCTACGGATCAGTCATTCGCTAGAGAGGTGGACCACATAGTGTATGGGTGGCTATTTTTGTCAGCGGTACTTCTAAGCTTAATAGCAGTTGCCTATAAATTTGCTGATGAGGAAGGTGGTCTTTGTGAAGCAGGTATCTGGTTCATATTCACTAATAAATTCTCAGCTTACACATCACTGATTACCGTTGTAGTTGCTTTTGTTACACCATTTATTGTTACTCAGTTTGAACCACGGAAATCTTTTATTTTACGAACTGTTACAGGCGTTGTAGCTCCTGAATGTGATGATTGTGGTATCCGCTTGGTGCCAGAACTTAATCGTTATGATAGGGCAATTTTTATTGGTGAAGATGCCAAGATCGTTGCGAACTACCGTATCGCAGCTGATCAAATTGAGGTGTCTAGTGCCCTGTATTGCCCCCAGCGGTCCGGCAGTGACTTGCTTCAGACTGGCAACTTGCCAAGGGGAACGGGGTGGCGGCGTTATGATAGTATGGTTCGGTCAGTGCATAATGTTGCTGGAATACCGTTTACTGAAATCGTCTATTCAAAAGGGCCGCGCCGTAAATATGTTTGGATTAGCTATTATGTTGATGGTGCTTGGATTGCGACCCCTGACAAGGTGAGGTGGGCTAGTGCGAAAGAACGTCTCTATAAAGGTGTATCTGCAGGTGCAATGTTGGTAGTTTCTTCGCAAGCCTATAGTAATATTGATAACCCTCGTGCGACGTTAACAAAACTCTTCTCGACATTTTCCCCAGAGAACTTTTTATGGGAAGAAATTAAACCATCACAGGAAGGAACGATTCTATGTGCGGAATAGCTGGCATTGTGATGGCTCATGGGGGCGACCTCGAGCATCCTGCCCTGCGACGGATGACCAATGTCATAGCGCATAGGGGTCCGGACGGTGAAGACTTTTACTTTGGAAAGTCTGTTGGCCTTGGGCACCGCCGCTTATCAATCATTGATATTGAAGGCGGTGTACAACCAATGCATAGCAGGGACCGTAAGGTCATACTGACTTATAATGGCGAGGTTTATAATTTCCGAAATTTACGCCGTGAATTAGAAGCTCTCGGTCATAAATTTGTCACGAATTCAGATACGGAAGTTGTATTACATTCTTATTTAGAGTGGGGCAAAGACTGTGTTACCCGATTACGGGGTATGTTTGCTTTTGCTATTTGGGATGTGCGCAGTAATGAGTTATTTCTTGCGAGGGATAGACTGGGCATTAAGCCACTTTATTATACGACTCTTGCTGATGGTACGTTCATTTTTGGTTCTGAACTGAAATCTTTGCTTACCCATGCACAGTGTCGACGTAAACTAAGAGTGGATGCGCTTGAGGATTATCTTGCGCTTGGGTATGTGCCGGACCCCAAATCTATCGTAGATGGTGTACACACGTTGGAGCCCGCTACAATTTTGGTGAAAGCGGCACATTCTGACAGTTACAAAACACAGAAATATTGGGCGCCTGATATAGAATCCCGCGCAACTAACCTTACGCAGGAAAGCGAACTTTTAGAGCGGCTGGAAGAAGCAGTAAAACTCCGAATGATTGCTGATGTACCGCTTGGTGCCTTCTTGTCGGGTGGCATGGACTCTTCCACTGTAGTGGGCCTAATGAGTAAGAATAGCGTAGAGCCAGTTGAAACCTGCGCTATTGGCTCGGAGGACCCTGACTATGATGAGAGCGGGTATGCTCAGTTGGTGTCTGATCATTTTGGGACACATCACAGGCTTCGGCTTGCTTCAGTAGATGATAGCCTCGAATTGATTGACGAAATCGCTAATATCTTTGATGAACCATTTGCGGATTTGTCTGCAATGCCAACTTACCGTGTATGCGGATTGGCCAGGGAAAAAGTAAAAGTGGCGCTATCTGGGGATGGCGGCGATGAATTATTTGCAGGATACCGTCGCCATCGTTTTCACATGGTGGAAGAGCGTTTTCGCGGTCCAATACCATTAATGATACGCAGACCTTTTTTTGGTGCTCTAGCGAGTGTTTATCCTAAACTTGATTGGGCACCTCAGTTTCTTCGCGGTAAATCGACATTTGAAGCACTCGCTAGATCCTCTGCTGAAGCATATTGTCATAGTGTTAGTAAAACGCCGGACCGGGAAAGGTATCGATTACATACGAAAAGCATGAGGGATGCTTTGCAAGGGTATCACCCTCATGACCGTTTCAATCAACTGGCGGATGAAGTTCAGGGAGCTGACCCTCTCTCCATCATTCAATATATTGATCTTAAAACATATCTGCCGGGTGATATTTTGACAAAAGTTGACAGAATAAGTATGGCCCATTCTTTGGAGGTTAGGGTGCCAATCTTGGATCATAAGTTTGTCGAGTATAGCCTGCGATTACCTCCTGAACGCCGTATTGTGGATGGAGTAGGTAAAGCCGTGTTTAAAGATGCGCTTAGAGGCTTTTTACCTGACGCGACACTCGACCGCGAGAAGCGCGGTTTTATGGTCCCAGTGGTCAACTGGTTGCGGGATGAGTTAGCGGATGTTGTAAGTAGTTTGGAAAATAGCGAATTCTTACTAGATACAGGCCTTTTCAGCCGCGCTGCTATTAGTGAGTTAGCCAAGGAACATTTATCCGGGCTAAGGGACCACCATACAACATTATGGTCCCTTATAATGCTTGAGAGGTCGTTAAAGAACTTAAATTTGGAGGTTTGAACTATTTCTTCTCATCAAGCGCGTATCCAGCGGAGCGTACTGTGCGGATATAATCGGCTTCTCCGTTTTCATTAATGGCTTTTCTGAGACGGCGTATATGTACGTCAACTGTTCGAGGTTCAACATATACGTCGCGCCCCCAAACTGAATCGAGAAGTTGCTCACGGGAGAATACACGACTGGGGTTTTCCATGAAATGGCGTAGAAGCCTATATTCAGTGGGTCCCAAATTTACGACACGCTCGCCGCGTGTTACTCGGTGTGACACATTATCAAGGCGAATATCCTCAAACGACAGCATATGGCCGGCTAGGGCTGGACGTACACGCCTGAGGACAGCTTGAATTCTGACTACAAGCTCTTTAGGGGAAAAGGGCTTAACGATATAATCGTCTGCGCCTGTTTCAAGACCGCGGATACGGTCTGGTTCGTCTGCACGGGCGGTAAGCATGATGATTGGTACATTCTGTGTGGATGTTTTACGGCGTAACTGCCTACATATTTCCAGCCCAGAAAGATTTGGAAGCATCCAGTCTAGCAAAATAATGTCTGGTGTATCTTCCTCTGCTTTATATAGCCCTTCCTCACCATCTGCTACACAGTCTATGGCAAAGCCGGCGTTTTCAAGGTTATAACGAACCAGTTCAGTAATGTTTTCATCATCTTCAACTAAAAGTACACGTGTTGTCACGGTGATATCCTTCACTCAGGGCTCCAAGACTGGCTTATTCGCCAGCCGCCTCGGTGCTTGTGGTGTCCCCTTTGGGGCGAGAGTCTTCTAAAACTGAGCCTGTAATTGTGTAATAAATTTGCTCAGCAACATTGGTTGCTTGATCACCAATTCGTTCAAGGTTTTTAGCGATCATCAGGTAATGCGTATAAACACTGATATAATCAGGTGTTTCCATCATTCTTGCGAGAATTTGCCTGTATGCAGCATTATGCATATTGTCGAGAATTTCGTCGCTTTCCCAAACGTCTATAGCTGCCTCAGCACTTCTGTGGGCATACGCGTCCATAACATCTTGAATCATCCGGTGAGCAGTTTCTGCCATAGTTTCCAAGGTTTGTGGCAGAACAACTGGGTGGCTTTCGGAAATCGCAAGAGTACGTTTGGCAATATTTTTTGCATAGTCCCCCATGCGTTCGATCAAAGTTGTCATTTTAAGTGCCGAAACAACCTCGCGTAAATCGTCAGCAACAGGCGCGCGGCGTGCAAAAACACCTATGGCTGTCTGTTCAGCAAGAGCTTCGAGTCTATCGAGTTCCTTATCGGCTTCTCGAACTCGCTGTGCTTCAACAGAATCACGCTCTTTGAGGGCTTGCATGGATCCAATAAGCTGGTCGCCCGCTAAACCACCCATACGGCTTACGATACTTCTCAGTTCGTTAAGTTCGTCGTCGTATGCAGAAATTGTATGGTCGGTCATGGTTTTGTCCTTTATCCAAAACGGCCCGTAATATAGTCGCGGGTACGTTCTTCTTTTGGCGCCGTAAATATTTGGGTTGTGTCTCCGTGCTCAATGAGGTCGCCCATATGAAAGAAAGCTGTCTTCTGGGAGATGCGAGCGGCTTGCTGCATGCTATGGGTTACTATGGCAATTGCATAACGCCCCTTAAGCTCATCAATGAGGTTTTCAACTTTGGCTGTTGCAATAGGATCAAGAGCTGAACAAGGTTCATCCATCAGGATTACCTCAGGGTTAACCGCGATGGCACGCGCAATGCACAAGCGTTGCTGTTGTCCGCCCGAAAGCGCCGTACCTGGTGCCTCCAGTCGATCTTTTACTTCTTGCCAAAGCCCCGCTTTTTCAAGTGACCTTGTTACAATCTCATCGAGGTCAGCTCTTGCTGTCGCAAGGCCGTGGATGCGAGGGCCATACGCAATATTGTCATAAATTGATTTTGGGAAGGGGTTTGGCTTTTGAAAGACCATGCCGACCCGTGCCCGGAGTTGAACAACGTCAATTTTAGGGTCATAAATATCTTCACCATCAAGTGTGATATTCCCCTCGATACGGCACCCGGCAATGGTATCATTCATACGATTTAAACATCGTAAAAATGTTGATTTCCCGCAGCCGGACGGGCCAATAAGAGATGTGACTTCATCCCGATTTAAGTTGAGCGAAATGTTTTTTACAGCATGATTGTCGCCGTAATAAACACTAACGTTCTTAGCAGTCATCTTTGGGTTTTGATTATCTGTCACTTTTTCATACTCTGGTGCTAATTTGAGCATCGGTTCTACCATTGTCGTTCAAATTTTTGACGTAGCCAAATGGCGACGCCGTTCATGGCGATGAGGAACGCGAGCAAAACCATAATGGCTGCAGACGTTTTTTCAGTAAAGGCTCGTTCAGGGCTGTCGGCCCAAAGAAAGATTTGTACGGGTAGTGCTGTGGCCGCATCAGTTACGCTGCCAGGAATATCAACGATGAACGCTACCATACCAATCATTAGGAGCGGGGCAGTTTCACCAAGGGCTTGCGCCATACCGATGATTGTGCCTGTCAGAATGCCGGGCATGGCAAGGGGCACCACATGATGAAAAACCACCTGCATTGGTGATGCACCCAGACCACGTGCAGCATCTCTAATAGAGGGAGGTACAGCTTTAATAGCCGCCCGTGATGCTATTATAATGGTAGGTAATGTCATTAAAGCAAGTGTTAAACCGCCAACAAGTGGTGCTGAGCGGGGTAATCCTAATAGGCCTAGAAAAACGGCAAGTCCCAATAGGCCGAACACGATTGAAGGTACGGCTGCCAAGTTGTTTATGTTGATTTCCAACAAATAGGTAAGGCGGTTCTTTGGTGCAAATTCTTCAAGATAAATGGCTGTTAGTACACCTACAGGGAAAGCAATTGCCAGTGTTACAAGCAGGGTTAAGGCCGAGCCAACAGTTGCCCCCCAAATACCAGCAAGTTCGGGTTCTCGTGAATCTCCGCTAGTGAAGAAGCGAGTGTGAAAGTTGAGTGATACACGGCCTTCTTCTTCAAATTTAGCAACCCACGCAACTTCCTTATCTTTTACTTTGCGGTTTGCTTCAGGAAGTGACGCATCAATATTTTCTTTCACCAACTGATCAATATCATCCGAAGCAAGTAAGCTAATGCTCTGTGTTGTACCAACTAAAGAGGGGTTTGCTAACACTGCATCCCTAAGCTGTTCACGGGCGCCTGTGCTGAAAAGTCGAAGTAATTGTCTTCGGTCACGGCGGTTAGTCACTTCCGGGAACTGCTCGGTCATGGCGGCTTGCACAAGTCTTAGCATGTTAGTTTGGCGAACCTGCTTTTCAAACTCAGACGCGCCAAGTTCTCTTGGGTCTCCTAATATCGCAGAGTCAAAAGGAATATCTACTGTGATACTGGTTTGCAAAAAGCCTTCGCTACCATCGCTGATAATTTTTCCAAGTAAAGAAACGAGGAACATCCCGGCAATTAGAACTGCGGTTAAACCCAAAGCGCGGAATGTTTTTTCACGGCGATAACGACGTTTGATCCGCTGCGCCATTTCAGGCGTTTTCCACTGTGTCGGAGTATTCATTGTACTATCTGACATAATTAGGCCCTTACTCGTATGCTTCCCGGTATTTCCGGACAATGCGTTGGGCGAAAATATTGAGACCCATGGTTATCACAAACAGTGTTAACCCAAGGGCAAACGCTGAAAGTGTTTTGGAGCTGTCGAATTCTTGGTCACCAGTGAGTAGGGCGACAATCTGAACAGTGACCGTGGTTACTGCTTCGAATGGGTTTGCCGTAAGGTTTGGCTGCATGCCGGCGGCCATCATCACGATCATCGTTTCACCAATCGCGCGGCTAATGGCTAACAAGAAGGCGCCTACAATGCCGGGCAGGGCCGCGGGTAATAATACCTTGATGATTGTTTCTGATTCTGTTGC
This sequence comes from uncultured Kordiimonadaceae bacterium, assembly GCA_963976155.1. Lineage (GTDB taxonomy): Bacteria > Pseudomonadota > Alphaproteobacteria > Sphingomonadales > Kordiimonadaceae > Kordiimonas. The sequence continues at coordinate 25,987 of CAXBKT010000007.1, read as the reverse complement.
ACCCAGTGCCAATGAGCCATCTTTCAGGGAGCCCGGTACCGCAGTTAACGCATCATCGGATAGAGACGACACGAATGGAATAATCATGATGCCCATAACAAAACCTGCAGCGAGAGCACTCTCGCTTGCGATGGATAGGCCGAAAAATTCTCCAGTATCTCGGAATAATGGGGCAACAGTTAACGCAGCGAAAAACCCATAAACCACAGTTGGTACACCTGCGAGTATCTCAAGCAATGGCTTGGCAATTTTTCTCATGCGCTTGCTAGCATACTGTGTGAGGTAGATGGCAGCAAAAAGCCCGATGGGCCCTGCAACAAGCATCGCAAGTAAACTTATTAATAGGGTTCCAGCAAAAAGAGGAACTGCACCAAAAGATCCTGTTGAACCTACCTGATCAGCTCGGAGTGCCGTTTGCGGGCTCCATTTAAGGCCAAAAAGGAAATCCGTAAGTGACACTTCGCTGAAGAAGCGGAGGCTTTCAAATAGCAGAGAGGCAACGATACCTAATGTTGTGATGATGGCGATTACGGAACTTGCAACAAGAAATATTGAAAGAAGTTTTTCAAATTTATTTCTCGCGCGGTAATCTGGCTGAGTTAGTCTTATAGAGTGATTAAACCCTACCAGTCCGACACCTACTGATAGAATGAATGTAGCCCAAATCCCTTTGGTATAAAGAGCATTGAAGTGATTTGCTGCCGCCACTATGTCCGGGTTTTGTTCGCGCTCAACGCCATTTTCAACAGCTAGCCTGATCCGGTTAATCAGAAGAGTGGCTTGATCCTTATACTCTTGAGATACTTCGGCAGGAAGACCTGCAAACATGAGGCTTTCAATGACACTTTTGCCAAAGACAATCCAAAGGCTAAATACAAGTAATGCAGGCAAAAATGCCCAGCTTGCACCATTGTAGCCATAGTGACGTGGCAGTGAATGTAGGCGCGTTGTATCGCCGTTTGCTCGAGTAAGAGAGGTTTGCCGTACGATTGCAAACGCCAGCAGAGCAATGACAGAAATCGTTACAAATATTGTTGAGCTAGTCATGTGGACCCGGTTTAACCCTATGAAAGACTATTGAATATTCGTTATAACAGATACCTGACAGGGATAATTCCCCGTCAGGTACATTAGTTTTATTAATCAAGCGATAGCGGCGCAAGACTAGATGCTGCAGCTTGATATGCGCTCCGTTCAGCGTCAGGAAGCGGAATAAGGCCACGATCTGAGAGATAACCGAGATCACCAGAAGCTTTGTCGCTTATGAATTCAGCGAGATACTCTTCAATGCCTGGAATTACGCCCACATGTGCTTTTTTAACATAGAAGTATAAAGACCTTGAAATAGGGTATGAACCATCTGAAATTGCATCAAAAGTTGGCTCTTGGGCTGAACCTCCGGCTTTTTTGCTGACCGGGAAAGCGTTGATGACATCAGCGTTTTGATCAAGAAAGCTAAAGCCAAAGATACCAACAGCTTTTTTATCAGCCTGCAGTTTTTGTACGATAAGGTTGTCGTTTTCACCTGCTTCGACATAGAGTCCGTCTTCGCGAATACCACGACAAAGAGCCTTATAAGCCTTTTTATCAGCATTTTTAAGCGCTTTCATAGCAGGGAATGTTTTACAGCCACCCTCTACAGCAAGCTCATTAAAAGCATCACGGGTACCAGAAGTTGGCGGGGGGCCAAGCACGTAGATCGGCTTGTTGGGTAAAGTCGAATTGACTTCTTTCCATGTTTTATATGGATTTTCTACCATATTACCTAGACCACCGTCTGTGCCGGGCGCTGGTACTTGAGCTGCTAAAGCTAGGTAAAGGTCACGTAGGCTCAGCGTCATTGGTTCGGCTGATTTGTCTGCGGCGAGAACGATACCGTCGAAACCAATTTTCACTTCAACAATATCACGAACGCCATTCTTAGCGCAAAGGCCGACTTCTGATTGTTTAATGCGACGAGATGCGTTCGTGATGTCTGGATTGTTTGTGCCGATGCCTGAGCAGAAAAGTTTCAAGCCACCACCTGAACCCGTTGATTCCACGATAGGCGTTTTAAAGTTGGTTGAGCGACCAAACTCTTCAGCTACAGCTGTTGCAAATGGGAATACTGTAGAAGAGCCCACAATACGGATCTGGTCACGTGACTGTGCAGTCACTTGTGAAGTAAGAGTGACAGCGCCTAATAAGGCAGTCACAAGAGCGAGCTTTTTCATGTGCTTTTCTCCAAGTCACATATTGTTTCATCTAATAAACGTGTGGGACTTTTCTGTCCTCATCAGGAGCGATACAGATGAAATGTTACACTTTAATGAAGCTAACTACCGGTATTATGTTACAGGTTTGTTACAGTCGTGTTTCGATTGTTACTATTCTGTAATTGGCAGTTTGAAAGAGAAGTTCGTACCTTCGCCGAGTGTACTCTTTATGTCCAGCTGACTTGAGTGCCTAAGAAGGATGTGCTTGACGATAGCGAGCCCCAAGCCTGTGCCTCCCATTTTTCTAGAACGTGCAGTATCAACTCGGTAAAAACGCTCGGTTAATCGTGCTAGATGCTCAGAGGCTATACCAGGGCCTTCATCCCTAATAGAAACAATGAGGTGTCGCCCGTTATGGTGGGGGATAGCTGATATATGGATTGTGGTATTTTCATCGGCATACTTTGCTGCGTTGCCTACAAGGTTTAAAAATACCTGTGTAATCTGATCGCTATCTACCAGAACCTTAGGGAGGTTCGGTTCTAGGTATGTCTCGAAATCAAGTCCCCTTTCTTTTGCCGTTGCCGCAACGGTTCGAATAGTGCTTGTAATTAAACTGCCTAGATCAAGGCTTTGGTTTGGAGCGACGTGACGTGTCATTTCAATGCGAGACAAGGAAAGTAGGTCATCTATCAGTCGGATCATCCTGCCAGATTCGTGTGACATAATATCAAGAAAGCGTGTTCTAGCACTGGAATCGTTGGCTGCTGGGCCTTGTAAGGTTTCAATGAAGCCCGTGATTGTAGTAAGAGGTGTGCGTAATTCGTGGCTAGCATTGGCGACAAAATCCACACGCATTTGTTCTGTCTGCAACAGGCTTGTTACTTCGTAGAAGAATACCATGGCCTGCATGGAGGTGTCGGTATCTGAGGGCTGAGCTCCAACGGGAGCTACGGTTACATCAAAGCTACGACCATGACTGTTTGTGTAACGAATAACGCCGTTGTTGGTACTGTCACCTGATAATACTTTCTCGAGTGCAGTTACAAAGTTGGACTGTCGTACATATAAAAATACATCGTTTGAGGTGATGTTCTTTCCGAGAAGATTCTGAGCTGGGCCATTTGCGAACGAGATTATGTTGTTTGAATCTATTAGTAAGATTGGAGAGGGGACACCGTCTAAGGCATTTGCTCTAAGAGATTTTACTTCTCTTTTGTGAGAGATTTTCTTTTGAAAATCAGCCAGTCGTTTATTGGTTAGTTCCTGAGTGCGCCGCTTTACTTCTAATTGAATCAAGAGAAAGCTTGTAATGCCACCAATCATGAAAAGTGACAGTAAGCTAAGTTGATTGACCGACCAGAGAAAGGCAATGGCAGCAATAATGACAATTAATGCTGCCCTTTCTGAAAGGAGGCTTTGGTATGCTTTTAGGGGTGTGTTCATATTCTCGTAATACGGCAATTTGTTAAGTTTCAATAGCGGCAATTATTGCTGGGTAACCCTTCAATCTGTCTAAATGCTAGAAATCGGAAACATGGGTATTTCATTTTTGTGACAATTTGATGAATGTGAAATATAGCCTTTGGTTTTAGAAATATGTGCAATAACAATGATTAATATTTAAATGTTTCTGGACCAATAGCTAGTTTCACTGCTAAAATGCTACTAAGATAGTATAGTTCGATATGGTTTTGAGAAGTTGGCATCTGAGTTGCGTGTGTCAGTTTAAGTGATAATACGAGGCGTTATGCAAGATTTAGAGAAACAGTCTGAGTTATTTAAAGCCCGCCGCAGGCAGCTTCTGCGTATGGGGGCAGCAGGCATGCCTATGGTATTAACCTTGCGAGCATCGGCCTCTCAGGCGTTGATCTCTCAGTTGCAGTGTGTTTTTGTTATCCCAAAGGGTACCAAAATCCTTGTTGGTGATAGAGGTCAGGCGTGGGTTGGTAGCGGCAAGCTCCGCAACTATAATGATGGCCTTAAACTTACTGAAATTGAAGACTTTAAAGCTTCTGCGGCCTATCATTTCCATGACGGTACAGTGTCCGAAAATTTCCGTCCTGAGGCGTGTGGTTCTGGCCCCTGTGAAGATAATTGGTATGGATCGCTGGAAAATGCTGATGTAGACAGCATGTTTGCCCACCTAACAGGCGGAGAGAATGATTATCTTGCGGCTGAAGGTTTTAGTGGCGCTGGCAGCAAAGGAAAAGGCCATTCAAATCACATACACTGTGATAAACATGGCCAACAGGTTGATGGTCATCACCATGTGATTGCTGGTAGCGAGTACACAAGTTGTGGTTATAAAAAGTACGGTGTTAGTAATAAATCAGTAAAACCTGGCGATTATGTGAGTGAGAATGGAAACTGGAACCTTTCAGGCGGTAAAGGTTTATATATTGAATTGTCTATCAAATATGCAGATTCGCATGGGCAATCTGGTGGATGGCCTGGAATTTCCTGTATTGTTTCCATCCTAAATTATTTGAATCCATAATTTTATTTATTAAGGTTGAGGTGTAGGTATGGCAGCTGGACCTTATTCTGCCGCTACATTGTGGCTCGCGGATGCCGAAAATCTTATTGTTGATCCTCATGATGATGTGTTTCTGGTGTTTCATAAACTTTCTGGTGATACCCATATTCTTAACTTTTTGTCTGCAGGTATTTTGGAAGTTCTTAAAAATAAGGGCCCAGCAAATTTTGTCACAATTGCAAATTGGGTATGGAAATTCCTTGATATCGACGAAAACGATTGTCCCATTAAACTAATAGAAGATACGGTACTTCAGCTTGATGATGTTGGTGTGCTTTACCCCGCGCAAAAGACGGGGCATTGAATATGACGCGAACATTGTCGGACTATGATCGGGATGGCATTGTCTCTGCGTTGAGGGCAGGTACACTTGAGATGTTACTTGGTCCTTTTGCTACTCGTATCAAAGGCACTGAACCTTCACTTATCGACTTTTTATATGATACTTACCGGGACGTACCTGTGAGTGCGTCCTTATCTGACGTAACTGATGTTGCTATCAACATTAGACCACCGTCCTGGTTTCGACAGTATATCAGGCGACAGGTAATTCCTGACCCCGGTTTTCAGGTGCCCGCAGTGCCACTACCGTCGCATATGTCTCCATTAGCATTTGAAATGGGTGTGAATTTGGTTGTTGCTCTAAAATGTTGCCGCCTGATCACATTTCATGCTGGAGTTGTGGCAAGCGACAAAGGGGCAATTCTTGTGTCGGCAGGGTCTGGCGGGGGGAAAAGCACGCTTGTTTCGGCTTTAATGCAAGAAGGATATCATCTGTTTTCTGATGAGTTCGCTCTCCTCGGTATGGAAAACGCGTTGTTGGCATCTTATCCTCGACCCGTTTCTTTGAAAAATGAATCTATTGATATTGTGAAGGAATTGGCAGGGAAAGAATGGGTGTCTCCTGTATTGTCAGGAACGCCTAAGGGCAAGATTGCATATAGGCGCGCTAGGCCGGACGATATAGAGAATGCTAATGGTAAGGCGGAAACAAAGCTCATTCTATTCCCTAGTTTCAACACATCTGGGGAACATTATGCCAGCCGGGTTAGCTCGTCTGAGGCTATGATGCGCCTTATTCCTAGTTCGACCAACTACCACCTTTTAGGGGAAGCCGCTTATTTATCGCTTAGTAAGATGGTTGCAGAAGCAGAAGCCTACGAGATTTCTTATGGGTCAACAGAGGAAAGTTTAACAATAGTCCGTGATCTTGCTGCAGGAGTAGGCCTGTGAAGGATGCATGGTTAAAGGCGCTTGTGGGTGAAGTTCCACTTCCAACTGATTTGTTAGAACGCAGTAAACTACTTGAGTTTGCCGATAGTCACCATGTTCTGGGGCAAATGGCTTCAGTCTGGTTGCCTGAAGTGGAAGGTAAAACTCGGGATGTGATCGACAACGGCCTATATAGGGCAACCTTTGACCATAAGATGCTCAAGTTTGAGATGGCAAGAATTGAACGGGCTTTAGAAGGCTCCGGAATTGAGCCTATTCTGTTAAAAGGTGCATCTTATGTTGCCAAAGAGTTGCGGGCCGGTGAGGGCCGCAGAGTAAGCGATATTGATATTCTCGTGTCTGAAAAGGACCTAGATGAAATAGAGCGATTACTTTTGGCAGCAGGCTGGGTTTTTGATGAGGCAACCGATAATGAGTATGATCAGAATTATTATCGTACGCATATGCATGAGCTTCCGCCTCTCCGGCACGCGCATAGACGTACGGTTATTGATGTGCATCACAGAATTTTACCGCGTACATCGCGTATTAAAATTAACAGCAATGCTTTCATAAGTGGCGCTAAAAATCTTAGTGGACGAAAGCTCAAAGTATTTAACGAGATCGATAGCTTTTTACATTCAGCTATTCATGCTTTTGGCGACGGCTCATTTGATACTCCCGCCCGCACTCTAATTGAGCTAAGATATTTATTGGCTGACATCGAGGTTAGTGATGATGGAGCGTTGTTAGACCGGGCGCACATTTTGGGAGGGGAGGAGCCTCTTGCTCTGGCCCTTTGGGCATTATCAGAGTTTTTTGATGATGGACGAGCGTGGGTTTTGTCTGAACGGTTTAAGGTCGGAACTAATCCTATAGTACGTTGGGCGTTGACGTCAAAATTGCGTAATGTAACGGATGCAAAATTCGCAAAGCTAATTCTCTATATTAGAAGTCATTATCTACGTATGCCATTGCCGAAGCTTGTTTGGCATATTTTAACAAAGGGCTATAGACGCCTTAGGCAACCAGCAGTGCTTCCACTTCCCCCAGGGTTTGAATGATTGCATCGGGCTTCAGGCTCTTCAAGTCCATGTCAGGATAGCCGTATGCAGCTGCAATGACAGGAATTCCAGCGGCTTGTGCCCCTAGAATGTCCGGCGAGGCATCTCCAACCATAACATATGGTCCCGTACCCACGCGGGCTGCAGTTTCCAGTATGTGCCGGGGGTCAGGTTTTTTATAGGAAAAACTGTCGCCACCTATTACCGCTTTGAAAAAGTGTGAGAGGTCTAACTCGTGAAGTAGCTTTACCGCTAGGGCATAGGGCTTATTAGTGCATACTCCTATTGATATTCCTTTAGATGTCAGCGTTTCTAGCATTGCGAGACCACCGGGGAAAACCTTGGAGTGAACAGCAATATTATCAATATAGTATGCAAGAAAAGTTTGTTTAGCTTGTTCAAGGTCTATACCGTCTATACCGTCTATACCGCCTGTACGGCTAAGTCCTTTTTTAATTAAAGTTAAGGCGCCGAAACCAACGTCAGCTTTTACAGCGCTTAATGGTACATTGTCTCGACCTAAGCTATGTAACACGTGGTTTGTTGCGCCATGTAAGTCACCAGCAGTATCTACTAGGGTGCCATCAAGGTCGAAAATTACAGAGTGTCCGAAAAATTTAGGCATTCACTATCTCAATTAAGGGCTAGAATAGTGTGAAGCTATAAGTATCTATACCAGAAAAACAAGCAATAAACCGACCGATTGGTCACCTATTTAAAAGAGTTAGTGCTTCTCTTATCGCTTGATTCCCAAGGGCTCGCGTGATTTAACAGCCTTCGAAATGCCAAATATTAAAGTGAAATTTCCTGATAAATGTGTCGAGAAAGTTAAGTTGAGGTAAAGTGATGAGTGATTGGAGCCCCGATAGCTGGAAATCACGGCCTGTTGTACAGTTGCCGAATTACCCAGATCAAGAAGCCCTTGCAGCCGCAGAAAATGAGCTGGCGAGTTATCCTCCATTAGTTTTTGCAGGCGAAGCGCGAAACTTGAAGGCGCAGCTCGGTGAAGTTGCTGAAGGTCGTGGTTTCTTGTTGCAAGGTGGTGATTGCGCTGAAAGCTTTAGGGAGTTTCATCCCAACAATATTCGTGACACTTTTCGAGTTTTGCTTCAAATGGCAGTTGTTCTCACGTACGCAGCTAGCTGTCCAGTCGTTAAGGTTGGGCGTTTGGCAGGTCAGTTTGCAAAGCCACGTTCGTCAGATAATGAAACGATAGACGGTGTGGAACTGCCTAGCTACCGCGGCGATATCATTAATGGTATTCATTTTACTGAAGAAGCGCGCGTACCTGACCCTCAGCGTATGATTAAAGCATATAGCCAATCTGCAGCTACATTGAACTTGCTGCGTGCTTTTGCGCAGGGTGGTTATGCAAATCTTGTGTCTGTACACCGTTGGAACCTTGATTTTGTTGAGAAAAGTGGCGCCGGAAAACAGTATCAGGAACTTGCTGACCGTATTGGTGAAGCGCTTTCTTTCATGGAAGCGTGCGGCGTAAATGCGGGTGATGTACGTCAACTGCAGGGAACCGATTTTTATACTTCACATGAGGCTTTGCTTCTTGGTTATGAGCAATCGCTGACGCGTGTCGATTCAACGTCTGGCGAATGGTATGACACGTCTGCTCATATGCTTTGGGTAGGAGACCGAACTAGACAAACAGACGGCGCCCATATTGAATTTCTAAGAGGTATTGGTAACCCGGTTGCTTCTAAGGTTGGCCCAACAACGGATCCTGATGATCTTATTCGTTTGATTGATATTCTTAATCCGGAAAATGAGCCCGGACGTCTAACGTTAATTTCCCGTTTTGGGGCTGATAAAGTAGAAGAATATTTGCCGCGCTTGTTGCGCCGTGTGAAACAAGAAGGTCGCTCTGTGGTTTGGTCTTGTGATCCCATGCATGGTAATACGGTTAAGGCGACAGGTGGCCTGAAAACACGGCCTTTTGACAGGGTTCTTAAAGAGGTGAAGCAAGTTTTTGCGTGCCATAAAGCTGAAGGAACTTATGCGGGTGGTATTCATCTGGAACTTACTGGCCAGGACGTGACTGAGTGCACGGGTGGTGCCATTGCTGTGACAGAAGAGAGCCTTTCATCACGATATCATACGCACTGTGATCCGCGCCTTAATGCGAGTCAGTCTATTGAACTTGCATTTTTAGTTGCGGAAAGTTTGAAAGAAGAGCGTGAAGCTTTATCTGCTTCAACGGCTGCCTAAATAAGAGAAAGCCTCCAGTTGACTGGGGGCTTTCTAGAGTCTTATTCGTGGTGATGATACTTCCGTGACGATTCTCAGTTGGTGTTGCAGTCCGTGGCGCTGTTGTGAAACTGATGTCTGGGTAGGTCTACAGTTAGCTATGGTGCCAGTTTGCTTTAACTTTGACCGTATATTTGTTTTAGAATAGAGGCTTGTTTGTCTTGTTCTGAAATTCTAACGGGGGTAAAAGGCAGGCATGAGTGATACACTTTCCATATATCTTGCGCAGTTGAACCTTACGGTTGGGGCTGTAAAGCAAAACTGTGAAACCATTGCAACTGCTTATGCAGAGGCGTGTGCTGTGGGTGCTGACTTGGTCTTAACGCCAGAGCTTTCTGTAGCGGGGTATCCACTTGAGGATTTGGTCCTTAAACCGGGTTTCGTAAAAGAAGTTCAGCACGCAGTTGTAGCCCTTGCCGACTTAACTTCTGGTGCTAATGAGCCCGGGCTCATCGTTGGTGCACCGTGGTTTGAGGATGGTAAATTATTTAATGCGTCTCTTCTATTAGAAGACGGCGAGATTAAAGAAGTTCGCTACAAACATGATCTGCCTAATTATGGTGTGTTCGATGAAAAGCGCGTATTTGAGGCAGGGCAAGCACCAACACCTATGCCATTTCGCGGTTTCAAGCTCGGTGTTATGATCTGTGAAGACATGTGGTTTGAAGCAAGTACAGCTTCACTTGCATCCGCTGGCGCTGATATCTTACTTGTACCGACCTGCAGCCCTTATGAGGATGCGAAGCATGATGAGCGACACGAGAATGCAAGTTCTCGTGTAATGCAGAGTGGCTTGCCTGTTGTTTTTTGTAATCAAATGAGCGGTCAAGACGAACTAGTGTTTGATGGTGCTAGCTTTGTGATGGCGTCTGATGGGACAGTTCCTGTGCAAATGGCTTCTTGGTCAGAGGCTGGTCTTTTGACCCACTGGGATCGGTCGGGTGGCCAGCTCATATGCTCTACGCGCCATCATGTAGCTATCCCCGATCGCATGACATCTATCTATCAGGCTATGGTTTTGAGCCTTAGGGACTACATTGGTAAAAATCGCTTCCCAGGCGCGGTCTTGGGCCTGTCAGGTGGTATCGATAGCGCACTTTCGGCAGCCGTGGCTGTGGATGCACTTGGCGCTGATAAAGTTCACTGTGTGATGATGCCGTCACGCTATACCTCTGGCGAGAGCGTTTCCGATGCTGAGGAATGCGCGAAAGCACTCGGTGTTATGTATGATAAAATTACCATTAAACCTGGTGTCGATGCGTTTGCGGAAATGCTGGCCCCTGTTTTTGAGGGCACAGCTGCAGATACGACTGAAGAAAATATTCAGTCTCGCTTGCGTGGTTTGGTCCTGATGGCGCTTTCTAACAAGTTTGGGAAAATGGTGCTCACGACGGGTAATAAGTCAGAATTATCAGTAGGTTATGCGACACTTTACGGTGATATGTGTGGGGGTTACAACGTTCTCAAGGATGTTTATAAACTTGATGTGTTTGCACTGTCACACTGGCGGAATGCAAATGTACCAGCTGGTGGATTGGGACCATCAGGTGAAGTAATTCCCGTGAACATTATTACTAAACCACCAACAGCAGAACTACGAGAAGATCAAAAAGACGAAGATAGCTTACCGCCTTATGAGGCGCTGGATGACATGTTGCGTTGCTTGGTCGACGAGGAAATGTCTGCCTCTGAGGTGATTGCACGTGGGCATGAAGCATCAGAGGTTGCGCGTATCGAGCACCTGCTGTACATCGCCGAGTATAAAAGGCGGCAAGCACCGCCGGGTGTGAAAATCACTCGTAAGAATTTTGGCAGAGATCGCCGGTATCCCATTACAAATGGATTCCGCAGCGCCCGCCGACCTGATTGATAATATTATACCCGTTTGGGTAAAAGTCCCGAGGACAAAAAGATGACTGTAAAAGTACGTTTCGCGCCATCACCAACTGGTAAACTGCACCTTGGAAACATCCGTGCAGCTCTTGTTAACTGGTTGTTTGCACAGCAGCAGGGCGGCACATTTGTACTGCGTATTGATGATACAGATACAGCACGCTCTACTAAAGAAAATGAAGATGCTATTCGTGCTGATCTTGCGTGGTTAGGCCTTAACTGGGATGAAACATTCCGTCAGAGCGACCGTTTTGCTCGTTATGATGAAGTTGTTGCAAAGTTGAAGGCCGAGGGGCGTTTGTACCCCTGTTATGAAACGGCCGACGAACTGGATATGAAGCGTAAAATCCAGATGGGTCGTGGTAAACCGCCGGTTTATGATCGGGCAGCCCTTAATCTGACGAATGATGAAATCGCTGCGTTTGAGGCCGAAGGCCGTACGCCGCATTGGCGCTTTAAGCTAGACATACCAGCACGTATTGATTGGACTGACCTTATTCGAGGTGATGTATCTATAGACCTTACATCAGTTTCTGATCCTATTTTGATCCGCGGCGACGGTAGTTACCTTTATACGCTCCCAAGTGTTGTTGATGACGTTGATTACGGGATTACGCACATTGTGCGGGGTGAAGATCATGTAACCAATTCTGCTGTGCAGGTTCAGATTTTCGAAGCACTTGGTGGTAAGGCCCCAACAATGGCACACTTTGCACTTCTTACAGGTAAGGGCGGTGAAGGGCTTTCTAAGCGGTCCGGCGCGATGTCTATTGGTGAATACCGCGACGAAGCTGGTTTGGAGGCGATGGCTATTGTCTCGTTGGTTGCTAGAGTCGGAACAAGTGAACCAATTGAGCCATTCGCTGATGTAAAACCGCTTGTTGATGGGTTTGATTTTGGTAAATTTGGTCGGTCAACTGCCAAAATGGATGCAGATGACTTAGATACGATCAATGCTAAAATTCTTCACATGACACCCTATGATGCAATTGCATCTCGAGTTGAAGGTGTGGATGCCGGTCTTTGGGAAGCTATCCGGCCCAACCTTAACAAGCTTGCAGATATCGCTGATTGGCAGGCGATTATTAAGGGGCCTGTTGACCCTGTTATTGAAGATGCTGATCATATTGCTAAGACATTGGCATTATTGCCTGAGGGCGAGCTGACGGCGGATAGTTGGAAAGCTTGGACTGATGCTGTTAAAGCCGAAACTGGTGTAAAAGGGCGAGGTCTCTTTATGCCGCTGCGCCAGGCGCTGACAGGACAAAGTCATGGTCCAGATATGGCGATGTTGTTGCCAATGATTGGCCGTGAAAAAGTTGTTGCTCGCTTGGAGGGGAAAGCTGCGTGACGCAAATTCGGCTTTATAATACCCATGCCCGTGAAAAGCAGGACTTTGTACCTATAGACCCTAAAAACGTGCGTATGTATGTTTGCGGGCCAACGGTTTACAATTATGCGCACATTGGTAATGCTAGGCCGGTTGTTGTGTTCGACGTAATGTTTCGGTTGTTGCGTCATGTTTACGGCGCTGAGCATGTAACCTATGCACGTAATATCACTGATATTGAAGATAAGATTATGGATGCAGCTGACAAAGAAGGCGTCAGCATAAAAACGATTACAAATCGCTATACCAAAGCTTATCAAAGCAATATGGGGAACCTTGGTACATTGGACCCCAGCATTCAGCCAAAAGCGACAGATCATTTACCGGAAATGATCAAAATGATGCGTACCCTAATCGAGAAGGGCCACGCTTATGAAGCTGATGGTCATGTTTTATTCAGCGTTCAGTCTATGGAGAATTATGGCAGCCTTTCACGTCATAGCCGTGACGAACTTGTTGCTGGTGCACGAGTGGAAGTAGCTCCCTATAAGCGTGATGCTGCAGACTTTGTGCTTTGGAAACCTTCATCTGAAAACCAAGTTGGTTGGGGTAGTCCTTGGGGCAGGGGGCGTCCTGGATGGCACCTAGAGTGCTCTTGCATGATTGAGAAGCACTTGGGTAAAACTATTGATATTCATGCTGGTGGTCAGGATTTAATTTTCCCGCACCATGAAAATGAAATTGCGCAGAGCGAATGTACACATGGCGCCCAGTTTGTAAAATACTGGATGCATAATGGGTATTTGACAGTTGACGGCGAAAAGATGTCAAAGTCTCTCGGTAATTTTCATACTGTGGAAGATTTGCTCAAAGATCATGAAGGAGAAGCACTTAGGCTCTCGCTTTTGACTGCGCATTACCGCCAGCCGGTTGACTTTTCTCTTGAAACTGTTGCCGAACAGAAGCGCCGCTTAGATCGTTGGTACCGTCTTACCGAAGGTGTTGAAGCCGCGAGCTCTGTGCCAACGAGTGTAATCGCGGCACTTACTGACGATTTGAATACACCAAAGGCATTATTTGAACTTGACGCGCTTGCTTCAGAAGAAACAGCCGCTGAACTTCTCGCGGGTGCGCGCTTTATGGGGCTGCTCAATGTATCGGTTGCTGATTGGTTCCAGGGTGATGGTCTTGAAGATATTTCTGCGGACGAGATTGAAGAGTTGATCCAGAAACGCCTTGATGCTCGCGCGGCCAAAGATTTTGCGGAAGGTGATCGTATTCGGGATGAGTTATTGTCTAAAGGCGTTGCGCTTGAAGATGGGCCGGAAGGCACAAAATGGCGTAAGGCGGACTAAGAATGGCCAATCAGCCCGCAATTATTCTTATTCGCCCTCAGCTTGGTGAAAATATAGGTAAAACAGCGAGGGCCATGCTGAACTTTGGCCTGACTGATTTACGACTGGTTGCCCCGCGCGACGGTTGGCCTAATCCTGATGCAGGGCCTTCTGCTGCTGGTGCTGGTTCAGTGGTTGATGGCGCGCGTGTTTACATTTCGGTTGAAGAGGCTATTGCAGATTGTACGCATGTTTATGCAACGACTGTGCGTGACCGGGATATGCCTAAGCCGGTTGTTACGCCGCGTGAAGCTGCGAAGCAGATGAAATCCCTGATTAATAGTGGCGAACAGCCTGCCATTATGTTTGGCCCTGAACGTTCGGGAATGACCAACGACGACGTGGCGCTTGCTGATACAGTGCTGACTATTCCTGTGAACCCGGAGTATGGCAGCTTAAATCTGGCGCAAGCTGTTATTCTTGTTGCTTATGATTTTCATCAGGCTTCAGACGAGACACCAGCTTTCCAACCTGCTCACCCTGACGGGATGGCAAATAAAAAAGAAATTGTTGGCTTGATGGAGCACCTGGAAGCAGAATTGGATATCAAAGGCTTTTTTCGCAGCGAGGGACGTAAAGACCCGCAGCGTAGAACTATTCGAAACTTAATACAAAACGCAGGTTTCTCTTCACAGGAGGTTCAGACTCTGCGCGGTATTGTTAAGTCACTTGCTCGAGGCAGGCCAGATTAGTACTTCTTTTTGCCTCAAAGCTTTGCTTAGTTATAAATACATGGTCATAAGGACCGTGATGAGGAGATAAGATGTTTTTGGCAGGTGTTTTAGTTGCAGCAGCAATGATGTTTCAGGGCGTTGACGATACAGGTACAGCCATTGCACGACCAATAGGTGAGGTCAAATTAGAGCCCACCACCGGCAGTTATTTCCAAATGTTTGAATTTTATGGCCGCCCGCCTTATTCGTGGCAACATGCACAGCGCATGGTGCGAGGGTATCGCTATCAAGACCGTGAAGGTCGTTTGGCACATGTAAAGTCAGGGGCTGTGCATTATTTTCTCCTTCTGAACTTTATGGAATTATTGTCCAAAAAAGCGTGGATTGGGTTAAGCGCGAAATGTGGTGAAAAAGCAGAGATAGAATGGCTAGATGGTAGTATACTTGGTGACCAGAGCTTCAGGGCCTGGAATGATGGAACTCAGCGCAAAATAAGCCGGGCATGTGCTGCTTCAAAGCTAAGTGGGAAAATTTTCCCTGTTTATTATGAATCGCACGAGCTTGGCCTTCGCTGGGAAACTGCGGCTGAAAAGGCAAATTTACAGTATATGATGGTTGAATTTGCTGAAGTTGCTGCCGCCGAGGTGGCCGAAGAAGAAAAAGCAGAGCCTTCTCCTGAAGCAGATAAGTAGCTAGCGCGTACTAAATGGGTAGCTTAGCTACCCATTTTTTGTGCAATTTCTTTTGCAAAGTATGTAAGCACACCGTCAGCGCCTGCCCGTTTAAAGGCCAGAAGGCTTTCGGCAACAACAGCTTCTCGGTCAAGCCACCCATTTTGTGCCGCAGCTACGATCATGGCGTATTCCCCAGAAACTTGGTAAGCATAAGTAGGTAAACCAAAGGCATTTTTAATATCTCGGATGATGTCTAGGTAAGGCATGCCGGGTTTGATCATGACACTATCGGCGCCTTCATTTATATCTAGCTCAACTTCGCGCAGAGCTTCCAGCCTATTGGCAGGGTCCATTTGATACGTTTTTTTGTTACCGGAAAGCACACCTGTACTACCGACAGCATCCCGAAATGGGCCGTAGAAGGCGGAGGCATATTTGGCGCTGTAGGCCATTATCTGTACATTCGTGTGGCCAGCTTTATCTAGTTCTTTCCGAATAGCACCAATTCGGCCGTCCATCATGTCGGATGGCGCAACAATATCTGCCCCTGACTTTGCCTGTAATACCGCCTGTTGTACAAGTACCCCAATGGTCTCATCATTGAGGATAACACCATCTTCAAGGATACCGTCTTGGCCATGGCTTGTATATGGGTCAAGTGCTACATCTGCCAATAGCCCAACTTCTGGTACAGCATCTTTAATCGCTTTCATGGCACTGTTTATCAAGTTGTCCTGATTGAGAGCCTCTTCGCCACGGTCGGACCTAAGATCAGGGGGGGTACTTGGGAATAGGGCGACACACGGAATGCCAACGTCGCGGGCCTCCTTAACTTCCTTTATGGCTTGATCAACGCTCAGGCGGTTCACACCTGGCATAGATTTAACTTCATCTCGCTCGTTTTTTCCCTCCCGGATAAATAGTGGCCAGATCAGGTCATCGGCTGTTAAGCTATTCTCACGAATAAGACGACGAGACCAATCTGTGGCACGAGGACGACGAAGGCGGGTTGATGGGAAAC
Organism: uncultured Kordiimonadaceae bacterium; assembly: GCA_963976155.1. Lineage (GTDB taxonomy): Bacteria > Pseudomonadota > Alphaproteobacteria > Sphingomonadales > Kordiimonadaceae > Kordiimonas. The sequence continues at coordinate 9,732 of CAXBKT010000007.1, read as the reverse complement.
GAGCGGTCATAAAATAAATCCTTAGGATGTTTCCCCATAACCTAGCGAATGGGAGAATTTCTGTCACGTGGCATTCTGTCTCAGGAACCTACAAAAAAAGATGCAATTTTGCTACAATTTTAGCATTAACAAAGAGTTAGGACTTGTGGAACAGAGTAGCCTAAACGATTCGATGAAAAATCGATTTAAATATCAGGCAAACTAAATCCGTACTAGTTTTGAGCGAAAAATTTAAACAGGCAGACGTAAAATGAATGGCTATGATTTTAATGACCCAAGGTTTCTTTTTTTAGACATCTTGTCCCTTGTTGAGCGCCTTCACAGGCGGCTTCTCGATGTTCTTAAAAATCACCTTGAGCATATTGGCAAGAATGACCTGAATCCAGTTCAGGCTTTGCTTTTACATAATATTGGCGAAAATGAAATGACCGCAGGTGAGCTTAAAACACGCGGGTATTATCAGGGCTCAAATGTCTCCTATAATTTAAAGAAACTAGTTGAAATGGGTTATTTGCGCCATGAGCGTTCAGATTATGATCGTCGGGCTGTTCGTATTTCGTTAACTGATAAAGGGTATGAAATAAGGAAGCTGATGGATGATTTGTATCAACAACATTTAGATGAATTGATGCAGGACGATTTGATTGCTCATGACGAACTGAAGCATTTGCGTAAGAATTTGCGCAATCTTGAACGCTTCTGGTCTGACAAAATACATTTTGGCCTTTAATATCAGGCCCGAACGTCTTAAATTAAGCAATTCGAAGTGCCTGCGACATTTTCACCGCTGGACTAGATAGGGTTTGATGCTGTAAGAAGCGGCAAATTCTTGTTCGGTGTTATAGTTGACGGATAGACGCGATGGATTACGAAAAAATCTTTGCTGATGCGATTGAAGCGATAAAAGCAGAAGGCCGATACCGGGTTTTTGCGGATATTTCGCGTGAGCGAGGAAATTTCCCCAGAGCTCTTCGTCATGATGCGGGTGATAACGCCCGCAGCATCACTGTTTGGTGCTCTAATGATTACCTTGGCATGGGACAGCACCCCAATGTGCTTGAAGCCATGCATTCTGCGCTTGATGAAACAGGTGCAGGCGCAGGGGGTACACGGAATATTTCGGGCACAAACCACTATCATGTCTTGCTTGAGCAAGAGTTAGCCGACCTGCACGGTAAGGAAGCGGCTCTTTTGTTTACAAGCGGCTATATCTCAAATGAAGCCACGCTCTCCACGGTGGCTAAACTGTTGCCTGGATGTATTGTGTTTTCTGACAGCCTTAATCATGCATCTATGATTCAAGGTATTAGAAATAGTGGTGCGCAGAGACACATTTTTAGGCACAATGACCTTGCTCATCTGGAAGAACTGCTAAAAGCAGCAGATCCAAGTGCGCCAAAGATTATCGCATTTGAGTCGGTTTATTCAATGGACGGTGATGTTGCCCCGATTGAAGCAATCTGCGATCTTGCTGACAAATATGGTGCAATGACCTATTTGGATGAGGTTCATGCTGTTGGCATGTACGGCCCACGTGGTGGTGGCGTATCAGAACAAGAAGGTATTGCTGAGCGTCTTACCATCATTGAGGGTACGCTTGGTAAAGCTTTTGGTGTTATGGGGGGCTATATTGCGTCTTCCAAATCACTTGTTGATGTTATTCGCAGTCATGCTTCGGGCTTTATCTTTACAACTGCGTTAAGCCCTGTGCTTGCTGCTGGTGCTCTTGCAAGCATTCAGTACCTCAAAAACAGTTCTATTGAGCGTGAAGCCCAGCAGGAGCGTGCCGCAGCACTTAAGGCCCGGATGAAAAATGCTGATCTGCCAGTAATGGATTCTGTTACGCATATTGTCCCGCTTTTCATTGGCAATCCTGTGCTGTGTAAAGAGGCCTCTGATATGTTGCTTAATGAATATGGTATCTATGTGCAGCCGATAAATTATCCGACTGTGCCTAGGGGCACTGAGCGTCTTCGTTTTACGCCCGGGCCCCTCCATGACGATAAAGCTATGGATTCTCTTTTAGATGCGCTTTCTGATGTATGGGCGCGACTTGGGTTATCTCGCGCGATTGCTGTATAGTCAAACAATGACAGAACCCAGACGTATTATCGTAGAAATAGTTAATGTTGGTAATGTGGTGAAGGTCACGGCTGTTTGCGAGGATACCGGCAGGGAAGTTAGTATGGTAGGTGATCCGCGTGCCAGTAAGGCAGAATTAGAGCGCGTTGCTATCAATAAACTTAAGTTTGTTATGCGCAAAGAATCTCCACAACAACGTGTGAATACAAGAGGCATTATCGTCTGATTGGCGGAACTAAGTCTTTTTGCCCAAACCAATTTTCTTGGCAAACTCAGATCTTTTAGCGGCATAAGCGGGTGCAACCATCGGGTAATCCGCGGGCAGTTGCCATTTGGTTCGGTATTCATCTGGCGACATGTCATGATGAGATCTGAGGTAACGTTTCAACATTTTGAGTTTTTTGCCGTCTTCCAAGCACACAATATAATCATCTGTGAGCGACTTCTTTATAGGAACTGCTGGTTTTACGGTATTTGTAGAATTTCTCGCGTTGCCAACGTTTAGAAGGCTTGCATACACGGAGTGAATGATGGCGGGGATTGTGTCAGGCGAAACACTGTTGTTGCTGACGTATGCGGCAGTGATTTTCGTAGTATAGGCCAATAACTCATCAGTCTCAGTTGTCGTAGTTTCTTGTTCAGGCATCAATAAGGGCTCCTGCATTGTCTACATTTTATTTTTGCAAGATTTTGCTGGCTATACAAGACTTTTGGGGCTGGCCTCTATTCAAAGTGAGGCTTTTGGTAGGTGCTAATCATTGCGATGCGCCTAAATTTCATTGAATAACACCATATTTGGAAGCTTTTCTTGGGTTGGGCAGACATCTATGATATTCACCGGCAGGAAGAGAGATTCTCCGCCGTTTACCGGTGGATATACTGGGGTGTTTATTCATGGATGCTGACCGTATCGCAGTTGCAAGTGATCATGCAGGGTATGATCTGAAAGAAGATCTGAAACAGTATTTGCAGTCGAAAGGCTATGATGTGCTGGATTTGGGTACTAACGGCCCAGAATCAGTTGATTACCCCGACTTCGGCGCTGCGATGGGTAAAGCCATTGAAAACGCCGACGCATCAAGAGGTGTTCTTGTGTGTGGTTCAGGTATCGGTATATCCATTGCTGCAAACAGAAACCCCGCAGTGCGAGCAGCGCTTTGCCAGACAGGTTTAGCAGCTAGGCTTGCGCGGCAGCATAATGATGCAAATGTTTTGGCGCTTGGGGCGCGCCTAATTGGTGTTGAAACGGCATTTGACTGTGTCGACGCCTTTTTGACTACTGACTTCGAAGGGGGACGTCACCAGCGGCGTGTGGATAAAATGGGGGGAACCTCATAGATTCGAATGACCTTATTAAGGTTATGTCTGAATCTTCAAATCTTTAGAACCATTTGTTTATTCTCTTAAAAGTAGGGACTTTCACGATGACCGATTTTACACAGGACGGTTTTTTCACCGCAGGACTTGCCGAAACTGATAAGGATTTACTTGCTTCGCTTGACGGCGAACTTAAGCGTCAACAGGGCCAGATTGAGCTTATTGCCTCAGAAAATATTGTTAGCCGTGCAGTGATGGAAGCACAGGGTTCGGTTCTGACAAATAAGTATGCTGAAGGTTATCCTGGGCGTCGTTATTATCAAGGCTGTCATTATGTCGATATAGCTGAAAGCCTAGCGATCGAGCGGGCCAAAGAACTATTTGGTGCAGAATATGTTAATGTGCAGCCGCATTCAGGCGCGCAAGCAAATGGGGCTGTTATGTTGGCTCTTACAAAGCCGGGCGACACTATTATGGGCATGTCCCTTGATGCTGGCGGGCACTTAACCCACGGTGCAAAGCCTGCACTATCAGGTAAGTGGTATAATGCTGTGCAGTACGGCGTTCGCAAAGAAGATGCCCGCATCGACTATGACGAAGTTGAGGCTATGGCAAAAGAACATAAGCCAACTATCATCATAGCTGGCGGCTCTGCATATCCTCGTGTGATTGATTTTAAACGCTTCCGTGAAATCGCGGATGCTGTCGGTGCTTACTTGTTTGTTGATATGGCACATTTTGCAGGCCTTGTTGCTGGTAAGAAGCATCCAAATCCGCTTGAACATGCGCATATCGTTACGACAACTACGCATAAGACGCTTCGTGGCCCTCGTGGCGGTATGATCCTGACAAATGACGAGGCAATTGCTAAGAAAATTAACTCTGCAGTATTTCCTGGTTTGCAGGGTGGCCCGTTGATGCATGTGATTGCTGCGAAAGCTGTTGCGTTTGGCGAGGCGCTTCGCCCAGAATTTGCGAAATATGCAGAACAAGTGATTGTAAACGCAAAAGGCCTAGCTGCGCGTTTGATAGAAAATGGTTTTGATATTGTTTCTGGCGGTACAGATACACATGTTGTGTTGGTTGACCTTCGCCCGAAAGGCGTAACGGGTAAAGCTGCTGATGAGGCACTTGAGCGCGCTCATATGACATGTAATAAAAATGGCGTACCGTTTGACCCAGAAAAACCGTTCATTACATCAGGCATTCGTCTTGGTACACCTGCAGGTACGACGCGCGGATTTGCAGAAGCTGAATTTATCCAAATAGCTGACATGATTACGGAAGTGATTGACGGCTTGGTAGCTAACCCTGAAAACAATGACGTTGCTGAGGCTTCTGTCCGCGCAAAAGTTGCTGATCTATGTGAACGCTTCCCAATCTACACTAATTTGGTTTAAGCTTACGATATGGGTGCGGTGGGGAGCCGCACCCGCATTAAATACTACAAGGGAGTAGGGGCGTTATGCGCTGTCCGTTTTGTCAGAACGAAGATACGCAAGTAAAAGATTCCAGGCCGACGGACGATAAGTCGGCTATCCGCCGTAGGCGCTACTGTCCTGCTTGTGGAGCGCGGTTCACTACGTTTGAACGGGTGCAATTACGGGAGCTAACTGTTTTGAAGAAAACAGGTAGGCGTGTACCATTTGAGCGTAATAAGCTCGAACGTTCTCTAGACATTGCTCTGCGTAAACGTCCTGTTGACCCTGACCGTGTCGAGCGCATGATGAATGGGATTGTTCGACGACTCGAATCGATGGGAGAATCAGATATTGATTCGGAAACTATTGGTAAACTGGTAATGGAAGGACTGGAAAGCCTCGATCAGGTTGCTTATGTACGCTATGCGTCAGTTTATCGGAACTTCCGCGAAGCATCTGATTTTGAGAAGTTTCTTGGGAAAATGTCTGGCGAAGAAGATGAATTTGCCGAGGATACTTAAGGAAGTATATTTTGTCTGAGGACGAAAAATGGATGAAGAGCGCGTTGTCGCTCGCAAGGCGTGGCCTTGGTAATGTGGCACCTAACCCAGCGGTTGGGTGCCTTATTGTTAAGGAGGGTATTGTGCTTGGTAGAGGTTGGACCCAACCAGGGGGACGTCCTCACGCAGAGACAGTTGCTCTGAAGCAGGCTGGAGTGGGGGCTGTTGGGGCCACCGCATATGTAACACTGGAGCCTTGCGCGCATTACGCCGTAACACCGCCTTGTGCAGAAGCGCTGGTTAAGGCTGGGATTGTTCGTGTTGTTATAGCTATCGGTGACAGTGACAAGCGTGTTTCTGGTCAAGGCGTTAATATACTACGAGAGGCAGGAGTTAGCGTTGTTGAAGATGTGTTAAGCGATGAGGCTCAGCTACTGAATAGAGGCTTCTTTCTAACAGTTACAGAAGATCGGCCATTGTTTTCGCTTAAGGCAGCTACTTCATTAGATGGAAAAATTGCAACAAGTAGCGGCGAAAGTAAGTGGATTACAGAATCTACAGCACGTCGCTATGGCCATATGCTGCGGGCACAACATGATGCCATTTTAGTTGGTGTGAATACAGTTATTGCTGATGACCCAGAGCTTACATGTAGAATTTATGGTTTGGAGAAGGCTTCACCAATACGGATTGTATTGGATAGCTGTTTACGAATGCCAAGTAACGCGAAAATGCTGCGAGGTGTTGGGCAGACAGCGGTGTGGGTAGTCACAAATGAGAGAATGCGCAATTCGGAAGAAAGCTTGGCCTTACTTCAAAGAGGCGTAGATCTTATCTTCGTGAAGAATACTGCAGAGTTGAAAGATGTTGCTTCTTCCCTTCGAAGTAAGGGCGTTACCCGTGTACTAGTCGAGGGTGGAGCACATATTCACGCGTCATTTTTACGAGCTCAGTTATGTGATTTTCTATATCACTTTATAGCAGCAAAGGTAATTGGCGACGATGGTCTGGGGGCAATTGGAAGTATTGGTCTTGCCCAATTGCAGGATGCACCCCATCTAAAGCTCGTTGATCACCAGAAGGTTGGTGAGGATTTGCTTGCAACATACAGGAATGCGGGGTAACTCAGGCGCATGTTTACAGGAATTGTCACAGATGTGGGGAGCGTGCGCTCCATTAACGGCGACGGTGATATCCGTGCTGATATTGAAACGAGTTACGATACAAGTACCATAGAAATTGGTGCCTCGATCGCTTGTTCGGGCGTTTGTCTTACTGTCGTTGATAAAGGGGATGGTTGGTTTTCCGCTGACATCTCCCGTGAAACTTCAAACGTTACGAACTTGAGCCAGTGGAAAATAGGCCAGTTAGTAAATCTTGAGCGTTCCCTTAAATTAGGTGATGAACTTGGTGGTCACATTGTTACGGGGCATGTGGACTGCGTTGGTGAACTGGTTAAATATTCTCCTATAGATGACTCAATTGAAATGATGATTCGAATCGATTCGAATTTAGGTGGCTATGTTGCAAAAAAAGGCAGTGTTACGATTAATGGTGTTTCGCTTACGGTCAATGCCGTAGATGACACTGAAGATAACACGTGTTTTTCAATCAATATTATTCCGCATACGCAAGAGGTTACGAGTTTCCGTAACGCGAGTGCAGGTGACTTGGTAAATGTAGAGTTTGATGTTTTGGCGCGCTACGTTGCCCGCCTTCAAGAAAAGGGCTAGTTGAATGCCACATAAGTTTCTGTCCCCAATTGAAGATGTGATTGAAGACGCGCGTCAGGGAAAAATATATATTCTTGTGGACGATGAAGACCGAGAGAATGAAGGTGATTTGATTGTCCCTGCCGAAATGGCAACACCCGAAAATGTGAATTTCATGGCAAAATACGGTCGTGGACTTATTTGTTTGCCGCTTAGTAGGGCGCGGGTGGAGGAAATTGGTCTTGACCTCATGAGCACGAATAACCAGTCGAGACACCAGACAGCATTCACAACTTCAATTGAGGCAAAGACTGGCGTTACAACCGGAATTTCGGCGGCTGACCGTGCGCGGACTATTGAGGTGGCGATTGACCCTAAAATGGGTAAGAACGATATTGCAACTCCGGGACATGTGTTTCCTTTGATCGCACGTGATGGTGGCGTATTGGTGCGGGCTGGGCATACCGAAGCAGCTGTTGATATTTCCAGGCTTGCGGGGCTCAATCCTTCTGCTGTGATTTGCGAGATAATGAACGAAGATGGCACGATGGCCCGTCTTCCTGATTTGGTTGAGTTTGCAAAAGAGCATGACCTAAAGGTTGCTACCATTCGTGATCTGATTGCCTATCGCTTGAAGCACGATAAGCTTGTTGAGCGCGTCTCTGATACTGAACTACGCCGTAAGAGCGGCAAAGAGTGGCGCGTGTCAGTTTATCGCTCGGTTGATGACGGTAAAGAAACTGTTGCTTTAACCCTAGGTAATATAAGCGGTGAAGAACCTACTTCGGTTCGCATGCACTCTCTCAATCCTTTTGAAGATTTACTCGAGATGGACCACCCTCGCAGTGGTCAACTTTCTCGGGCAATGAAAGCTATTGAGGAAGATGGAAAAGGCGTGGTTGTTTTGTTTCCAGGCATGACGGCTATGCGCCCTTCTGAAATTATTGGAGGCGTTCGCCCGAAAAAGGAAGAGGGTGCTTTGCGGGATTATGGTATAGGGGCGCAAATATTACGTGATTTGGGGGTTGGGCACATGATACTTTACTCAAATACGGCAGGTAATGTAATTGGACTTGAAGGCTACGGCCTAGATATCGTAGAACACCGCAAAATCCCTGAATAAGTTACAGGGAAGCCTAAGTCTGGAGCCAGCTAGTACTGTTGCGATAATTGCTTTCGCAGTTTGTGGCGTTTACTCCAGTTTGGCCAATAATAAGGAACTATTATGTTTAAGCCGCACCTCTTAATTGTTGAAGCACGTTTCTATACAGAACTTGCTGATGAACTAGCCGCAGGTGCCATTGAGGCGATTGAAGCTGCAGGCGCGACATGGGAACGTGTTGAGGTTCCTGGTGCACTTGAGATACCAGCCGCGATTAATTTTGCCAACAAGGGGTCTTCTTGCCACTTTCATGGTTATGTTGCCCTTGGTGTTGTGATACGCGGTGAGACAACACACTATGATTATGTGTGCGGTGAAAGCGCTCGTGGTTTAACAGACCTTGCATTACAAGATAATTTGGCTGTTGGTAACGGTATCCAGACAGTAGAAAATAACGATCAGGCTTGGGCACGTGCAAATCGTTCGGATAAAAATAAAGGCGGGGGCGCAGCGAATGCTGCCCTTGCGATGATTAATCTTAAAAATAAGTTTGGTGTATAAGAATGGCTGATCGATCTAATAACAAGCCGAAACAAGGTGGTCCCCGTAGCGCAGCGCGTTTAGCGGCGGTACAAGCGCTTTATCAGCTTGAACGCTCCGACGAGCCTAACGCTAAGCTTGTGATTGAAGAATATAGGGCACACCGATTAGGCGCTGAGATTGAAGGTGACCAGTATGTGGATGCCGATGCTGTCTTGTTTGCTGATGTAACTGAGGGTGCTTGGCAGCGCAAAGATGAATGGGATGCTCAGATTACGCCGTGCTTAAACGAAGAGTGGTCTCTTGATCGTCTTGAGTCTATTATTAGGGCTATATTCCGAGCTGGAGCTTATGAGTTTTCAGCGCGTCCTGATGTGCCTACCAAAGTGATTATCAATGAGTACCTTGATGTCGCGCATGCATTTTATGACCGCGCAGAAACATCTTTCGTAAATGGTGTGCTTGATAAACTAGCGAGAGCTCTGCGTACTTAATTACATCTTTGGGGTTATATGCCAGACGAATTTGACCTGATTGCCCAGTATTTCGCGCCACTTTCTGGCAGTGCGGGGCTTGGTCTTTTGGATGATGCCGCATGCGTTAAGGCACGCCCAGGCTATGACCTAATCATTAGTAAAGATGTGTTGGTTGAGGGTGTTCACTTTTTTGAGGGCGCTAATCCAATTGATTTGGCTGCAAAAGCTCTTGGGGTGAATATCTCGGATTTGGCTGCTAAGGGCGCGAAGCCCTCCTCGTATTTTCTGGGTTTAACTTTGCCCAAAACGATAGAAGAAGGTTGGATCAAGGGGTTTGCTGCTGGTTTACAGATATCGCAGAGCGGATACGGCATAGAATTATTGGGCGGTGATACAACGAGTACAAATGGGCCTATTGTGATTAGCGTAACAGCGCTGGGCTATGTTGCTGAAAATACGATGATTAAGCGCTCTGGCGCGCAGGTTGACGATGATATCTATGTTACAGGTACCCTAGGTGATGCCGCACTTGGCTTACGCATACTACTCGGAGAAGCCTCGCACTCAAATTATCTTGTGGCG
>CAXBKT010000006.1:0-51803 GCA_963976155.1 uncultured Kordiimonadaceae bacterium | reverse complement strand
GTCCGCATCATTTATGACCAACAGGCTGAACGAGGCGAAGCTCCTGTCCTATTGACGAGCCCACTTGTCAGGCCATATGTGCGGTCTATTGTTGAACGTTTCAGACCAGCAACCATTGTGATGAGCCAAAATGAGATTCATCCTCAGGCAAAAATTAGAACATTGGGACAGATTTAATCCCCCCTTTGTTAGGAACCAAACTATGAGGCTGACCAAGCGCCATGCGGCTTAAAACCTTTCACGCAAAATCAATGATGGAGGCAATGGAACTTGTTCGAGTAGAACTTGGCGCCGACGCAATTATCATTCAAACGGATGAAAGCAAAAGTGGTGTGCGCATTACGGCCGCCATTGAAGCTGGCAGCACGCCGCCGCCGCCGCAAAAGGCGCCAAAACCAAGTCAAACGCCACTCGCTTTTGAAGCTGACCATCCAATTCCTAAAACCGCTGAATTCGATAAGGCCGATGTCCGAGCGGTCCTTAATCACCACAGTCTGCCCTTTGATACTGCAGAACATTTCAGCCAAGCCGCACTTGCCGTAAATGCAGCAAGTCTGTCAGAGGCCTTCAGTTGTGCCCTTGAGACTAATATTCAGTTTAGCCCCCTAACAGACGCACACACGCGGCCCGTTATGCTTGTGGGGCCACCTGGTGCAGGAAAAACAATATGTGCCGCTAAATTAACAGCCGACGCCCTCCTGCACGGAAAACAAGTCCACCTAATATCAACGGATACAGTAAAAGCAGCAGGTATTCAGCAGCTCGATCATTTTGCCCAATTGATGAAACAAACAGTTTCAACGGCAGAAACCCCCAGTGAACTCGGGGCAGTGATTGCAAGTAAAGAAAAGTCTGGCACCTTAACTATTGTTGATACACCGGGCACGAATCCGTTTGACATACAAGAGCTTGAAACACTCCTGACCTTCATACAGAAGGTTGACGCCGAGCCCGTACTCGTTATGCCTGCGGGGCTTGATGCATTTGATGCGCAGGAGATGGCCGGCGTTTTCTCGCGTATGGGGTGTCAGCGTTTCATTGCGACACGCCTTGATGCATCACGTCGCTATGCGGGTATTCTCATGGCAGCCAGACCGGGGTATTTATCCCTTGCCGCCATCAGTAGAAGCCCTTTTGTGGCCGATGGACTAGAAGCTGCGAACCCTCTCGCGTTTTCTCGGCTCATGACAGCCTTACCCAACCGGAAAAAAAGCCTTCCTGATATGGATATCCCCAAATGAATGATCTGAAGCAACAAACTACGATAGCTGACGCTGAAAAACGCCTGATCACCATTGCATCAGGTAAAGGTGGCGTTGGAAAGACATGGCTCTCAGTTACTCTTACTCACGCACTGTCACACTTGGGCAAGAAGGTCGCACTCTTTGACGGTGATCTCGGCTTAGCAAATGTAGATATTCAACTGGGTATCATGCCGGAACGCGATTTAGGAAATGTAATATCTGGCGAAACAAACTTTGCCGGTATCGCTACCCCCTATCGCGACAAAGACGGTAGCCATTTTGATGTTCTACCGGGAAAATCAGGGTCTGGTGCTCTTGGCTCCCTTTCGCGCCAAGCCCTGACACAGTTGCGGCTCGGCCTCACTGAAACTGCTATCCATTATGACCGACTACTTTTGGATATGGCTGCAGGGGTTGATCCTGCTGTAACAATTCTATCAACACACTCAGGGAAAATCCTTGTTGTGATGACGGCTGACCCTACATCTCTTACAGATGCTTACGCCTTCATTAAGCTTACAATCATGCAAAACTCGCATGCGGATATTGCAATTGTCGTGAATAATGTCGCAAATAAAAAAGATGGAGAACGAGCGTTCAATGCCATCAAACGGGCTTGCGAAGGATTTTTGAAGATTTCCCCGCCACTTATCGGTATTATAAGAACCGATGCAAAGGTGGTAGATTCAATCCGGGCACAAGTACCAATCTTGACCCGGCATCCTAACTCGGACGCAGCAGCTGATGTTAAAGCACTCGCGGCAGCCCTGATTGCAGGATAAGACTACCCAAAATATCTGTTGGGGGTTTAGTTGAGCGACATAACTGGCAGCACGCCTCTACCCAAACCTGTTCAGTCGGTATCGCATGGTACCGACAAAGCAACAGCTGTTGCCAAAGACAAGCAGCAAGCCGATACACAGACCCGCGAAGAAAACAGCCGTGACCAGAGAAAGCCACAACAACAGGAAACGGTTCATGGCAGAGACCCCGCTGTTTCAATTTCAGCAAGCGCCGCCCATCTACATGTAGGCGAAGAGCTTAAACAGAAAGTTTCTGTCATCGACCCAGAGGGCCGACCTATCATAGAGACAGAGACTGCCACTTTTGCATTACGACCAGATGCTGGATTGAAAGTTGGCGACGATGTGACCTTGATAGTCAAAGATGCAGGCAAACAAGTAACCGCTGATCTGTTGCAACGGAATGGAGCCATAATAGACCCCCCTATCCGTCTCAATTTAATAGTCATAGCCCTTCATTCTGTTGTGCCTGCAACACCAAACCAAGAGGCTGCGCGGCAAACCCTGACACCCAATTACAAACCAAATTATAATTTCACCGATCCCAAAGTCACAGTTAGTGAAATGACAGAGGCAGAGACACTGGCCCGCGTTATGGCTAGAGGTGCACCGTCTTCTTATCGCCTGCCACAACAAGCGTCCGAGACGGACCTTACCCAAGCACCTAATTCTAGGAATACTACAAATTTGTCTGCGCTTATTTCTGCACAACAAGGCGCGGGCACCGTGGTAAAGCAACCTAATGACGCAGCTCAGATGCCTTCATTAAACCAGCCAATTGTAGGAGCCCAAAGTAACCACCTAATACCCCCGTCCAGCTTAACAGAGGTAACTGGTCCCGCTACACAGGGGTCAAACCCGACAGGGCTTGGAGCTCTTATTCCTGCGATCAGTCTGTCAGGTAATGCGGTGAATATTCAATTGCTGGATCCAAGTGTAAGCAAAGTAAGTCCAGCAGAAGTAGCGAGTGTCATCTCTGTTAGGCCTTTAACGTCTCAAGATGCAAAAGCGCTCCCTATAGCAGCTGCTGCCTTAGGCAATGCGAGTGCACTAGCGCATGTAGAGACAAGTAAAGGCTCATTTGTGGTCAGCCAAGCATCCACGAACGGTTTAGCTGGTGAACTAATCAGAGTAAGCGGTGCACAAACGCAAACCAGCGTGCCTCAAAACACTGTGCTTCCAACTTATGCCGCGAGACTACAAGGACCACATGCACCAACCGCAAGTGCTGTTCAAATACAGTTGCCCACAGCAAATACTGCTGCAAACCCACTGCAAAATAACACGACGGTTTCTGCGGTTCATATCACACGGGCTTTCCTGACGCCTGAGGGTCCCAAAAGTGATATACGATTGGAAACCGCCTTAGGCGATATCTCTCTGACATTACCGAACAATTTACGCCCTGCTGTAGGTGCCACAGTAGCTATATTGCCCCCACCACAAGTGATAGATCCACAAGTGGCGCAAGCCGTTTCACTTGCTAGTAACGCTATGTCTGCGGTCTCTGTTTCCCAGTGGCCTTCGTTTGAGCAAGCCTACGATCTACTACAGTCCGTAGCCCCAGTCGGCGCTCAGGCCATGGCAACGCGCACAGCACAAGGCGGCCCTAAAGTGGCCAACAGTGCTATGTTCCTTTTGTCTGCCCTAGGTGGGGGGAACGCTAGCAGTTGGCTAGGAAAAGCAGCCAAAGGTGCTCTGGCGGATAGAAATCCACAGCTTCTTGATTTATTGAAGGACGATATAGGCCGTCTCTTTAGTATCGCAGCGGATACATCCGGTGAGTGGCGCGCGCTCTTGTTACCCTTCGACGCTAAAAGCCAAGATATGCCAATGCTCGCCTTTCTTTTTGGGCACGGTGCTTCGGTTGACCCCGACCAGCACAAACAAGGACAACATCCCGGCGAAAACCGTGATGACGATCTAAAGCGGTTTGTACTTGAAGTACAATTCTCCGTTCTTGGTTCAGTTCAATTAGATGGCTCTATCAAAGGTAACCGTTTTGATCTGATGGTGCGTAGCCAACAACAATTTTCACCTGCCCTAACACAGGACACAAGTGAACTTTTCAGTCAGGCATTAGCTGCTGGCGCCTTCACTGGGTCTCTTGGCTTTAGTGTAGAACAAGCCTTCCCTGTTGATGTCTCGGCTGTACTTGAAAAAATGTCACCCGACCAACAAAGACAATTAACTTGACCCAAAAAACCTCCGTGCTACGCATTCATACCTTACAAGTAAGAGGCATGTATGGCTGTTGGTATTTCTTTCATTTTATGTGTTCTAATTTGGGGCTCGACTTGGTATGCGATTGAGTTACAACTCGGTGTTGTTGCTACGGAGTGGTCGCTCTTCTACAGGTTCGCAATTGCAGCAATCATTATGTTTGCTATTAGCCTATTCCGTCACCAAAAACTTCTGATCCCCCTCAAGAACCACAAATGGATGATTGGCACCGGCCTATCACTATTCTCAGGCTGTTATGCCCTGACATACGCTGGAACCCAGTATTTAACATCCGGTCTGGTGGCGATAACCTTTTCCCTACTATCGTTTCTCAATATTTTGAATGCGCGAATATTTTTGAAAAACCCCATTCAACCGAACATGCTATTCGCAGCACTAATTGGTATTCTAGGCCTGATACTAATCTTTATGCCGGAAATCCGATCATTAGATTTATCTGATGAAACAACCGTTGGCTTGCTGTTGTGTATAGGGGCCACAGTCATTGCTTCAATAGGAAATACGCTCGCTGGCATGCCTCAATCCAAGCAGATACCATTATTATCTTTTAACGCTTGGAGCATGTTTTATGGAGCAGTCGCACTCCTAATATACGCGTTAATGTCAGGCCACCCGATGACCATTGACCCCCGTGCGCCTTATATTCTCTCTCTCCTGCATCTTTCGATCGCGGGTACAGTGATTGCCTTTACCATGTATGTCTGGCTTATCGGTAATATTGGTCTTGGGCGAACAGCTTATATTGCAGTGCTTGTACCAATTGTTGCGCTTGTTATCTCTACAATCTATGAAGACTTCATTTGGTCAACAGAGGCTATGTTTGGTATGGCTCTCGTGATAGGCGGCAATATCGCCTTAATCAAACGCAAGCGAATACCACAAGCCATTGCAGTAGTCGACTAACCTGCCACTATGGCATTATAAACATCTTCTAGGCCGTTTTTGAGAGCTTCTACTGTAAAGTCTACCTCTGCATGCGTTACGGTAAAAGGCGGGCACAAAACCAAGGCATTACCAGTTGGACGAACAATGACACCGCGCACTAATACTGACTGATTAACATGCTCACAGATAGCTAGTTCTAGTGGGTACTGCTCTCTGGTTGTTTTATCTCGCACAAGTTCAATACCAGCAATTAAGCCCTTACATCGGACTTCACCAACCAATGGGCTATCCGTAAGTATTTGTAACTTAGTATTAAAATAAGGCCCTAGATCGCTCTTTATACGGTCAACGAGCCCCTCTTCCTCAATAATATCCAAATTACGCAACGCAACAGCTGCCATAACCGGATGAGCAGATGTAGTAAAACCATGCTGGAAGATAGTGTCCCCTGCTTCAATCACTTCAGATACTTTATCATGCATCACAACTGCGGAAATTGGCGCATAGCCAGAGGAAAGCCCTTTAGCAAGAGTCATGATATCAGCTTTAAAACCAAAAGTTTCTTGCGCGAACCAATTACCTGTTCGGCCAAGTCCTGTCACCACCTCATCGGCAACCAAAAGGACATCATACTTTCTACATATACGCTCAACCTCGGGGAAATAGGTGTCAGGTGGGATAATCGCTCCCATAGTGGCTTGTATAGGCTCCACAAATACCGCAGCTACGTTTTCAGCACCTGCTTCAAGTATTTTTTCCTCTATAGAGCGTGCTGCAACCAGGCCGTATTCGTCCGGCGTCATGTCGCCGCCATCACGGTACCAGAAAGGTGCGGATGCCCTCTTGATATCCTTATCTGGGTCAATCCCGAATGGTTCAAGCATAGCAGGGTTGCCATTCAGTGCCGTCGTCGCCATGGTGCTGCCGTGGTAAGCATAATCCCGCGTAATCACAACACGTTTGCTTGGCACACCCTTTTGTCGCCAATAAAAAGCAATTAACTTTAGAATCGTTTCATTTGCTTCAGATCCAGAGTTTGCGAAGAAGACCTTATTCATACCATCTGGGGCTAACCCAGCAATCCGGCCTGCGAGGGCAGCAGCCGTTGGGTTAGAGACGGCAGAAAAGCTATGGTAATAACTGAGGTTTTGCATGGCCATTTGCGCAGTATTGGCCAATTCCGTACGACCATACCCAACATTTACGCACCCCAAACCGGCCATCATATCCAACAACCGAATGCCTTGTCCGGTAACATAACATCCGTCAGCCTGGTCAATCAAAAACGGAGGAGCTTGGCGTAGAGAACCTGCCGATGTAAAGGGGTGCATATGATGCCGTTGGTCAAGCACCTGCAAGTCTTCAAGTGTTGCGCCAAATTTACCGTCTGCTGTTTGATCCATGTAGCCCTCCTATTTTGTTAAAGCTTTAACAGAAATAGAGGGTTAGGGGAAATATCTTGTTAATCTTGGGCTATATTAGCTTTCGCGCATATTGAGGAGTTCCGAATCAACTACCGCATCCTGCCGAGCATGATTTTGAATACCTAATTCATCAAAGGCCTGCTGTTCCTCACGGTTTTCTTCTAACGCAACACGCTTTAACTCTTGGTCTCGGGCAATTTCAAAGGTTTTGAGCTCCCGGAAACCTTCAGCCACTTTATCTTGTTGCTCGGATATTTCATTTTCCTTGGCCATAATTGCAGCCATGATCTGTTCTTGCTTCACTTTTACACCGTGCATATAAGCACCAACTGTAACGGAAAAAACTTCAAGACTTTGGGCACGAGACTGATCCGCAACTTCTGCTTCCATTACCTCTAGTTGGTGCACCATATCTTCACGCTCACCGAGTAACATTGCCAATTCTCTGCGAACCTCATCAAGCTCCCACTGCCGTAATCGGATGATATTATCAAGCCGAGCCACAGATTAAGCCCCTCCCGCAGCGTGTGCAGCTAATACTTCAGCCGCAGGGCCACTTTCTAATATCATACGCAATTGCTGATACCCTTCAGGCAAGGGAGTTCGATCATCTTTCCACTGACCAAGAAATTCCTCGATATGTGGATTATAAGCAATCGAAGCATCAACGTCGGGGTTGGTCCCTTGTCTATAAGCGCCCAGCCGGATCATTTCTTCCATATCAGAGTATGTTGACATGTAACGCTTAGCTTCACGCACTAACATATTCTCCTCGTCACTGTTACAACGCGGCATCGTCCGAGAAATAGACTTAAGTATATTGATCGCGGGAAAGCGGCCCCGCTCTGCTATTGCACGTTCCATAACAATGTGACCATCCAAAATACCCCTTACAGCATCTGCGACGGGTTCATTGTGATCATCCCCCTCCACCAGAACTGTAAACAGGCCGGTAATATTGCCCGCACCACGCGGACCTGGACCAGCGCGCTCCAGTAACCTCGGAAGTTCCGTGAATACAGTAGGGGTATATCCTTTACTTGTTGGCGGCTCACCGCCTGCAAGACCAATTTCCCTCTGTGCCATGGCGAAACGAGTGACACTGTCCATCAGACACATCACGTCATCGCCCTCATCACGGAAATACTCAGCAAGCGTCATGGTTAAATAGGCAGCTTGGCGGCGCATAAGTGCCGATTCGTCCGATGTTGCAACAACAACAACCGATTTAGCGAGACCTTCAGGCCCCAAATCATCCTCAATAAACTCTTGGACCTCCCGGCCACGTTCACCAATAAGACCTATAACACTAATATCTGCCGCCGAATGCCGCGCTACCATAGATAGTAGCACAGACTTGCCAACACCGGAGCCCGCAAAAATACCCATACGCTGACCGCGACAACAGCTAATAAAGGTATTTAATGCTCTAACACCAAGGTCAATTTTATGTCCAACCCGTTGGCGATTATGCGCCGGCGGCGGACCTGACCGCAAAAGTTTCGGCCGAGTACCATGGCGAATTGGTCCTTTTCCGTCGATGGGCTCGCCAAGCGCATTCACCACGCGGCCGAGCCAAGCATTTGATGGAAAAACTACGGGGTCGGAGTGGGTTAAAACCGCCTTACAACCAACGCCTACACCCTCCAGAGAATCATATGGCATCGCTAGTGCGGTATCATGCCTGAAGCCAACAATCTCAATTGGAATGCGATGGTGGTCGCGGGCCTCCACCTCCAATCGGGAACCAATTGATATATGTTGGCCAATGCCAGAAACCTCAACGAGCAGACCGCGTACCCCAGCAACACGACCATAACGACGTTCGGTTCTTATTCGATCTACTTCCTGAATAAGAGTACGCACAATATTCCTCGATACCCCCTAAACCCCACACAATCGACTTTGGTACAGCAGCGCACCCTCACCCTGTGATTGCCCCATAATGCACATACTGCTTTAAAGATTGGTAAAAGTTACAGATCAATCCGTCAAACCAATAAGATAAAATAGATTTTTTCTTGGAAATTTCATTAACCTTAGTTAACATTAACCTTATAAGCACGCGTTTCTGGCTGTCTTTTTACTAAAGTCAGCTGTGTTTCAAGGCTTTGTTTTAGGCCGCAGCAATAATTATATCTTAACCCTAGGGGGAAAAGAATATGCGTGTTCTTCTTATTGAAGACGACCCAACAATGACCCGTAGCATTGAATTAATGCTCAATTCAGAGGGTTTTAATGTCTATAGTACAGACCTTGGTGAGGAAGGCCTCGACCTAGGCAAGCTCTATGATTACGACATCATTTTACTTGATCTGAATTTACCTGATATGCATGGCTATGATGTATTGAAAAAACTTCGCACAGCGAAAGTAAATACACCTATCCTGATCTTATCCGGCCTTTCCGAAATGGAAAATAAAGTCAAAGGCCTAGGTTTTGGTGCCGATGACTATTTGACTAAACCTTTCCATAAAGAGGAACTAGTAGCGCGCATTCATGCGATCGTTCGCCGCTCAAAAGGACATGCCCAGTCGATTATTAAAACTGGGAAGCTAGCAGTAAACCTAGATACTAAGACCGTTGAGGTTTCAAAACAGCGTGTCCACCTGACCGGTAAAGAGTACGCCATGCTAGAACTTCTTTCACTTAGGAAAGGCAGTACCTTGACCAAAGAGATGTTCTTAAACCATCTCTATGGCGGCATTGATGAGCCAGAATTAAAAATAATCGATGTTTTCATCTGCAAGCTCAGGAAGAAACTTGCTTCAGCATCAGATGGTGACAACTACATCGAAACAGTTTGGGGCCGTGGATACGTGTTGCGAAACCCTGTTGAAGAAGAAGAAGCGACAGCCGCTGCCAGCTAAATATACGATTGCAGGTAAAGCTAACCTGCGCCGTAACCATAAAAAAGAGCGGCTTTAAGGCCGCTCTTTTTTATTTATCTACATTTTAGCTTCAACCAAGTTTCATAAGTTCTTCTGCGTTTCCAGTCGTGGGCACATAAAGGCCACGCTGGCCGCGTACCGGACGAAATGCCTCAGTAATACCAAGCACTGTTTCAGCCGCACCAAGGAACAACGCACCATCAGATGACAGAACCTTACTCATCCGGTCAAGTACTCCTGATTTGGTCGGCTGATCGAAATAAATCAAAACATTTCGGCAGAAGATCACATCGAAGGAACCTAAGGCTGCAAAGTTATCAAGTAAATTGAAAGGCTTATAAGTCACCATCTTGCGAATATCGTCACTTATACGCCATACATCACCTTCTTGAGTGAAATATTTAATAAGAAGCTGGATAGGTAAACCGCGCTGAACTTCGAACTGACTATACTCACCCTTACGCGCTTTTTCGAGCACTTGCGTACATATATCAGTACCGACAATCTCGATACGCCAATCTTTCCACTTCATCCAATTTTCACGCAACAATATCGCAAGAGAATATGGTTCCTGCCCAGTAGAAGCTGCAGCGCACCAAATCCTTAAGCGTTTTTGGCCGGTTCTAGCTGTCTGCATCGCAGGCATCACATGGTTTTTGAATAAGTCGAACGGCGTATTATCACGAAAAAAGAAGGACTCGTTTGTCGTCATAGCTTCTGTGACATCTTTTACGAGACTTTGGTCGATCCTTGCCCGCAGCTTTTGTACCAGCGCATCAAGAGTATCCAGACCGCGCTTGCGTGCAAGAGGCGTTAATCTGCTTTCCAGCAGATAGACCTTATCTGGAGTCAGCATTAGACCTGACTTTTCTTTCAACATTCCTGCGAGGAAATCAAAATCTTCTGTCTTCACCCGATTCCTCCTTGCAACCGTTTTTCGGTCGCTTGACCTAATTGATCGATGGGTAACACTTGTGTGCAAAGCCCGGCTGTAGCAACTGCTCCAGGCATTCCCCATACAACACTGGACGCTTCATCTTGAGCGAGGAGAGTACCCCCCGCTCGCGTCAAATCTCTCGCCCCTTTTAAACCATCGTGCCCCATACCGGTCAGCACCACAGCCAAAGTTCTTTCACCAAAAGTCTTTGTTACACTTCTGAACAACGGATCTACGGCTGGCCTACAAAAATTCTCAGGCGGCTCATCTGTGAGTCGTGCGACTAACACGCCATTTTTCTCCTGAACTTCCATATGCCTACCGCCCGGTGCCACATAAATGTTCCCAGCAACCAAGGGCATCCCCTCTTTAGCTTCCTGAGAGGGCCACTTTGTTGCTTGTCCTAAATGATCAGCAAGAATAGCTGTGAAAGTGGCTGGCATATGTTGAGTAATCAGAATAGGCACCTCCGGCTGCAATTTAAATCCGGCAAAAAATTTCATAAGAGCCTGGGGCCCACCAGTCGATGAGCCAACTGCGAGTATGCGCGGTTTTCTATTAGAACCAGGGATTAAATCAATTTTTTTGCCTTCTGGTATAGCAACCGGCACAGGATCCACATCCCGCCTGCTTAAAACAACCGCAACCGGCCGAGTTGTTCGTGGTGCAATTGTCACAAAACCAGGAGCTGCAGGCCGAGCAGCAGGTCGAGCAAACCCAGTAGCGGCAGGTCTGGCACCGCCAACAGCAGACGCCTCGCCCGCATCAGGCAATTTCTCGCCACGCTTTTTCCGACGAGTAGAGGCCCAAGCTTTCACTTTCTCAACAAGTTCGCGCCTAAAGTCGATATTAGCGTTAACAGAACGAGCAGTTTCTGGCTTTGGAACGTAATCCATGGCACCCATCTGCATAGCCCGCAAGCTAATTTCAGCATTTTTGCGTGTGAGAGTTGATGCCATTACCACTTTCAGATCTGGTATTTTTTTAATCATCAGAGGTAAAGCTGTCATGCCATCCATCTCAGGCATCTCAATATCGAGAACAACCGCTTCGACATCAAAAGTATCCAACTGACGAAGAGCAACGGCACCATTATTGGCTGTTGTTACAACTTCGATCTGCGGGTCTTCAGACAAATAACGACACAGAAAACCACGTATAATGGCGCTGTCGTCCACAACCATTACCCGGTAGGGGCCACCTGTAGCTGATGATGTACTAGTTTTCATCACTGGAGAAATCACTCAAAAATTCCGATTAAATTAAACCAACTTGTGTAAATTTGGCTTCAATTATTTCGCGGTCAAAAGGCTTCATAATATATTCGTTGGCACCTGCTTCAATTGCAGTACGAATATGCGCCATATCATTTTCCGTCGTGCAGAAAATAACAGCTGGTTGCTCAACATTTTCAAGCGCCCTGAGGGCTTTTAAAAATTCCAGCCCGTCCATCACTGGCATATTCCAATCCAGCAAAACAACATCAGGCATGTTTCGCTCGCAGGCGTCCAATGCATCCTGTCCATCTACAGCTTCTTCAATATCAAAGCTGAGTTCTTCCAAAATACGCCTTGCAACCTTTCGGATTACTTTCGAGTCATCAACGACAAGACATAATTTCATTTGCTAATATCTCCCGATTTAGCCCCCCATGGAGCCCCCCTGACAAACAAATCAGAGTATATATTATTATTTAAGCCGCTTTTCCGTTGCTATCAAAGGCCAGAAGCCGGTCCACGTCAAGGATTGGTAGTAATTCGCCATCCAAACGATAAATCCCCCGGCTTACTTCCCGCCAACGAGGATCTAACGTAACAGGGTTTTTCTCAAACAATTGATCATCCAAGGATAATACTTCTCCCACAGAATCTATCTGCAGGCTATAAGGCTCCTCCCGGTGCTCCACAACAACTGACATACTTTTTTTATCACCGTCAAGCGGAGGTAACCCCAAGCGCCGACGAAGGTTAATTGCAGTTACAATTTTACCTCGTAAATTGAGCACACCCGCAACCCAATCCGGGGCTAAAGGTATCGCTGTAATTTGCTGCGCATTCAAGACATCATGAACCGCAAGAACCGGTATACCGAGTGTTTGACCATCAACTTTGAGGGTCACATAATCTTGGCTACCCGTTGTCATAACACTTAAATCATCGCGTACGATCAGGTCGTTCATGCTGCGTCTCCTCTGATTTTAAGTTGCTGTGACAAGCTACGCAGAAGCGTTTCCCGGTCGAACTTAGCAATATAATCATCGAACCCCGCTTCATGTCCGCGGTTAATATCACGTTCTGTCGCAAGAGCAGACAATGCTATGAGAGGAATTTCTGCCCAACGATCATTGGCTTTCACTGCTTGAGCAAATTCAAAGCCATTCATTTCCGGCATTTCGATATCAGAGATGATCAGATCAAACATCTGGCCATCTTCCATCCGCTTGAGCGCTGCCGCAGCGCTGGACACAGCGACAACATCATATCCAGAAACAGTCAGAACTGGTCGCAACATATTTCGGAAGAAGTCACTATCATCCACAAGTAAAAGACTCGCGCCCGATGTCGGCGCTGTGTCATCAGAGGCATCCCCACTTGTTAACCAGTCGGCGAAAGCCAAGCTAAGGAAGTGAGATACATCAATGACTTCCGTGGCCTTTCCGCCTATAACCGCCGATCCGACGACACCTTCTTTATCTGACGCGAGTTTAATATCAACATCTTCTTCAACAATATCCATAATCTCATCAACAGCGAGCCCCATGGTATATTCCCGATCAGTAAACACAAGAACCGGCTGTCGACCCTCTTCCCGCAGTTCCATATTCGGAGAAGCATTAATCAAGGGCATCAGTGCACCACGGTATTGAACCATGCGTTTACCATCGGATAGCTCAACATCCGCAATCTCTATTTCTTCTAACCTTGCAACAAGCGCTAGAGGCACAGCTTTGGGGTTTTTACTACCTGCTGTAAACACCAGCATGCTTTCAGTTTCTTTACCGGCTGTACGGCGCGCCATTTCTTGCTCTTCCATTTCAGCCTGTTCATGGTCACCAACACCAGAGTTTGTTAGGTTAGCAATTCCATTCGGATCAAGAATCATGATCACGCTACCATCGCCAAGAATGGTATTACCTGAGTATACTTCCAAGTCTTTCAAAATCGGAGCAACCGGCTTCACGACGATTTCTTCCGTATCAAAGACCTGATCAACAACTATACCAAAAGTGAACGGCCCCACCTGAGTAACAACAATAAAGTCATCAACATTTTCGCGTGCGTCAATTTCATCACGCGTCATAAAGCCCAGTATCTCGTTCAAATAAACAAGAGGAAGCAAACGGTTTCGAAGCCTAAGCACCGGCGTGTCTTTGATATTCTCAATTTTATGCTCAGAATTTGCCGACGCTCTAACAAGTTCCAGTACACTGATTTGCGGAATAGCGTAGCGCTCATCTTGAGCTTTTACTATCAAACCCGCAACGATAGCCAACGTCAGAGGTATTTTGATAGAGAAAGTCGTACCTTTCCCTTCAATAGATACCATATCAATAGTGCCGCCAATTTTTTCAATATTAGAGCGCACCACGTCCATGCCCACGCCGCGACCAGAAACACTGGTGACCTTTTCGGCTGTAGAGAACCCAGGATGGAAGATAAACTTCTGAATCTGCCCGTCAGACATATCGGCGAGCTCAGCCTCTGTTGCCAGCCCTTTCTCAACAATCTTCCCTGTAAGTTTAGAAACGGCAATACCGCGGCCATCATCTTTAATTTCGATAATAATGTGGCCACCTTCATGGAAGGCATTAAGAACCACCGTGCCCTGCTCAGGTTTACCAACAGCGATACGTTCCGCTGGTGTTTCAATCGCATGATCTGCAGAGTTACGCACCATATGTGTCAGCGGGTCTTTAATAAGCTCTAGCACTTGACGATCAAGCTCAGTATCCGCCCCAATCATCTTAAGTTCAATCTTCTTATCAAGCTCAACAGTAAGATCACGTACAATACGTGGCAATTTCGCCCATGCATTACCAATTGGCTGCATACGCGTTTTCATTACATTTTCTTGCAACTCTGTTGTGCACTGGCTCAGCCGTTGAAGCGGCACGCCAAGCTCAGAATTATCAATATTACGCGTAATCTGAAGAAGCTGATTACGTGTAAGAACAAGCTCGGAAACCATGTTCATCAGGTCTTCCAGCAAGTCTACACTCACACGAATAGACTGGGTCGTACGCTTTGTCTCACCGCCTGCGGGTCCAGCTGCAGCTTGCGCACCCGGTTTTGCCTGCCCCTTTTTATTAGGAGCTGCCTGCGCAATAACTTTTGACGCGGTAATGACAGCTTCCCGAACCAATTCAAAGGTCATAACTGCTTCATCGACAACATCGCGATTGACTTGGCATTCACCCAGTACAGCTTTCACTTCCGCTAACAATTTATCAAAATGCGCCTCACCAAAACCTGCGACAGAGACCAATTGTCGTCCAACACTATCGGCAACATCCAGGTCATCTTTAAAAAGTGCGAGCATCAGGCCCATCACGCGCCCCTTGCGCTGATCAACAGAGGTGCCTTCAAAATATTTCGCTAAATCTGTATGTGTACCGAGACGCTGGGCAAGTAAATGTGCAGCAACAGCGATTGTATCTTCACCACCGACGCGGTCGAACAAAGGCTTTTCTGGATCAGCTGCAGAGGTCGACGCTGCTGTTTCCTCGTCATCATCACCCATTTCAGGGCCTGGTGCTGAATTAAACACAGCTTCAAGTTCTTCAAGAGAAACTTCCCCAGCCTTCAGTGTGCGGCCAAGGCCTGGGTCAACAATTTCACCTTCAACAGTATCCGGTTCGGCCTCAACCTTTGGTGCATCCTTGCCCTCTGCAATCGCGTCCAGACGATTAATTAGGTCGGTATCGTCTCCTTCAGGCTCTTCTTCTGTGGCTTCAAGCCCCGCTAAAATTTCTTTAATGCGGTCTAAGCTTTCTAGAATGACAGTTACGGCATGCTCTGAAACCTCAAGTTCACCATCACGGAACTTCCCGAGAACATTCTCTGAAGCATGTGCAACAGATTCAAGCCGGGGTAATCCAAGGAACCCGCAAGTCCCCTTAATGGTGTGTACTAGGCGGAAAATATTATCCAGCACTTCTTTATTGTTGGGGTCTTGCTCAAGCTTAACAAGCTCCACATCAACAACATCAATACTTTCACCAGTTTCAGTCAAAAATTCGTTTAATAGGTCGTCCATATTTACCGTCCCAGCATGGTAAGGTTTGAGCCATACAAAATTAGGCGCTCAATCTAGATACTATCTCATATTGCACATTGGCCAAAAAGAGTTAAGAACATGTAAAACTTATACAATTCTCCAACAATTAATTGCTAGCATTGACAGAGGCTTTTACCAATAATTTTTCATCTGTTTGCGTTACATCAAGGGTACCGTTCAGTTCTTGCACTACAACCGCTGCCAGATAAGCCGGTGCAGTTCTTGGCTCCAAGTCTTCATCGGCGACATTTCCTAACAAACAAGCTTTCAACGCCTCCTGCAAGATAATCCGCTCACCTGTAGCTTCCACTTCTAAATGATACTGATCGCCTTTCTGATCCAAACTAACAACTAGTACACCGCCCCGTATCAAAGATTCGGAAGCCACAAGAACAACATTTAGAAGCATCTTCACAACATGCTTAGACACACTAGACACACCAATATGCCATTCAAGCGTGACACGACTTCCCGCCAGCAACGCCTCAACCGCTTTAAATGCCTCGCGCGTATCAAGTTGCGCAGAGAACCCTCCGGCCGCCCCGAACGCTAACCTAAAGAATTGTAACTTGTTAGCAGTTTGCTGAGTTGACTTTGTAATAAGGTCTAAAACAGCTTCTCGCATAGAAGCATCTTTTTCCTCTTCCAAAATCTCCAAACCGTTATTGATTGCCCCAACCGGGCTCACAAGATCATGGCAAAGCCGCGAACACAAAAGAGCCGCAAAGTCCATTTTGGACATAAATAGTCTCCTGATTAGCGCCCTAAGCTCATAAGGAATACCCCAAAAAGCCCCGAATTTCCTTTGGAAATTCTCTTAGTTTTCCCAATGACAGCCAGCCTAAATAAGCTTATAAAGCTCTTCACTTGGCCCTCATAAACACCGAACGTATCGAACGTAAGCCGCGGTGCCAAGACACTAAACACATATTATGTTAATTAATTGGAAACCTTATGGCCCCGAACCTGGACAAACTTGTTACACCGCTCCTTGATGCAACGCTTGCCGCAGGCGAAGTTGTGATGGAAGTTTTCCATTCTGATTTTGAGGTTTTTGGTAAAGCGGACCAATCTCCGGTTACCGAAGCAGACCGCAGAGGGGAGGATATTATCACAGCAGCCCTGCTTAAAATAGCACCTGAAATACCTGTGGTCGGCGAGGAAGCAAAATCAGAAGGTAACTGCCCTGATATTTCAGGCGGCATTTTTTGGCTTGTAGACCCATTAGATGGCACAAAGGAATTTGTTAAAAAGGGTAATGACTTCACAGTTAACATAGGCCTTATAAAAGACGGGCAACCTATTATGGGCTTTGTACTAGCGCCCGCACTTAATAAAATTTACTGGGGAATTGTCGGAAAAGGCGCTTGGATTGCTGATGTCGAAGGTAGAAAGCTTCTTAACAAACAAAGTATCACGACCCGCACGGCAAACCCTGAAAAATTAACGATTGTTGCCAGCAAATCACACCGATCGCCTGAACTTGAAGCCTATCTGTCCCACTTTTCTGATGCAGAAAATGTATCCATTGGTTCTAGCCTGAAGCTTTGTTTACTTGCAACTGGTGAAGCAGACCTCTACCCCCGTCTCGGCCCTACGTGCGAATGGGACACAGCGGCCGCTCACGCTGTTTTGCTTGCTGCCGGCGGTATCGTTGAAAACCCTGGCGGTACACCGCTAACCTATGGTAAAGATTTAACCACATTTCTGAACCCATGGTTTTTGTGCCGGGCAGATCAGAATTTTGCAGCACCACCGCTCAAAGCCATCTAGTATTTACTAGTCAATTATAGTTGCGCCCTCTATCCTCCCTGACAGGCCAAGGGAGGATACACCAATGACTATTTTAGCATCAGGTTTAGCGCTTTTTTTCATTCTGCATATGATCCCGTTCTGGGGAACAGGCATCAAGTCAACCATCACCATCAAAATAGGCGCAGGCCCCTATAAAGGCCTGTTCGCGCTGGCCACACTTGCCAGTTTTGTTTTGATAGTATTTGGTTGGCAAGCGTCAGAAATTGAAATTTTCTATGATGCGCCTGTTTGGGGCCGCCATGCCACACCGTTGTTTGTATTATTTGGCATCCTGCTTTTCATAGCAAGTAACGCACCAACTAACATTCGCCGGATGTTACGCCACCCTCAGCTCATTGGAGTAATGCTCTGGGGTATTGGGCACCTTATGTCGAATGGAGAAACACGGTCCGTCCTGTTATTTGGAGGTATGATTGTTTTCTCACTGGCTGCCATTATTTCCAGCAATAAGCGCGACGGAGATTGGATTAAACGAGACATTGTACCCCTTTCACGTGACATCATCACTATCGTAATTGGTCTTGTTGTTTTCGCCGCGCTTTATTACTTCCATGCATCCTTCACAGGCATATCTATTCTGCCATAAATACCTATATAAAATTCGCTTCTCTCAGCGCTTTTTCCCGGCGCTGAGATATAGGAACATGTACACCATTTGTAAGCACAATGGTTTTCTTGCGGGGTTTTCTAATCACCCTATCAATTGCGGCTTTTGCCACCCACCATGACCTGTGCACTTGCACCCCCGGATACCCTTCAAGTTCTGCGACGGCATCAGCCATCCTCAACAACAGAAGCGCATCACCATAGGATGTATGCACCCGAAGATAATGATCCTCCATCGCTAGGCAAAGGATGTCGGTCCCAAGTGACGGCGGTAACCGATCCAAAAAGCGCTGCCCCGGAGATATTACCTGAGAGACACTGCTTGGTTTTTTAAACTTGTCCCCAATCAGGCTGACAGGTCCTACAATAAGCAAGGTAATTAGCCATACCTTCGCATAGAACCCCAAATACCCAATAAGACTATAATTTAAGCTAGCTAATGAGCTAACAACATACTCAAGCGTAAAACCGCCTGGATACATGAACATACCTTTAAGTATCAACTCCCAGCTAGCTACCCATACTAGCGTTGGCAAAGACAAAGCGGCTGTAAATACAAAAAAAGCCAGTACTGCATGAACTTTTCTCATATTCAAAAATGGAAAGACAATGCGCCCAACTATGCCCGATACAAAAGATGCGAATACAATATTGCCCACCCAATATAAGAACCGCCCAAGAATAACTGGGATTTCAGATGTAGTATAAGGCGTGATCATCCCCAAAAGGATGCCAGCCAATGCCATAAGCGCTGTTTTCTGCATGACAATCGTCTTGTCACGCGAAGTCCAAAAATTCTCTAGTTCAGATATTGTCACTTGAGTGGCCAATCATAAAAGCATTTTTCGGCGCTCTACTATATCGCCTTAGCCAATATCAAGTAGTTACTGCCTGAATCAATGGCCAAGCACAAAAAAGATGCTGCATTCACGAAGCGCGAACGTAGAACTTCTGAATTTATCCTGCACTCACGCAGAAAATCCGTCACTGGCGCAAGAACAATTGAAGCCATCCTGACCAAAATGCATTTTTCAAACAATCAAAAACACGGCCTAGTCACGATAGAAATTTTAAAAAAACTAATACAACTCGAGGAAAACATGCACAATAAATCAACTCAAACGCCGCTGTTAGCGACCAAGTTCCTCTACATAATCGCTATATTTTTTGCCTGCGCCTTATCGCCCAAAACCTGGGGAAATGAAGTTCCCCCAGCACCCGAACTAACGCTACATATAGACGGCATAAAGAAAGAAGTTGGGTCAATCAGGGTAGCTATTTTCAATCACAAAGATACATGGTTAAAGAAACCTGTACTAGCACGCGTCCTACCCGCTAGGAGCAGCCTAGAGTTCATTCAAAAACTACCCGCTGGTGAATATGCCATCGCAGTTTTTCACGATAAAAATGGCAATGGCGAAATGGACAGAAACTTCATCGGATTACCGAAAGAGCCATATGGTTTTTCCAACAATGCCCGTGGAACTTTTGGTCCACCAAAATGGAAAAAAGCCAAAGTCTCCATTTCAGAACAAAATTTTGCGCTCAATATAAAAATCAAATAACAAACTACTGCAGCGAGAAAAGCAATGACCATAAAAAAAACGCTATGGGCCATTATGTCCCTATTTTCCATCTCTTTCGCAATCGTTTCATGGCGCTTCGTATTTGATTATCAGGCATTTGAACAAGTTCGAATGGCACATTTTCCTGTAAACTTCCCTGTTGCGACCTACGCACACTTTGTTTTAGGGCCAGTTGCGCTAGCAGTTGGAAGCTTTCAGTTCATCCATAAACTTCGCATCTCCATGCCTGCACTTCATCGAACCATTGGCTGGATATACGCCCTTACCTGCCTATCCGCTTCATCCGCCGCTTTTCTTCTAGCCCTAAACACCAAATCAGGATTAATGGTTTCCTTTGGCTTTGGCTTGATGGCAACAGTATGGTTTGGTGTAACGACAACTGCTCTAATTACCGCGCTGACAGGTAACTATTCCGCACATCAACGATGGATGATCCGCTCTTTCACCATGACATTTTGTGGTGGCGTCATTTTTCGAGTGGTATTTTTGGGTGTATTTTCACATACTTTTGGCTGGGATTATGCGCTTTGTTATTCGATCGGATCTTGGTTGTGCTGGATACCAGGCATGATCGGGCTTGAATTATGGTTCAGGTACAAAGATAAGGAAAAAATCAGTTTCATTGCGGCCTAATTATCTTCACAAAACTAGTAGCTCCTACTCAAAAAGAGCTCACAAGTTACAAACTATTTGTGAAACTCAAAATTCTCGACATAGGAGGCTGGAGCACCTGCTCCTATGTCAATATATTGCATATCCTTAATACTAGAAGGCTGATGACTCTCGTCTGATCGCCGGCCAGTATTTGCAAATGGTTTTCGACCATAACCATAGGCCATCAAAAAACGAACATTCCCTTCTGTATCAGCATACGGCATTTGAACAGTCTCATGCGTGTAACGGCTTCCGTGAGTGGTGGTAATCACATCGGAGATATAAGCACCACACGGTGTCTCCAAAAGGGTTTTATGAAATATTGCCATAGGCTTATGAAACTCTACAGGTAACAAATCATAATAGTTTCGCCCAGAAACATCGAGGCTAGCATTCCACTCAAAACGGCTTCCAATGAAAAAGATATGAAGATTTTGAGGTCCAACCATTTCCGTTAGTGCCATGCAGGGGAGAAACTCACCAAAAACTTTGGGCACAATATCCTGCTGACATGGCAACAGCGGGTGCGCAGTATGTGGCAAGCTACGCCAAATCTCAAGAAAAGCTTCAAATTCCGTCGGAATCGCAATCATCTTCTAGCACAGGCCCTTTGTCTGGAGTAACGAACGAAAACAGTCATTTACCATGCCCTATCACCACCGCATATTGTCTCTGGCGGCAGCCTGCCTTCGCTCAATTGTCCTCAGTCTAGGTGACGCAGGACAACATCTAAAGCCCTGTGGAGTTAGGACTAGAATAACATACCTATAAGCTAGTTCGAAAATAATTAGCAAACCTCTAAGGTCTCGCTATAAAACACCGCCTCGCCAGACCAACAATCCCGCAGTTTCTTGAAGTAGTTAGTCTAAAGTAACTTCCTATATCAACTCCAGAATATGAGCTGGGTCTGTGAAGACACCAGCCGCAATAATTTCTTCCATCAACTCGCCATTGAAATACCATTCGCTTGCGATTTTTCCCAAAGCCCACATTTGAATATGTATTCCATCAATCTGCTGTCGATTACCTTCAGGGTTATCAAAACTTGTTTGATTACGGAACACGCAAAACTCGCTTTTTTCGTCAATTACCAAATCTGAAATATTTCCTTTGATATTGACAGCTGATGTAATGAAAGGCTCCTGCTTAGCCCTGCATTCCGCAAGGCCTGTTGCAAACAATTTTCCGTTTGCCTGCATAACACCATAATCAGCAAAGAACAGATCAAGCGCCTCAAGCACTTGCCCCTGATTCAGCATCTCAATTTGCCTCAATACAGCTTCCCTAATTGCCATACCTTAGCGCTTCCGAGTAACAGGTAAGGGCGGTGACCATGCCGGATCACTGGCATCATAGGGTGTTGGCACTTGACGCTCGTTATAGCCGGTCAAGTCTACAGACCATAGACTTGGCTTACCGCCAGCACCGTTCTGATACCGCGTTGTTCGGAAAAACATTAATACACGCCCATTAGGGGACCATGTTGGGCCTTCGTCCTGATAAGCATCCGTTAGCAAACGCTCACCGTTACCATCAGGGCGCATTACACCGATACGAAACTTACGATCACCAATTTTGGTGAAAGCCACAAGATCACCGCGCGGCGACCAAACAGGTGTAGCGTACCGACCACTACCAAAGGATATGCGGTGTACATTCGATCCATCTGCATCCATTACATAAAGCTGCTGGCTTCCACCACGATCAGAGTTAAAAACAATTTTCCGTCCATCTGGTGAGTAAGATGGAGATGTATCAATACCGGGATCAGCAGTGAGTTTTTTCACTTCCCGAGTACGTAAATCCATCACATAGATATCTGAATTCCCCTCATCAGCAAGCGACATAATCACCTTGTTGCCATCTGGAGAGAAACGCGGTGCAAATGTCATATTTGGGAAATCCCCAAGCACCTCAAAGCGGTTTGATAGTATATTAAACAAATATACCCGTGGCTGGTCATTAAAATAACTAAGGAAAGTTATTTCCTGTCTGTTTGGACTAAAGCGAGGGGTCAGCACCAAATAACTACCGTCTGTTAACAGTTGTTGGTTGGCACCGTCCTGGTCCATAATCGCAAGACGTTTCTTCCGGTCAAGCGGGTCACCTTGCTCTGCAATATAGACAATACGTGTATCAAAATAACCATCTTCACCAGTAAGACGGCTGTAAATACGGTCAGAGATTACATGCGCAATACGTCGCCAATTAGAAACAGGCGTATTATAACCCACACCTTCCATCTGCACTTCACCGACCACATCCCACAGGCGGAACTCAACACGCAAATTACCATCCGGCAATATTTGCAGCCGCCCGGTAACAAGTCCTTGTACAGCAAGGGGGCGCCACGAGCCAAAATTCGGCGCGGTATTGGCTGCGGTGATTTTCTCAATGAAGGCGTTTTCATCAACAGCACGGAAAAGACCGGTCGACACCAAGTTACTAGTAATAACCTGGCTGATACTTACCCCGATATCAGAAAGCATTCCTGTCGATGTTTCCACATCTATTACGGGCGCAAACTCCGGCACGGCAATCGGAACAGGATCCACTGTGCCCCGCGTTACATCCACCCGAAGCTGCGCCGTAGCCGCTGCACTACCAATAATAAGAGCTACTACGAAGGTAAAAACCCTTCCCATGATAGATATTTTCATCACGAAGCTTATCCCCCGGCGAACTCAGCGCCATTAAAGTTAAAATCGATATATTTTTGGCCAGCACCGATATACTGTGATGCCTCTGTGAAAGGCTCACAAATTCGTACAGCACGCCGCGCACTTTCGGCAAATACACGGTAAAAAGCACGACCTGGGTCATTTAAGTTACCCGCATTCACAAACTCGGGTGGCCGTGAAAGTGTGCCATCAGGCCGCAGCCATATACGCACTGTTACCTGCATATTCTCAATGCCTTTGGCTCCACGAGGAAACGTCCAACATCCGGATAATTTTTGGCTAAGAGCATCTCGTAGCGAGGCCGTTGCTATACGGCCGCGAAGCCCAGCGAACTGATTAGGCTGTTCCTTAGGTTCTTCGGCCTTTTCTTTTTCCTCTGCGGGCTCATCCACCTTTACAACTTCTTTTTCTTCTTTGATCGAGCGATCAATCAAAGCCGCGATACGCTTACTTTTAAGCCGCGAAGGAGGCCTTGGTTTTGTGCGCGGCGTGATACTCCGGGCCAATTGCTGTGCCTCTGATATTTCCGGTTCAGGAGTAGGTTTCGGCGCAGCCTTTTTCGGCGGTGCTTTATCAGGAAGCGGCACAGAATTTTCCGCAGGAGTGGGGACATTTTCCGCTGCTGCGACATTGCGCTGTGGTTGTTCCGTAGCAGCTTCCTGCTTCACCTCTTCTCGTGGGGCCTGTTGTTGAGTTTTGGCTGATATCTTTACAAATTCAATTGCAATAGGTGGAGGCGGTGTGGGTATTGGGCGCTGTAAATGCGGCAGACCAGCAAAAGCCACAACCACCACACCAACGTGCAGCAGCGCAGACAACATCCAGCCTAACTTCCCACCGTACAAAACTTAAAACTCCGAAATCTTTATTTCTGTTCTGCTATTAAGGCAACACGCGTAAAGCCGCCAGCGTTAATGGCACCAATAACCTGCATAACCTGACCATAATCAAGCCGTGTATCACCACGCACATAAATGCGCGTATCCTTATCATTTCCAGCAATCGCTGTCAGGCGCGGCACCAACTCGTTCAAACCGATTTCAGTTTCCACAAGAAATATGGCACCTTCATGGTTGATCGTTATTTCTAGTGGCTTACTGTCTTGCGGCAATGGCTTGGCTTGCGCTTTGGGCAAATCAACTTGAATACCGGACGTCAATAATGGCGCCGCCACCATAAACACCACCAGCAGCACCAGCATTACATCCACGAACGGTGTAACATTAATTTCAGCCATAGGGCGATAACGCCCTCTCCGGCCCCCACCCTGTTGGCGACCTCCCCCTGACACTGAAGCTCCCATTAGTGGCCTCTCTCGTCAAGTTGACGGGAGAGAATGGCCGCGAATTCATCAGCGAAACCTTCTACCCGGCTTGCATAACGTCCTAGATCAGTTGAAAGCTTGTTGTAAGCAATCACGGCAGGAATAGCTGCCACAAGACCAAGAGCCGTTGCCAGCAACGCTTCGGCAATACCCGGAGCTACCGTCGCCAGCGACGTGTCGGAGGCCATAGCAATAGAAGTAAAGCTATTCATGATACCCCAGACTGTCCCAAACAAACCAACAAACGGCGACGCCGAACCAATCGTTGCAAGATAGCCAACCTGCCCTTCCAACCGGTCCATCTCTCGGCCCGTGGTTACATGCATCACTTTTGTAATCCGGTCCTGCACGGTCACCTTGTCAAAGCCAGTTGCTTTTGCGCCCAAGCTGCGCTGCCATTCCCGCATTGCTGCCACAAACACCGCGGCCAGCGGATGATTTGGTGCCTGTTTGATACGCGCATATAGGTCGTCCAAGCTATTGCCGGACCAAAAAGCCTCTTCGAATTCTTCTGCCTTAGCGCGCGCAACCTTTACACGGCTTGCAGTATTAAAAATAATAGACCAACCCCAAACACTTGCCGTTACCAGCATAATCATCACTGCCTGAACAATGAAGTCAGCCTGCATGAACATGCCCATAATGGAAAAGTCTGGCACACTGCCGCCAAGTTCAACCGCTTCAACGACTTGGTTTTGCATCATTATCTCCCCACGCCACGCGGCGCTAAATCACAATTACTTATCGTCTAATCGTCCAGCAGCTTTTGCAGCATCAAGCCACTCGTTCCAACAACCTAGGGCCTCAGGATGCCAACGCCTTGGCCGCCCATCATTCCCGATAATGGCTACCAGCACTTCAGCTTCCGCAATCAGCTCGTCACCCTTGGTAATCCACTGTTTCACCTCAACAGCAGCTGCCCGTACTTTTGTGACCATACTATGGCCAAGCAGCAAATCATTAATTTTTGACTGCCGGTGATACTTAAGTTTTAGTTCGCTCACCACATAGGTATGCGGACCACCTTCTTCCTCAGAAATATTAAAAAGAAAGTCAACATCTGCCGCAGTGCCTCTAATACTCTCAGTGCGCACGCGTTCAAAAAAACTAACATACCGGCCGTGGTATGCCATGCCGCCAACGTCAGTATCTTCATAATAAATGCGGATAGGAAAATGGTAGACACCGTCTTTCCATTCACCCGTTGTGCAAGAAACCGTCACTTACCACCTCCGAGCAAATCCATCTGGCCTACATCTTTACTAGGAGGGGGCGTTAAGCCCATATGCTTCCAGCCGTCGGGGGATAACATTCGGCCTCGCGGCGTACGCTGCACGAGACCAATCTGCATCAGGTAAGGCTCAATGATATCTTCAATTGCGTCTCGCGGCTCAGAAAGCGCGGCTGCTAGTGTTTCAACACCTACAGGGCCTCCTGTATAGGTTTCACCGATGCAGGACATATAGCGCCTGTCCATCACATCAAGGCCAAGGTTATCAACCTGCAACCGATTAAGTGCGGCATCCGCTGAAACAGCATCCACCTTGTCTCGCCCGGCGACCAACGCAAAATCACGGACGCGGCGGAGCAAACGCCCCGCAATACGGGGTGTACCACGGGAACGCGCAGCCACTTCACGTGCGCCGTCCTCGGTCATACCAAGATCAAGCAAGCGCGCACCGCGGCGCACTACTTCCGTAAGTTCTTCAACTTTATAAAATTCCAATCTCGTCGGGATTCCGAAACGATCCCTAAGTGGCTTAGTAATAAGCCCCGACCGTGTCGTCGCACCAACCAATGTAAACTGTGGCAAGTCAATCCGAACTGACCGCGCCGCGGGGCCTTCACCAATGATCAAATCAAGCTGGAAATCTTCCATCGCAGGATAAAGTATTTCTTCCACCGCAGGGTTCAGTCTGTGAATCTCATCAATAAACAGCACATCCCGCTCCTGAAGGTTGGTCAGGAGGGCAGCAAGATCACCAGCTTTAGAAATAACAGGCCCGGAAGTCGCACGAAAGTTCACCCCAAGTTCTCTCGCCACAATTTGCGCAAGTGTTGTTTTACCAAGCCCCGGAGGCCCATAAAACAGCACATGGTCCATCGCTTCACCGCGCGCCCGCGCTGCTTCAATAAATACCTGCAAGTTGCCACGCGCATCCTCCTGCCCGATAAACTCACCTAATGTTTGCGGGCGCAGGCCATGGTCAAGCGTGTCACCACCTGTTTCGCCGCCCGCTACCAATCTTTCTTCTGCTTCGCTCATACAAGGCTGCTCAAATGTTTGAGGGCTGCAGGAACAAGTGCACCAACATCTGCATTCTCACCTAACTCACTAGCGGCTTTCGCAACAGCACCGTGTGCGTCAGTTGGCCTGTACCCAAGATTTGCCAGCGCTGATACTGCATCTTCGATAACAGCTGTTGCACCAGACACCGGTACAGCGACACCAGGTGCCATTTGTACACCCTGGGGTTTGAAAACGAATGCAGTCACTTTATCCTTGAGTTCCGTCACGATACGGGTCGCCACTTTCGGCCCAACACCTTTTGCGCGGGAAACAGCGGTTTTATCCTGCGCTGCAATCGCGTTTTGAAGTTCCTGCGGGCCAAGCGCTGACAAAATAGCAAGCCCAACTTTCGCCCCAACCCCCTGAACGCTCGTAAGCAATTGAAACATATCTTTTTCAGCGGCTTCTGAAAAACCAAACAATGTGATCGCATCTTCACGGACAACAGTTTCAATATGCACGGCAGCAGCTTCACCGGGTTGCGGTAGGTTGCCAAGGGTGCGACTACTGGCATGCACCAAATACCCAACGCCATTCACGTCAATGATGACATAATCCTCACCTACAGTATCAACCAGCCCTTTTAGCTTCGCTATCACCGTATCATGCCCCTAATATTTGCAGCTGTTCCCATATGATGCGCATGGCAGATAGCAACTGCAAGTGCATCTGCTGCATCAGGGCCATTTATTTTAATACCCGGCAATAAAATTTGCACCATCGCATCAACTTGATCTTTGGCTGCATGCCCTGCACCTACAACTGATTTTTTCACGTGGTTTGGTGTGTATTCCGCCACAGGCAAGCCAGCACGCGACGGCACAAGCAAAGCAATCCCCCTTGCTTGACCAAGTTTTAACGTACTCGTTGGGTTTTTGTTCACGAAGGTTTCTTCGACAGCGCAAGAATGCGGCTGCCACTCAGCAAGCACTTCTGTAAGGCCATCGTATAATTCAACGAGACGTTCGGCGAGTGACTTTTTACTATCAGATTTTACAACACCATTTGCAATGTGTGTAAGGCGAGTGCCGTGACTTTCCACAACACCCCAGCCTGTTTTTTGCAATCCCGGATCAAGGCCTAATAAACGCATTAACTGTCGCGCCCCTCCCCAGAGCTATATGTGCATGACTTACTCGGCAGATAGTTCTTCAAGAACGTCTGCTGGAATATCATAGTTACCAAACACTGTTTGAACATCATCATTATCTTCAAGCGTGTCGATAAGGCGCATCATTTTTTCCGCACCGTCTTTATCAAGCACGAGAGGTTCCTTTGGCTTAAAGATAAGCTTCG
Organism: uncultured Kordiimonadaceae bacterium; assembly: GCA_963976155.1. Taxonomy (GTDB): domain Bacteria; phylum Pseudomonadota; class Alphaproteobacteria; order Sphingomonadales; family Kordiimonadaceae; genus Kordiimonas. Next base: position 23,846 of record CAXBKT010000006.1, on the reverse strand, counting down.
CACCCTCAGGCTCGCTACCAAGTGCCGTGGTTAGTGCAGATACAACAGCATGCAGGTCGTTTGCTTCGGTGTAAATTGCGTGACCTTCATCGTCAGACTCAACCTCGTCTGCACCAGCCTCAAGCGCCGCTTCAAACATTGTGTCCGCGTCTGTCACATCTGCAGGATAATTAATCTCGCCAACTTGGTCGAACATAAAACCAACAGAACCACTTTCGCCGAGGTTACCGCCAGCTTTACCAAAGATCGAACGCACGTCTGACGCTGTACGATTGCGGTTGTCAGTTAGTGCTTCAACAATCACACCAATACCGCCCGGGCCGTAACCTTCGTAACGCATTTCATCATAGTTTTCAGCGTCGCCACCAGCAGCCTTTTGAATCGCACGGTCAATATTATCCTTGGGCATAGACTGCGCGCGAGCTGTTGCAACAGCAAGGCGTAAACGTGGGTTACTTTCCATTTCTGGACCACCCATTTTAGCAGCAACCGTGATCTCCCGGCTGAATTTGGAGAACATTTTTGAACGTTTTTTATCCTGTGCGCCTTTGCGGTACATGATATTTTTAAACTTGGAATGGCCAGCCATGGTTACCTTTATCCTGTATCAAATTACTATATCCAGTGCGCCGACACATAAAATCGGCAGCAATTGGCCCCTTTATTAGCAGATTTAGTCGCATTGAACAGGGGGAATATGCCCCTTGAGTATAAGTTAAATGAAGATTAGGTTAATCAGCAGGCATAAAGGGAGGATCTTCGGACCATGGGTACACTCACTGGCGGATGTTATTGCGGCAATATTACTGTTCGGGTGGACACGGATGTACTTCCTGAAAACATGACCCCCCGCGCCTGCGATTGCCATTTTTGCACCACACATGGTGCCGAATGGATTTCCACCCCGGATGCTGAACTTGAAATAGAGATTCAAAACGAAGCTGCGCTCAGCCTGTATTCTCAAGGGTCAGATAGCGCACGGCTATGGATATGCCAGCGCTGCGGCGTGGTACCGGCCGCCACCTGCGACATTGATGACCACCGTAAAGGCGCCGTAAACCGGCGCGTCCTTGACAACCGTGATGCGTTTCCGCCGTCCAAAGTGACAAGCCCTGCGTCCCTTTCTGCCGAAGAAAAGAAAGCCCGCTGGAAAGACCTATGGATGCAAAAAGTCGTGATCAAAGACTGCTGGGATGTTGGACTATAACACAAGAACATTAAGCGCTGATCATCTAGGGGCACAACATGAAACTTCTCGCAACTATCACGACCACCATCGTAGCCTTAAGTCACATTTGGTTTTTAGTGTTAGAGATGTTCTTGTGGCAAGAGCCTATTGGCCTAAAAACTTTCGGCACAACACCCGAGTTCGCCAAAGCATCTGCCACCCTTGCCGCTAACCAAGGCCTATATAATGGATTTCTAGCCGCAGGACTTATCTGGGCACTGTATTCAAAACGCGCTGACCTAAAAATATTCTTCTTGTCATGTGTCTTAGTCGCTGGGGTTTACGGCGGACTAACAGCTGGAACTTCAATACTCTACATTCAAGGATTACCCGCATTGATTGGCCTTATATTTGTTGGTTTATCAAACAGGAAAAACCAAACCTCTATTTAAAGCATAGACCAATACCAAGAACTGCTTGCCCGCGTCCTAAGCCACCAATAGTTAGCCACTCATTGTGCCACTTGAGCAATCCACGGTGGTCCATGCTGGCGTCGGGTTTGTCTTCATACGCCACCCAATTGTCTTTATTGAAGTCCCAAGAAAAAACATGCTTCTTGGGTTCTGATGGTTCGCCGTTATAGCCTATGCCGTTATAATTATAGGCGTTTGGCGTACCACCCGCGAATAATACACGGTTGCCGCCCACGTCCCCTTCGCCGCCCATGCGGTAATGGCCGCGCCCCGGCAACTGTGGCAAACGACGATATTCTATCTTACTCGGCTCGTTTGGGTCGACCGTGCCCATCCAGCCCTCATTCACTGTATCGAACTGACGGCGGCCATTTTCGTCTTTGCCCACAACCGCAACACCGTCCGCGATAACAAACTGGTTGCCCACCATGCCACCAGCATGACCAAACACAGGGCTGCCGGGATAATCAGTTGCTTTGGCCCATGTATTTGTTTGCACATCATAATACTGCACATCCCGCACGTTGCCATCATTGTGCCAACCAGAAACCATATAGATATAGCGGTTTTGGTATACAAAGCTTACAGCATCATCCACTGGCACAGGCATGTCTGCGATGCGCTTATAGGTGCGTTCAAATGGGTTATATTCGAAGTTCTCAGGGGTTGAAACTTCGCTGCCATCTTCCGCCACCGTGTAGCCGCCAAAATAATAGACACGTTCCCCAACAACCTCCGCTGTTGCCGCAAGCCGGCCAAGCACAACTGGCAAATCAGGCAATCGCTCCCATGCTTTGCTGCCTTCTACATACATGTAGGCTTCCTTCGAAGTGTCCTGCCATGTTTTGCCAGCCTTCAGGCCCGCGAAAGAAAACAGGTGAATTTGGTCATGCAGAGTAACTGCTGCCACCGCATTGTTCGCATGTGGCACGGGCATGTCAGGGATGCACGTTTGCTGCGCAGTAGCAGAAAAACTCATTAACCCAGCGAAAGCAACTCCGACAAAAGCGCGCATACCCATTCCCCCCAACTACAAATCCATTTTCAAGAAAACCATATCTCGGCATTGTATGCCATTTTCAAAAATAGGTTCATCATAATTCAGTGTGAAATAATTTTTGGCGATACGGTCAAGCCTGAACCCTGCTTTTTGATAGTAGGCAAGCTGGTTGATACTACTGTTGCCAGTCCCTACCTCAAGACACTCTGCGCTCAGACCACGAGCGGTGCCAATAGCCTCAGTCAACAGGGCCTTACCCACACCCTTGCCTTGCCATTCTGGTGATACGGCAATGTTTTTAAGTTCCCACAAGGTATCCTCAACCGGCACTAGGACAAAAACACCAACGGTGACACCGTCCCAGCTTGCAGCATAAAGCTTACCATCAGTCAGATATTCTTGAACAAGCACCTCTGATGGGTCTGCTAACAACAACAGATCCCAATATTTGGTGGGGTCACTCTCTGCCCACAGTTCCAATTCCACCATTAATCCACTCCAAAACACCACCGGTGTTTCATGCTATATGGTTTTCTCGTGTGTTCGGAAAGATAATTAAATGTTGAAGATTTCTTAGTCGTCGCGCAACCGTGTTTCAGGTGGCATTTGCCCTATGTAGCGGCGTGTGTCACTAAGCGCTTTTTCATCAAGCCATTCTTCATAAAACCGTTGATAAGGTGGGTTTGCACCTTGTTGGTCGATGATATCATCCACCGCGGCAATTACTGCCCTCCCCACTTCACTATCACTGCAAGCTATGCCACTGGAGACTATTTTGGGCTCACCCTCAATAGAAATACTGATGTACACGTCGGCAATCCCTAGCTCTTTGAACTGATAGTCTGCCTCATATGAAAAACCAAAGGTGTAATGAATACGCCCCCTGTGCAGCAAAGCGCCGTACCTTGGATGGGGGCTAACAATTCTAGGACTGCCCCCTAAATGATCAGTGAGTAACTTGTTGATGCGCGTGCTATACACCCGATCCACGATGACACCAGCTGTCATGTCGCTCTGCTCAAGCAAAGCGACAAGATCAAGTTCTCCGGCTTCACCGACATAAGGACGGAAGCGTTCAAAATTGTTTTTAAGAATTATCAAGCGGTTCGGCAAAGTCCGGAACACGGTCTTACTAAATGTCATAAAAACATCGCGCTCAGGTGTCTGAAACAAACCTGCAATGCAAACACCGTCATTCTCGCGCATTTCTACGATTGCACGGTGCACATTGGCTTGCAGAACTTTGTGCTGAAACTGTGGGAGTTGGGCAAGGAAAAAAGCGAGAGTTTTGTCGCCAAACCCTTTACCCGAATAGGGGCCTTTAGAAATAAACGTTGGCGGATAATGCTCATTATACCAGCGCACAACAGGCTCATCCTCCGCTTGCACCGACGACGGAAGAGAAAATACCATACATACCAAAACTAATAACGCGCGCATGACTAAACAGTAACCCAACAATTATCCCGCTTACACGCCCCATATCCCTAGAAAGGCTACCCCATAGGCCTTAACATACCTCTAAATCAAGCTTTACAATCGGTTTGCCGCTTGGCGACCAGCTTGTTTTTCGCTAACTATTCATACTTAAATAGTTTTAAGGGAAACTAATGCGTACAATTATCATAGGATTATTGCTTGTACTGACCAGCAACACAGCGAGTGCTGACCAACCGAGCGTGAAAAACCTGCTTGATTCTCCCCTAAATGCCATAAAAAGCCACAACGTTATCATGAGCAAACTAAACGTGCCTGCAAACACAGCTTTACCGCGCCACTATCACCCCAGCGAAGAGTTTTTGTATGTAATTTCAGGCGAAACCACACTGAAAATTGACGGACAAGCTGACCTGACCTTGAAGTCCGGCATGGCACACAAAATACCTGCCAACGCTGTTCATAGTGCGGCAACTGGAAATGCCCGCAGCGAAATTATTGTGTTCCGCGTGCACCCCAAAGGGCAAGCTGTTGTCATGAAACCAAAGGACTAAACATGATCAAGTTTTCCAATGATACTTTTCTTATTACCGGAGCCTCACGCGGCATCGGGGCGGCAACCACACGCATCCTTCTCTCAACCGGAGCGAACGTCGTTGGCAGTTATGCCCACGCCGCCGGCGCACTTGCAGATATGCAAGCCGAATTCGGCAAAGATCGGCTGCATATTCTCAAGTCTGACTTAAGTGAGCCATCCGCTGCTTTCCGGCTATTTGAGCAAGCAATAGACTTTAAAGGAAAAATTGACGGCATCATTAATAATGCGGGCATTATGCCCTCCACGCCCCATACCTCCAACGAAGAAGAGTGGCTTGCCGGTTGGGCGCAGGTGATGCAGGTGAATGTGCAGGCGGTTGCCGACTTATCAAAAGCAGCAATCAATCATTTCGAAGCACGAGACGGCGTAGGGCGCATTGTAACTGTCGCAAGCCGCGCTGCTTTCCGCGGCGACAGCCCTGACATGATGCATTATGCTGCCAGCAAAGGAGCACTTGTCGCAATGATGCGCACAATTGCACGGGCTTTTGCACGTGATGGTATCTATGCTTATTTGATTGCACCCGGTTGGGTTAAGACGGACATGGCATCAGTTGCCTACGAGCCCGGAAACGAGCATATGCTGCAAGAAGTTCCCATGGGCGACGCCGCACCACCAGAAGAAATTGGCAACATGATCGCCTTCCTGCTGTCTGGTCTTGTGAATCATGCTACAGGCGCGACATTCGATATTAACGGCGCAAGTTATGTCCGGTAATTAGCTTACTGCATAGAGGGGAATAGAAGTTCCCCTCTTAGGTCAGGCTATCTTTCATCTCTTCCAATTCTAGCCAGCGCATTTCTTTTTCCTCGAGTTCATTTTGCCCAGCTTCAACATCTTTTGTAAGCTGGTTAAACTTTTCAGGATTTTTGCTGTAGAGCTGGGGGTCAGAAATCTCAGCTTCCATCTGGGCAATCTTGAATGTCAGGCTTTCAATCTCAGCGGGCAATATATCCAGCTCACGCTGGTCTTTATAAGTTAGTTTCTTGCCTTTTTTCTTTGGTGCGTCAGTGATCGAAACAACCTTATTTTTTTCCTTCACTTGTGCAGCCTGCGCTTCTGCCTTCATTGTCAGTTTTTGTTGCATTTTATAATCACTGTAACCACCCGCATATTCGATCACGGTCCCATCGCCTTCAAGGACAATGGAACTGCTGACAACTCGGTCGAGAAAATCCCGGTCGTGAGAGACAAGGAGGATAGTGCCTTTATAATCGGCCAGTACTTCTTGCAGCAGGTCTAGCGTATCCATGTCCAAATCATTGGTTGGCTCATCAAGCACCAAAAGATTGGAAGGTTTTGCGAAGTTTTTAGCTATCAGAAGACGGTTTCGTTCGCCGCCCGACAAGGCAGAAACTGGCGTGCGTGCAACGCTAGGGTCAAACAAAAAGTCCTTCAGGTACGTCATGATATGCTTGGTTTCATCACCAATCTGCATCCACTCGCCGCGCCCACCCGTTAGGACATCCATAATCGTCATATCGTCCTGTAAGTCGGCACGTTTCTGATCAATCGTTTGCATTTCGAGGTTAGTGCCAAGCTTCACTGAGCCCTCGTCCGGCGCAAGCTCGCCGGTCAATATTTTAAGTAAGGTGGATTTTCCGACCCCGTTCGGACCAATAATGCCTATTCGGTCACCACGAGCAATACGTGTAGTGAACCCTTCGAACAACGTCCGCCCTTCATAGCTTTTGCTAATGCCTTTGGCTTCAATGACCCTTGCGCCAGAGCGCTCGCCGCCAGCCATAGAGATATTGACGTTACCCTCTGCTTTAACAACCGATCTGCGCTCACCGCGCATTGCGTGCAGACGGCGCAATCGCCCTTGGTTCCGGGTACGTCGGGCGCTAATTCCCTCAACGGACCAGCGCGTCTCTTCCTTGATTACTTTATCAAGCTTTTTTAGGGCGTCAGCTTCTTCAGCATATGTCTTTTCTTGCCATGCTTCGAACTTTTCAAAGCCATCTTCAAGTCTACGGATTTTACCGCGGTCTAACCACAAGCAAGCTGTTGCCAGGTTATTGAGAAAAGCTCGATCATGACTAATCAAAACCATGGCACCGCGCCAAGACTTAAGATATGCTTCCAGCCACTGGATCGTATTAATATCCATATGGTTTGTTGGCTCATCAAGGAGAAGAAGTTCAGGTTCTCCGATCAAGGTACGCGCAAGTGCAGCTCGCCGCATCTCGCCGCCAGAGGCATTATCTGGCGTCGCATCAGCTTTAATACTCAAGTCTTCAACAAGCACGTCAGCACGGTACGATTGATCGCGCTCGTCCTCAGGAAGACCTCCAACGATATAATCATAAAGTGTTGCATATTCTGAGGCATCAGGCTCCTGCGGCAAATAGGCGACTTTTGCCCCAGGCTGTACCCAGCGCTTACCACCGTCAATCTCAATCAACCCTGCAATCACCTTCATTAAAGTTGATTTTCCTGCACCGTTACGTCCAATTAGGCACAGTCGGTCCGCCACACCGATATGCATTTCAAGCTCATCCAGCACAGGATTAGAACCCCAATGCAGATCAACATCTCTTAAACTTAAAAGTGGCGGTGCCATACGGGCCAAACTCCAGAAACTAATTGAGTGCGCCTTATAGTCTCTTTTTTTGGCTGAACACAAGGTAAGAGCCACATCTCAAACATTTTTGCCCCTTACCAGATTCAAATAGTTTGCGGCTTTCACCTAAAGCATTATGCTCACATCAAATAATGGGAGGGATAATATGAATATTATAAGTAAAACAATTGCCAGCACGCTTCTATTCGCAGGTGTTGTACAAGCTGACGATGTAACCACGGCCTTAAAACAAGATGTAGCTAAAGACTATAGCTATCTTGAGAGCCTCTATACGCACTTACATAGTCACCCAGAAATATCTTTACAGGAAGAAAAAACGTCTGCTCGTATTGCAGAAGAATTATCCTCAATCGGGTATGAAGTTACAACCGGTGTGGGCGGGCACGGTGTTGTAGGCGTACTTAAAAACGGCGATGGTCCAACGGTACTCGTCCGCACTGACACTGACGGCTTACCTGTTCTTGAGAAAACAGGCGTACCGCACGCCAGCACAGTGACCACAACAGACCCTAACGGGAAAACCGTACCCGTCATGCATGCATGCGGGCACGACGTACATATGACATCTTTCATTGGAACAGCCCGACGGCTTGCTGCGATGAAAGATAAATGGAGCGGCACGCTCGTTATGATTGGCCAACCCGCAGAAGAGCGGGTACTCGGCGCCAAAGCAATGCTAGATGACGGTTTGTTCGAGCGCTTTCCAAGGCCAGACTTTAACCTTGCTCTACATGTTAGCCCAACACTCACGGCTGGTGACATCGGCCTCGTTGAAGGCTTTGCCCTCGCGAATGTTGATTCCGTTGATATCGCCATTAAGGGTGTTAGCGGTCACGGTGCCTATCCTCACACAACAAAAGACCCGGTGGTTCTTGGTTCCCAGATAGTGCTTGCCTTGCAGACATTAGTGTCCCGAGAAACTTCACCTCTGGATTCCGCCGTTGTGACTGTTGGCTCTTTCCACGCAGGAACTAAACACAACATTATCTCCGACAACGCTCATTTGCAGCTAACAGTTCGGTCTTACAAAGATAACGTCCGCCAAAACCTTTTGAACGGCATCAAACGCATAGCGCATGCACAAGCAGTGTCTTTTGGGCTTACTGAAGAGCAACTACCTGTAGTGACAATTGGCGAATCTACGCCTGCCACCTATAACAATCCAGTGCTTACCAAACGTATACATGATGCACTGGCAAGCAAAATGGGCGCTGACCATGTTCAGATGGAGGGTCCGGTTATGGGCGCTGAGGATTTTGCACACTACGGCCGAGTTGAGCCAAAAATCCCGAGCCTTATCTTTCGCTTAGGGACAGTGAGCAAAGAACATATGGCTGCAGTTAAGGCTGGCGACCGTAAGTTCCTCAGCCTACATTCATCCTACTATGTTCCAGACCTAGAGCCTTCGTTAAAAACTGGTGTAACCGCAATGACTACAGCTGCCCTGGAACTACTGAATAAAAGGTAGGCCAATTACCTAACATTTTACTAAATGGGGGGGCTACAGCTTCCCCATTCCACCTTGCAACTTTCGTTGATGCCTCAAATACAACAGTAAAGATTGAACTATACTATTACGCGTAAAAATACGTTTTAATAATTGCGCCCCTGCAAAAGACCCTTTAGTCAGCGCTGGTTAATTTTATTCTTATTGGGGTCATTATGAAAAATTCAATTATTTCTACGACATTTGCGGCGCTTTTAGCTGTAACTTCAACAGCTAATGCAGACGAAAATAAACTCTTTCACGGTAGTTTCGCTGGTATTGAAGCCGGGTATCTTGATGCACAAAATGATGTCAACGGCTTCTACTACGGAGCAAACCTTGGCTTCAGGGCTCAAAGCGAAACAGGTCTAGTATATGGAATTGAAGGCACAATTGGTCAAACAAACCTGAACAATGCTGTCGACGTTGATTATCAATTTTCTATCATGCCTACTCTCGGCTGGGCGCTAGGCGATGAAAAACGCAACCTTGTTTCTGTTGGGGCAGGTTATGCTAAACTTAAAGCTTCAATTTCAGGCCCCAATTACTCGAGATCAAATGATGACTTTGCAGCTTTCGTTGGGTTTGAGCGAGCAATCGGTGAAAGCTTGAGCCTGCGCACACGAGTAACAACTTATGGATTTGACGACTTCCTAGCCACTGCTGGCATAGGCTTTCGTTTCTAAACATGATTTAATAAAAGATGGTGCTTCTATTGGGGCGCCATCCTTTTCCTTCATTAGCATATTGCGCATTATTCACTTAGCTATACTGTTTTCGCAGCCCTGCTAAATGCAGTACATGAATTTTTCATATAGCTATCAAAAAACAGCAACAACACTCCGTTATTATTTGCACATCGAAATTTTAATGTGTTTTACGGAGCTACTCAAATGTCTTTTTCCCTAGTAAAAGCTGCTATATTTTCAGCATCAATGGCATTTCTCTCAACAGTTCCAGCCACTGCTGATCAATCTAATGAATCTTGGAATGACCAAGTTCGTAAAGAAATTGAAGAAAAGCATTATTACCCACGCAACGCCTTGGCTCAAGGCATTCAAGGCCAAGTGAAAGTGCGTCTAACTGTTTCAACTGATGGTCGTGTTAAAGGTATTCAGATCGTTCAATCTTCCGGTAATGATATCCTTGACAAAGACGCGTTTCAGCTTGCTACACGCCTGAAGAAACTTCCTGCCGCGCCTACTGCAAAAGGCGACCTCAGCATCGTAGTACCCCTTACATATCGCATCGCTGACAAAGTTTAATAGAATACAAAATTGCCAATTTTCTGGCTCTTACATTGTTTTCACCAACAAAAAACGGGGCCTTAAGCCCCGTTTTTCAGTTCAAATTTATATAGTTTAAATTGATAGTTGATCTCTAATCGGTAGCCTACGAATTCGCTTACCAGTTGCCGCGAAAATCGCATTGGTAATAGCAGGAGCCACCGGTGGCACGCCCGGCTCACCCACACCACCCGGCGGTGCATCGTTTTCAGCTATAAAGACCTCAACTTCAGGTGCTTCACTTATTCTGCAAAGCTCATAACCATCAAAGTTACTTTGAATAACCGCACCATTTTCTGCTGTGATTTCACCGTGCAGGGCAATTGACATGCCGAAGAGAACTGCACCTTCCATCTGAGCCTTCACCCGATCAGGATTTACATAAGTACCACAATCAACAGCCATCCAAGCACGAGGAATACGAAGGCTGCCGTCATCACTGACTTCAACTTCAACTGCGCATGCAACATAACTCACGAAGCTACGGTGTACGCTGATGCCAACACCTCGACCTTTCGGCATCTTCTTACCGTAACCCGACATTTCAACAACTTTTTTGAGCATTGCCTTGTGTCGTGCCGTATCAAGCGGGTGCCGCTCAAGCGGAGCGCCATAATTACCATATGCAGGCGCGCGCGGATTACTTGGGTCGGAGCCCGGCATTTCAGGCGTTGGATTGAAGTGGCGATCACTGCCAATTAGCTCCATCCACATATCATCAGTATTTTTCTTCTGATCATGAGCAAGTTCATCAACAAAAGAACCAATTGCAAACGCTTGCTGAATATTTGCAACCGACCGCAACCAACCAATTCGGACATGCGCTTTCGCACCGCCTGCATCTACCTGAAGGTTTTCACACTCAAATGGTAAGTCAAGTAAGCCAAGCCCAAGCTCAAAGCCTCCAGGGCCATTTGCGGCAGGATTGAACGTGCCGCCAATTGATGGATAAGCAGCTTTGTGCTTCCATGCAGTTACTTTACCGCCACTTACTGCTGCTTGAACACGCTGTGCTGCAATCGTATGCAAATAACCATGGCGCATGTCATCTTCGCGGGTCCATACCATTTTAACTGGCCGCTTAGCATGCTTCGCTAAAATGGCAGCTTCTGCGGCGAAATCAGGCTTAGATTTACGCCCAAAAGCACCACCTAGCAGTGTTGCCTCAACGTAGATATCTTCAGGTTTTTTACCAACAAACGGTGCCACAGTATTCTGTACTGCTTGAGGGTCCTGGCAACAAACCCACATTTTAAGGTCTTCGCCTTGCCATTCAGCCGTTGCAGCTGGTGGCTCCATTGGTGAATGGTTATGATGTGGAACAAAATAGTCAGCTGACAGTGTTTTATCAGCCCCAGCGAGCGCAGCATCACAGTCACCACGCTTTAAATGCGTTGTACTTTCGCCGTCAATGGACTGCCACAGACTTTTTTCAAATTCAGTCGTGTCATAACTACCATTTTCACCCGCTTCGAATTGTGCATTCAAGGCGTCCCGGCCCTTCATTGCGGCAAACGTGTTGTTCGCGAGGACTGCAACACCACCAAGCGGTTTAAAGACTGCAGGTAACGTTAACGCTGGAAGTTCAACAACATCAACAACTCCAGGCACGGCCATTGCGGCAGCTTTATCAAAGCTTGTTACCTTGCCACCAACAACCGGGGGGCGTGTTGCAACAGCAAACAACATATTATCACGGCGCGTGTCCTGCCCGAACTGGCTATTCCCCGTAATAATATCATTCATATAGATATTGGTTTTTGGTTTCCCAATAAAGATACGATCAGCTTTAGTCTTCAGCTTAATAGCATCAGCTGCTGGCGCTTCAAGTATAGCCGCCGCGGCTACAAAACGTGCATAATCCTCCGAGGCACCAGTTACTTTGTTAGTAATCCGGTGGTTCTTTGCCGACACATCAGAAACTGACACACCCCACTCATTAGCGGCTGCTTGCTCAAGCATCATACGAGCTGTGGCACCCGCAGCACGGAATGTATCGTAGAAACGGCGAATGGACGTAGATCCATCTGTGTTTTGGTCACCGAACTTTTTATCACCATACGCTGGCTCAAAAACAAGGCGGTCCCAGTCAGCTTCCAATTCATCTGCAATCACTTGCGGCAAACCAGTGCGGCTACCCTGCCCCATTTCAACGCGGTGAATATAAATATGCGCGGTCCCGTCTAAATCCATAGAAAGATAAACGGATTGCGACATGCCATCTTCGCCAGTGGCCTCTGCCACCACGTAATTGGAAATCATCGGTGCCGCAATAACCAACCCAGATACCGCGCCAGTTGTTTTCAAAAACCCGCGACGGGAAACATTTTCAATATTTACAGCCATAACTATTCTCCCGCCACTTGGCGAATAGCCTTTTTGATGCGCTGATACGTTCCGCAGCGGCAGATATTACCTTCCATTGCAGTTTCAATTTCATCATCGGTAGGCTTGGGATTATCCGCGAGCAAGGAAGCAGCCTGCATAATTTGGCCCGCCTGGCAGTAACCACACTGAGGTACATTGTTATCTACCCAAGCTTGCTGCAGCGCATGTAAATTATCGCCGTTTGCCAGACCTTCAATGGTTGTGACCTCTGTATCCGCGACATCCTCCATCCATGTTTGGCATGACCTAACGGCAACGCCGTCAACATGTACAGTACAAGCACCACATAGTCCGGCTCCACAACCAAACTTCGTACCCGTCATACCCGCTTCATCGCGCAAATACCAAAGAAGCGGCATTTCGCCGTCACCGTCAAAATCAACCGATTTGTTATTTACTTTAAATTTCATGTTCCCAATTCCCTCGCATGTGTTCCTAAGCACGAGGGAAACTATAGCCATTTCAAGCAGAATGTCGAAACAACAAAAGTTTAACTGGGGTAATTTGCGATCAACCGGTTCGCATTAGCGATTACCGGTCAGGCTCAGCGCGTCGCTATGGCTGCTGACGCCGGAAAACCCATTTATCATCAGTAGATAGCTCTGCGTCATAGGCATACCCACCTATATTATAGGCCTTCAGCGCCTCTGGTTCTGTGATCCGGTTATCAATCACATACCGAGCCATCATGCCGCGTGCTTTTTTTGCAAGAAACGAGACAACACGAGCTTTACCATCTTTAACATCCTGAAAAACAGGTGTAATTACCCGTGCTTTCAGGGCCTTTTGATCAACCGCTTTAAAATACTCATTGGAAGCGAGGTTAATCAAAGTTGGTGTCGCTTCACCCTCTAAAGCCTTATTAAGTTCCTTTGAAATCAGATCTCCCCAAAAGGCATATAATGTCTTTCCGCGCTCGTTTGCGAATTTCACACCCATTTCCAGGCGATAAGCTTGCATCAAATCAAGTGGCTTTAGCACACCGTACAAACCAGAAAGAATACGGATTTTATCGTTCGCAAAGTCACGTGCCTTATCGTCTAGTGAGGCTGCATCAAGGCCAACATAAACATCACCCTGAAAAGCATCAATGGCGGGCCGGGCCGTTGTGGTAGTGAAAGGTGTCTTAAAGGCTTTAAAGCGTGCAACGTTCAGTTCCGCCAAATTATCTGAAATACCCATCATAGCTTTTAGATCTTCGGCCTTTAGCGACTTAGCTATTTTTGCCAGCTTTTTAGTGTGCATTAGCAACGTAGGGATACCGTCGTCATTACGAAGATTTTCACTTTCAAAATCAAGTTTTTTGGCAGGTGAAAGAACGATCAACATAGAGAGTATTCCTTTTGTTGCTAGCTTAGGTCTTTAACTTTACGGGCATCGGCGGATAGTCCCCAGAATATAGTGGCCCCCGCGGCAATAACAAGCATTGCAAAAGCTGTTTGGTTCACAGCATGCCACCCAAACATATCTAGGAGAACGCCTGCCCCAAAGGATGCAACTGCAGACATTCCAAACACAATAAACTCGTTCAGGCCTTGCACTTTACCTTTTTCATTCTCGCTATGAGCCTGCGTCAGGAGAGTGCTGCCACCTATGAAACAAAAGTTCCACGCAACACCTAACGCAATCAATGAAACAGAGAATTGCCATATTTCTATACCTGATAAGGCCGTAATGAAGGCAACAGCAAACAACGCATGCCCTGCCAGCAAGATTGGAACTAGTCCAAATTTCTTAATTAGATGCCCCGTGAACAAGCTTGGTAAAAACATGGCAATAACGTGGCCCTGAATCACCCTCAAACTGACATCGCTACCAAAACCACAATAACTCATGGCGAGCGGCGTGGCGGTCATGACAAAGCTCATCATCGCAAAACCTAACGCACTATTTAGCACTGCCACTACAAAAACCGGGGTACGCAAAATTTGACCAAGCGGCCTTGTTGGAACACCAGAGGAAACATCTACCACCCCTTCTTCGACAAGAGGCTTATCTAACGGCTTAAAGAAAGCGAGTGGCACCAGAGACAGGAGCGTAGTTACAACCACAAACATATACGCGCCCATATACTGATTGGGCTGCGCGGCATCCACAAATATACTTGTAAAAGTCGGCGCCACAATTGCAGCTAACAAACCACCAACAAGCACCATAGAAATCGCTTTTGCCGTGTGGCCTGCAGGCACGCTTTCCGCGGCCGCAAAGCGGTAATACTGCGCGCTAGACTGAAATGGTCCCAACAAGACAGAGGCAAAGCATAGTAAAAAGAAGCTTCCCGAATAAAGGCTATATGTGCCGACTAAACCGCCAGCAACACCGAATAGAGACCCAAGGCGGAAACCAAATCGGCGGGATTTACGCTGCATCAGCATTGACATCGGTGCGGTAGAAAGCGCTGTCGCTGCAATCACGAGAGATGTTGCAAGAGTTGCATAAGCAGGGTTTGAACTCAGTAACTTACCTGCCAAACCAGAAAAAGAGACTACTGCCATTGAAGTTGCGAGGAAACAAGCCTGAGCAGCCATCAAAATATAGACGTTTCGGTTTCCAACCACTCAACACTCCTTCACTATTTAAGTGAGAAGAGCTAACCTAGTGTTTACGATCTGGCAAACAAAAAGCCCCACAATAACAGGAAAGAGAATATATCTGGTGCGATCTAATCGTACGTATTCTTAAAAGAGATAATTTATACAGACCCTGCCTGCTCAACAGAAGACACCTGTTCGACCACAATCCTACTAGTCGGTAAATAGAGTGTAAAAATAGTCCCAACATCAACTGTGCTCTCGAGTTCAATATAACCCTCATGCATATCGACAAAGACTTTCACCAACGACAAACCAAGTCCTGTACCTTCATGACTACGGCTAAGTGCAGATGCGGCGCGCATAAACGGTGAGAAAATCAACTCTTGATCTTCTTCCGGAATACCAATGCCCTTATCAGAAACCTGTATCATCATCTCGCCCTTGTCTGTCATCCGGGCAGCCAAATGTACGTTTCCTGCTCCTTCAGGGGTAAACTTGACAGCATTAGATAAGAGATTAAGCACAGACTGTTTCAAACGGAGCCTATCACCATAAAGGTTAGGCAAGTCTTTTTGCACATCTAGAACAACTCGAAGACCTTTTTGTGACGATTGGCCGTGAACAAGAGCTTGGCTTTCTTCAATAAGCCGAACCATATCCACATTCTCTTCTTCAAGTTCAAATTGCCCTGCTTCGATCTTGGCCAAATCAAGAACTTCGCCAAGAATTGCCGAAAGATGTTCCCCTGAAGACAATATATCTGTCAGATACCCTCGGTATTTATCGTGCCCAATTGGGCCAAACATTTCCTCATCCATTATACTGGTGAAACCAATAATGGCATTTAGCGGTGTCCGTAGTTCATGGCTAACATTCGCAAGGAATACACTTTTCGCGCGGTTAGCAGCTTCCGCCTGTTCTTTGGTAACAATGAGCTCCAGCGATGTCTTTTTAGTGCGCTCCACTTCTTGCTCAAGCTCCCAAGAACGCTTCCTAAGCGTCTCCTCAGATGAGGATAGCGCCTTATTAGTCGCCCTCAGATTACCAAGTAACTCTCGTACCGCATCAAAGGATAAATTGACCTGACTAACAAGAAGACCAAGTTCATCATCTTTATGACGTTTATCAACACGGATACGCTGCTCTTGAGGGTGCTCTGGGCTAACGCCTGAGATTTTCTCAACGATCTGCACCAGTGGCTTGGTAAGTCCCTGATGGAAGGCGAAATACAAAAGCAGCACCAACACCAAGTTACGAACAAAACCAGACAGGAATGTTGTCATTGCGCGAGAAAAGAATGGCTGCAGTCCAATCGCGCGGTCAACAACCACACGCAGACTGCCAGGCTTCTCAGCCATCGTATCAGGAAGCTCTAGTTCCCAAGTGTGTTCCGAAATATCATTAATAACAAAACGGGCAAATTCGGTACTGCTACCGCCAAAACTTCGCGTGTCGCGCTTATCACCAGCGAGCATCGTACCATGATCATCAAGAATCATTGCCTCCGCAATATAGGGATACTCCATAAGCCCAGAAACAACCTCAGTAGCTAGGTCGGAATCAAGAATTAACACCGCACGTGTTGCAGCTTTTTGCGCAACCTGAAGGCTCTTTTCAACTTTCTGGTTCAGCAAGCCACCTTCTTCAAGGTAGTCTAGGTAAACCTGCCCTACAGACAACACCAGCCCAACAGCAAATGCGATAATCACAGCCGTGCGTGCTAACTTGAATGATATTCTATCAGACCAATGTAGCCTCAAGCTTATCCCCTAACGTTTCCCTATTTAGACTCAGGCGAGTATATAGTATTTAAAATTTTCAGCACTAAATACAGATACAATACAACTTATAGACTATATTCTCACCATTCTCCGGTATTTTCCATAGATACCCATGGTTCTTCAGGTGGTAGAGCTTTTCCTTCTTGCAATAATTCGATGGAAATTCCATCAGGGCTTTTGATAAAAGCCATATGTCCATCCCTTGGTGGGCGATTAATAACCACACCTTTATCCATCAAATTTTGGCAAACCTCATATATATTTTCTACACCGTAAGCCAAATGTCCAAAGTTTCTTCCGCCACTATACTCTTCAGTTTCCCAATTAAAGGTTAATTCTACCTGGGCGTCTTCATTGCCCGGGGCAGCGAGGAATACGAGTGTGAACTTGCCGGCTGGCACGTCTTTCCGCCCAACCTCAACAAGTCCTAGTTTATTGCAGTAGAAATCCATTGATTCATCAAGGTTTTGTACTCGTACCATTGTATGAAGATATTTCATCACTCTACCCAAAAACCTCTGCTATCAACACCTCAAGGCACTCTTTATCAACAACATCAAAGGCGCCAAATTCTGTGGAATCAATATCCAAAACAGCAATAAGATCACCCGAAGCATCAATAACTGGTACTACAATCTCAGAATTACTGCGGCTATCGCAAGCGATATGGTTCTTAACCGCATGTACATCTTCCACAACTTGCGTTACCCGTTCCGCAGCTGCCGCACCGCATACACCTCGGCCAAAAGCAATACGAAGGCAACCCAGCGTACCTTGATATGGACCCACCACTAGTTCATCTTTTTTTTGCGAGTCTACAACATAGAAACCAGTCCAAAAAAAACGCTCGGGAAACGCGTCCCTAAGCAAACAAGAAACCGTAGCCATTTTGGCTGTTAGGTTACTTTCACCCTCAAGAACAGCTAATATCTGTGCTTGCGTTGTTTTATATATATCTTGCTTAGTCACTCAAAACTCCTGCAACTTTTCCAAAACCATTTTATCAAAACCTAAAATTGCATGCGGTGTGTCATATTGGGCCCCTAATCGTTCATAAAACCTTAACGCCTTCGGGTCACTCTTTAGGGCATACCATTCCATGGCATCACACCCCATTTCCAAAGCGATTCCTGCCAAAAACACCATCATTTTACTACCAACACCGTCACCGCGTGCTGCTTCAGATACGATCAAATCCTCAATATAAAGAATTCGCTTACCACGGTAACTAGAGAATTTCTGTAACAATAGCGCCGATGCAACTGGAACCCCCTCTTTAACAGCTAAAAAACCATAAGCGACGGGCTTTTCACCGAAAAGCAGTTCTGCCAGATCAGCCTCCGATAAAGTAACAGCTTCAGGCCGTCCTTCATTCGAAGCCAGCATTTTGATAAATTCTAGAATGGTTCCCAGATCATCGACAGTCACTGGCCGGAACATTATATTTGGCATACCTTATCCTACTCAAACAGCGTTACACAACCGCGAGGTTTTTGGCGGCCATACAAATAACGCACCACCCAATGTACCTCTGCAAGCCTTCATCGAACAATTACAAATCGTGCACAAAACAAAATGCGGGCACCTTACCTATTGGCAGATGCCACATTGTCGCACTGGGTTCAATTCAACTATTCACTCTCCCATATATAACCCACCCAAGATGCCGCTTTACGAGTGAGGTAAACTGACATGGAACAAACACAAAAAAAACTAATTGAGCTGGACATTCATCATGAAGCAAAGGGCCTGAGCGATCATATTGCTTACAGCTTTGTAAAGTTTCTGCGTTTTTTCGCAGATACATTTTTTGCTAAACGTTACGGCCACCGTGCAGTCGTCCTTGAAACCGTCGCTGCTGTGCCCGGCATGGTCGGCGGCCTATTGCAACATTTAAAAAGCCTACGCCATATCCGAGAGGATCAAGGCTGGATCAAAACATTACTTGATGAAGCGGAAAATGAACGTATGCATCTCATGACATTCGTAGAAATTGCCCAACCCACAATCTACGAACGGCTCATGATCATGTTCACACAAGCCATCTTTTATAACCTTTACTTTTTTCTCTACTTGTTTGCCCCGCGTACAGCGCACCGTGTTGTAGGCTATTTTGAAGAAGAAGCTGTTGTGAGCTACAGCTTGTACCTCGAAGAAGTTGATGCAGGTCGGCAACCCAACATTCCTGCTCCGCAACTAGCTATCAACTACTGGGGGCTAGACCCTAACGCGACCCTCCGGGATGTTATCATTGCAGTAAGAGCTGACGAAGCCGAGCACCGCGATGTTAATCATGCGTTCGCGGATAGCCTTGACAAATCGAAATCCCAAGCAACAACTGCTTAGAGCCCAAAAAAAGAAAAGGCCCGCAAAGCGGGCCTTTAGACACTAAAGTTCCTAATACTTTATTCAGCCGCCTTTTTAACAATCATCTGATCCAAGTCAGCTTCATCAAGCGGTGTAAGCTTGAAATTAAGTACGCCGTAAATCACCGAAATAATTGGGCTTAATATATTAAAAAAAGCATACGGTGCATACGCAAAAGCAGAAATGCCGAGCACGCCGCTAATGAAGGCACCGCATGTATTCCATGGAATAAGAGCTGATGTCACAGTTCCCGCATCTTCCACAGTTCGCGACAGGTTTTGTGGCGCCAAGTTTCGTTTAGTAAACTCAACCTTATACATCCGTGCGGGAATAACGATTGCGATATACTGGTCACCCGCAATAATATTGATACCAATGCATGTACACACTGTTGTGAAAATAAGGCTGCCAGACGTTTTTGCCATAGACATCACGCCAACGATCAGACGCTGCAAGAAACCCGCACGCTCCATAATGGAACCAAAAGTAATAGCTGAAATAATCAACCAGACCGTATTCATAATACCGGCCATACCACCGCGAGACAGTAGCTCGTTCAATTCAGCGTCTGATGTATGCGCTTCATACCCACCAAACAGAGCCGTCCAAACCCCTTTAAAGATGGTAGCGACATCGCCCAAGCCTTCTGTAGCCGCAAATCTTAACAATAGTTCCTGCTGGAAAATCAGCGCAAACACCAATCCTGCAAAGGTACTGATCATCATCGCAGGAAGCGCTGGGAATTTCCGCCATGCAAGGAACACCACCACAACAACTGGAATCAGTAAATGCGGCCCAACATGATACGTTTCCTCAAGAACACGTAGTTTCTCAGCAACCTGAACAGCAGAGGACTGTACCTCAACCCCAAAACCCAGGACGGTATATATCACCAAGGAAATACCAATCGCAGGGAAAGTGGTCCATGTCATATGGCGAATATGGGTGAATAAATCAGTACCAGAAACAGCTGGTGCCAAATTCGTTGTGTCTGAAAGCGGGGACATCTTGTCACCAAAATAGGCGCCAGAAACAATAGCCCCAGCAGCAATTTCCGGAGAAATACCCATGCTTTGCGCAACACCAAAAAGCCCAAGCCCAATTGTTCCAACCGCTGTCCAACTACTACCTATACTGAGGGAGGCCAGAGCACACACCATACAAGTGGTTACAAAGAAAGCCTCTGGGTTAATCAGTTTCAGGCCATAGTAAATCATAGTAGGCACTGTACCAGAAACAAGCCATGCTCCAATAAGTGCCCCCACCATCAGTAAAATCAATATGGCATTCACGGTTGAAGCAATGCCATGAGAGAAAGCGTCTTCTACCTCTTTCCAAGCCATACCATTCTTCATGGTCACCAGAATGGCGATACCTGTAGCAACAAAAAGCGCAATCTGATTTGGACCATACGAAGAATCTGATCCAAAATAATAAACTGATGCTGACAACATTGTAACAAGTGCCAAAATGGGGATAAGGGCATCCACCAAGCTCGGCGTTCTTATAGGGCGTTCACTAGACACTATTCATTCCTCCCCGGAATTTCTCAATTACTACAGTCATAAGCGAGATGTGCCGAAAAACAAACCGCAATAAGTGGGCATTATAGTTAATTATCAAACGTTTTGCCGGAGATCACGCCATTTTGTACGGACTAAGCATCCCGAACACTGAGCGCTATTTTACTTGCCGTCGCGCCCTATTGTTCAATATAGTAAACAAAATTTAACAATAGGTCTGTTATATGACACGAAATGCTCCCCCTGATATTGGCATTAAAATCAAGACATTACGAAACGAACGCCAGCTCACACTTGACCAGCTCGCAAAACAGTCAGGCGTTTCTAAGTCTATGTTATCGCAGATCGAACGCGGATTAACGAACCCAACACTAGCGACCATTTGGAGCTTGACGCAGTCACTTGGTATCAATATCGCGAGCTTACTGATAGAAGCAGCCGCAGAGGAAGCTGAAGAACTTTTCCTCGATGTTACCAAAGCACACCAAACCCCTGAAATACAAAGCGCTGACGGCAAATGCGTACTTCGCATTCTTGGCCCCATCGACCAAGTTTCCCGTACGGAATGGTACGATATGCAGCTTGATTCTGGTGGTATTCTCGAATCAGAATCACACAGTCGCGGCACCATTGAACACCTAACGGTTATTGAGGGCGAACTAACTGTTAAAAACGGGCAACAACAACGAAACATAGCCGCTGGGGATACAGCGCGCTATCAAGCCGACGTACCCCACTCCATTGAAAACAAAGGAAAATCAAGCGCCAGAGCTCTAATGGTGGTGCTGTCTGGCAATAATAATACTTAACGCACTATATTGCTACTTGACCAATATAACGGATATGATATTCAATATATCGAATTAATAACTGTCTGACCCCCGTTATTTGGATGATATTATGACGAATCGCTATACAGAATTTTTGCAACAAGAACTGCAAGGCGTAAAAGACGCAGGCCTTTACAAGAGCGAGCGCATCATCACAACGCCGCAGCAAGCTAAAGTGAATGTGGCTGGTGCAAACGGTACAGGATATATCAATTTCTGCGCCAATAACTATCTCGGCCTATCAAATGATCCTGAATTAATTAAAACGGCCAAAGCAGCCCTCGACACTTATGGGTACGGCATGTCTTCTGTGCGCTTCATCTGCGGCACCCAAAACATCCATAAAGCGCTGGAAGCCAAACTAGCTACCTTCCTAAAAATGGAAGACGTCATCCTTTATCCTAGTTGTTTCGATGCTAACGCAGGCCTGTTTGAAACACTCCTTGGTCCAGAAGATGCTATTATTTCTGATGCCCTCAACCATGCAAGCATCATCGACGGTGTACGCCTTTGTAAAGCCAAACGCTTCCGCTATGCCAATAATGATATGGCCGCCCTTGAGCAATGCCTACAGGATGCCCAAGATGCACGCTTCCGCCTGATAGCGACAGACGGTGTATTCTCGATGGATGGCATTCTTGCAAACCTTCCTGCCATTTGCGACCTAGCTGAAAAATATGATGCAATGGTTATGGTCGACGATAGTCACGCCGTTGGCTTTACCGGCGCAACCGGTGCGGGGACACCGGAATTTTGGGACGTTCAAGACCGCGTTGATATCTTAACCGGCACACTTGGTAAAGCACTCGGCGGTGCGTCAGGCGGATACACCGCAGCATCCAAAGAGATTGTTGAGTGGTTACGCCAACGTTCCCGCCCTTATCTTTTCTCCAACACACTTGCCCCCGTAATTGCGGCAACAAGCTGCCGTGTCATTGACTTGCTCGCCGAAGATCGCACACCGCTCAAACGACTTGCAGAAAACAGCGAATATTTCAGATCCGAAATGACCAAGCTTGGCTTTACTCTTGCCGGTGCTGACCATGCTATCATCCCCGTTATGCTTGGTGACGCAAAACTTGCGTCCGATATGGCTGATAAATTGCTAGATGAAGGCATCTTTGTAATTGGCTTCTCTTTTCCTGTTGTACCAAAAGGACAAGCCCGTATTCGTACGCAGATGTCAGCGGCACACACTCGTGAGCAACTTGACCATGCCATCACTTCCTTTGCTCGTATCGGTCGTGAACTCGGCATAATTTAAGCCCCTAAGCTGGATAAATCTGATGAAAGCTCTTGTTAAATTAAAAGCTGAAGAAGGCATCTGGATGCAAGATGTACCAGCCCCTGAGGTTGGCCCAAATGATGTTTTGGTAAAGGTGAATAAAACCGCCATTTGCGGCACAGACATCCATATCTATAATTGGGATGATTGGGCCGCGAGTACAATTCCTGTACCCATGCATGTCGGCCATGAATTTGCTGGCGAAATCGTAGAGTTTGGCACTGAAGTTAAAGGCCTAACAATTGGGCAGCGTGTATCAGCTGAAGGCCATATTACATGCGGCCATTGCCGGAATTGCCGTGCGGGGCAGCGCCACCTTTGTAGGAACACAGAAGGCATTGGCGTCAATCGCCCCGGTGCTTTCGCCGAATATATTTCTGTGCCCGCAACTAACATTTGCCCATTACCCGACGGTGTCTCAGATGACCTTGCGTCAATTCTTGACCCGCTTGGCAACGCCGCGCACACCGCACTCAGCTATGATCTGGTAGGCGAGGACGTTCTGATTACCGGCGCAGGACCTATCGGTATCATGGCCGTTGCAATTGCCAGGCGTGCCGGTGCGCGCCATGTTGTTATAACTGATGTAAACGACTTTCGCCTTGGCCTTGCAGCACAAATGGGCGCTTCTCGTACCGTTAATGTGACCAACCAGAGCTTACGCGATGTCATGACAGAGTTGCGCATGACCGAGGGTTTCGACGTAGGCCTAGAAATGTCAGGCGTGCCAACAGCTTTCAACAGTATGCTCGACACCATCAACCACGGCGGCAAACTTGCCCTACTTGGCATTTTACCAAAAGATACCGGCATTGATTGGAACAAGGTCATATTTAAGGGCCTTGAGATTAAGGGCATCTACGGCCGCCGCATGTTTGAAACGTGGTATAAAACCATTGCAATGCTGGAAAGCGGTCTCGATTTATCGCCTGTCATTACGCACCATTTTCAGGTGGATGATTTCCAGAAGGGTTTTGACATTATGCGCTCTGGCCAGTCAGGCAAAGTTATCCTGAACTGGGCTTAAGCGAAAATAAGGGTGGGCAAAAACCCACCCTTTTCCATGCTCTATTCAAAAAGCACTGAAACAGATTTACAATCCT
>CAXBKT010000005.1:0-54285 GCA_963976155.1 uncultured Kordiimonadaceae bacterium | reverse complement strand
AAAAGCCTCCAATAATAAAATACTAAACTAAGCCCAAATCATTCGACGACGGACATATAAAAGAATTGCAGCAAATTAAATGTAGGTGGGTTGGCCGTTCGACCAGAAGACGCCAATCACCTAGCTGAAGGAAGAACCCACCTACATCCAGTTCTCGAGCAAGAGGTAATGATTTAAGTATCTCTGTAAAACTTAAAGAAAGCGTTAGCATGAAAAAGGCAGGGGCGCTTGTGTAGTCTCCCGCGTTAATGCATGCCTCTCATTAGGATCATTTTTTTCCTGAGTACCGGCTGTAGGCGCTCAAACGACATGTGCAATTCTTTATAATATTGGCCTGCGTCTGTCAGGTTGTTTTCTTTCCCAAGTATTTCAAGCTGCGCTGCCGCGTTTGAAACCCCCTCCGCACCAAAAATCAAGCTTGTGGATTTTAGCTGGTGGGCCAGCGACCGAACTTCAGCACCATTTTTGTCGATGATAGCTTCCCCCATGTTCCCAATCAGGTCAGGTGACGCTTTTAGAAAATCCCCCATCATAATTTGATAATCTTTTTTCAAGATGGAGCTATATTCTTTCACCGTGTCCCAATTGACGAGCGACATTTCATCTTCATCTAGAATAGCGTAGATTTCATCATCTTTTGGGGGTCTTATGCTAGAATTTTGGCCAGAAATGTTCAAGAAGTTTTGCAGAACGGCTGCCAAATTAACTTCATTAACGGGCTTTTTTAGCTGTGCGTTCAAGCCGTTTTTCTGATAGGTTTGTATGTCGGATACTGTCATTTTTGCCGCGATTGCAACAATGGGAATTTGGCTATAGCTCCCCGGTAATGTACGGATTTTCTTACTTGCTTCTAAGCCGCTGATGCCGGGCATATTCACTTCCATCAAAATCAGTTCAAAAACAGTATCTTGGCAGAATGAAATAGCTTCCTCGCCGCTGTGCGCCACGGCATAGGACAGACCGGTTTTTTTTACCATCCTACTTAAAATCCTGCACATCGCGGGATGACTATCCACAATTAGAATTTGTGCATGGCTGCGACTTGGTGTTGTGCGTTCGTTATTGTTTTCTGGTGTCACAAAAGCAGCCTGATCAGGTTGTGTCATGGGTTTTCCAAATACTCTATACTGTTAATAAATCGGAATGTGTGTAACGGCAATCATTAGTTGATTTCAGGCTCGATAAAATTGAAAAAATTTAGCACTTTGGCTCTGAGTAACTATTCAATCACCAGAGAGTTAATAAGCAGTGTATATATTGGTTAATTTTGAATAATTTTTATTGGTCTATGGGAGGTTCCATCCATGATTGAAGATGAGTTTGGATGGTTGCGGCTAATTGGGGCGTTTTGGCAACCCAAAGCCCGTCATAGTGCATGGAAATCTTGAAAGGCCCATGTATGAACTCCCGGCTGCAACGACCCCAGGAACTATTCTCGCGTAGAGACCTGAAATATATACAGTGCGCAACCCAAGGGTTAGGCGGGAGGTTGCGGCTACCAACTGAAACGTTGCTGTAACTGATAGCGCTTTCGTCGTTCTCATGCGGTCGGATTTTAAGAAGACCATTGCCCACTGTTTCAGTAGAGGGTCCTTCGCCATTTGCGATTGCGAGCAACAATTTTGTATCTGCTTGGGTTAAATTCCCGGTTCTTCCGGGGTTACTGCTCTGGGAAACAGTGAATATGACGACACTATTGGGGTCATTGTCATATCCATTTATATTAGCAGTTTTGAGAAGCTTTTCAGTGCTGATCTGCAGTCTAACGCTGTTGGTTTGCTGCTGAAGGAACACCTTAACCATTGCAATGAGGTCGGTTGGTTTTGGCCCTAAAAGTTCCGTGGGTATATACAGCTTTGAGTCAGCAATAGAGCGTATTTGGTAAGCTTTTTCATGTTGGCTGGTTAACCAGAAGCCTGCCCCTGCCAAAGCAACGGCCAATGCCAGAACGACAAAAAACAGTCTTTTTTTTACGCTGTTTTTATCCAATTCCCCCACTCCTTATCGCCAGCCTATTCGTTATGCCTTAGAGCTTAGAGCTTTGTGGATGTGATGCAAGAGCTTGTTGGAAAAGGCTTTATTTCAATGGGTTTTTATAACTTAAAATGGTATGATTCAAGGATTAGACCGGGTGAGGGAGCATGCAGTTTAGACGGGATCTAGGCAAAGCGCAGGCGCACTTTTTTTCTGTTTGGAAAAGTTTGCGGCAGGGCGGCCTATTGCCTGAGAAGCAAGCCATTGGCATTCGCGAACTACGACATTTTGTTTCGCATTACGCTGTTATCCATTTAAATGAGCGTGCCGCTGTCACTATTCTTCATTCCGGTACGGGCTTTGACGAGCTGTGGGGCCGTAATGTTGCTGGGTGTTTGGTTTCTGACCTGGCCCCTGTGAAAGCCGCCGATTTGCTCAACTGGTTTTTCCATTCGATGATTAAACAGCCGTGTGGGGGGCACTCCGAAGAAATATTTACGCACAAAACCGGTGATAGGTATCAGCTCGATTTATTGTATCTTCCAGTAAGAAAAAAGAATGGGGATACCGCGATTGCGGCAATTGCTGACATGAAGATACTGGGTCCGAGCGACTATATTCACTTTCCCAACCGGGCACAGGATCCGGGTCAAATTATCCAGTATGCGGATTTTATTGATATTGGGCATGGGCTGCCTGCGGGGTATTTTGAGTATTGAGTTTTCCGCGCAAGAAGGCCCCATAATAATCTTGCGGTTTCCTGTCGCGATTGTTCATTTTCTGTTCAGCCATAGTGTAGCTATATGGATGAAATAAAAACAGACAGCGCGGAGCAAACCTATGGCACATTTTGTCGATATAGAAGGCAATTTTAATTACACGGGAAGTGGCGGGGACAGCTATTTTGTAGGTGGTGAAGGTCATGACTTTTTAACCGGCGGTGAAGGTGATGATTTTCTCGTCGGCGGTGAAGGTAATGACCTGATTGTAGGCGGCGGTTTTGATGATGGCCGATTATTACATGTGGATTGGTATTATAATCTGCGTACTTTGGCGCCTGTGGAGGTAGATGGCCCCTATGCGGATGGTGTGGATACCCTCATCGGCGGTAGCGGCAACGACACGCTTGTTGGTGGTGGCTGGGATGATGGGAAGGTCTCTGATAATGGCCAGTTTGATCTCGGTGAAGAGGTGGCTGCTGAGGCGGTTATTCTAATTTGGCCGCCTATTAATATTGCGAATGAAATGTGGGCCGGTTCCGGTAACGACCTGCTTGTTGGTGCCAACTGGGAAGATACTATGGGCGGCGGGGCAGGCAATGATGACATGTTTGGCAACAGCGGCAGCGACCTGATGTTTGGTGGTTCTGGTAATGATCAGCTTTGGGGTGATGACGGTGATGATGACATGTATGGCGGTTCGGGCAATGACAGCTTGTATGGTAACAATCATGCGGATGTGATTGGCGGCGGTTCCGGTCATGATGATATTGAGGCCGGCAGCGGTGATGATGTTGTCTATGGTGGTTCCGGCGATGATAAAATAGAGGGTGGTTCTGGCAGGGATGTCCTTTATGGGGGGTCTGGCTGGGACACGCTATGGGGCGATTCCGGCAACGATGATCTTTATGGTGGTTCAGGTAATGATGCCCTGATTGGCGGGTCTGGTGATGACTATTTCTATTTCTATGATGGTCACGGTGACGACACGATTGATGACTTTGATTTATCTGATGATACACTCGCCCTAACAGGTATTGCGGATATTCGAAATTTTGATGATTTGGATTTCTATTCAGCAGAAACGACTATTGACGGTGTACGTGGTTTGCTTATCGAGACTTCTGGGTCGGATAGTATCTTCTTGGCGGGTATACGCAATAGCGACCTTGACGTAATTGATGTGTTGTTCTGATAAGTGAGGGTAGAGGTTATTAGAGAGGCATTTAGGTGCCTCTTTTTTATTGATAGCTCTCGAAATAGGCCTTGTTGTAAGATATTAATGCTTTCTATTGTTTTTTAGCTTCATAGGTTTTGGTGAAATATCATAAATATGCTTATACTGCGAGAAATTGGGGACTGGTAGCCGAAGGGACGTGGTTACGAGATTATAAGCTGCATAGGTTACTCTGTTTGCAGTGGGGAGTTGTCTAGAGTGGGGCAGGATACTGAGATCGAAACTGTGACTTTAAAAATCCGGGCAGCGGATGCTGGCCTTGGTGATCAGGATATTTTGTCTGAACCTGAACATAAGCGTTTAGCTGGTATGCATGAGGGCGCGCGCCCTGCTTTTGTCACAGCACGAACGATGCTCCGTACAGCCCTTGGTGATTTTATGGGTTTAATGCCAAATGCGGTTCCCCTTACGCAAGAGGGTGCAGGCCGTATTTATATTGATGGTTTCGATGAAAAAGAGCCGCCTTTCTTTTCCGTTTCCCATACTGGTGGCGCGGAGGAAGGGATTTCTTCGGTCGCAGTAAGCGGAACAAGTGCCTTGGGTATCGATATACAGCAGCTTGATCCTGTGGTGGATTGGGCGCGTGTTGCTGAACGCCGTTTTCCAGAGTCTGAATGGGCAATATTATCTGCCATGCCAGAAGAGGAAGCGCGGATGCTATTTTTTACCCACTGGGCAATCAAGGAAAGCTTCGTAAAAATGGAAGACGGCAAACTGATGCCGTATTTACGCGGCGTAGAGTTAGATTTGAAAGGTGACGGTTTAGTCTTACAAAAACCAACGCCGGGTGGCACCAAAGACGCAACTATCTATTTTCATTTTGTGCCTGACCATGATTTGGTCATAGCGCTTGTGTCAGAAAAACCTATTAAAGTTGCTTTAGATTGCAAGATTGAGCATGTGGGCCGCCGCGCTGACCCGTTGCTCAATGCTCAGGGCCCAGATGAAAATGCTGCTTAGTTTATGCTGCTTTACCCTCTGAGCCCTTTGAGATATTAACTATCGGCATAGATTGAAATAAAGCCCATGGTGTTCACCAGTGCATGGGAAATAATTGTTGGCCAAAGCGTACGTCCAGCGAGATAATAGGCTGTTCCCATGATTAGTGCGCCGATGCCTGTAGCTATCATGCCGCGAGGCCCTTGCCAGAAGTGACCAAGCCCAAATAAAGCTGCGGAAATTACAATAGCGATGGACCAACTAAGCTTTGTTCCACCTAGCTTTTTAGCCAGGAAGTTCAGAATAAACCCACGGAATAATAGCTCTTCACCTATTACCACAAGCCACATGAATGGCAGCAAGGCGAGTGTCAGTTCCAGATTCCCGATGAGGGGTGCCATTCGTGACAGGCTGCTGGCTGGCGGGCCAATTTGGTCAAGAAGAGGTGCCAATAGCCCGCTTTCAAGTATTCTCAGGACCATAAGCCCAATCGTCCACGCGGCAAGAAGCCCTATGGTCTTTGCCTTGGTAGTATTCCAGTTAGGCCAACCCCAACCAAGTCTCCTGAGATCGCCACCATCTAGTTTGTAAATAGTAACAAAGAGTACAGTTAGTGTGAAAAATGGCAGAGTGCCACCCAAAACGGGTATGATTTCAAATAAATGCCCGTAGGAGCTCGATTCTCTCATGGAAAGCAGGGCGGCAAATATACCAACCGCAGTAAAGTAGAGGCTATATTTTATGTGGTTGGGTAGTGATCGGACTTTATGGGGCATTGGGGCTTCCCGCGTGACTATTGTTATTGTTACGCAGGGATATAGGTGCGAGGCAGGGGGCATTCTATCACAATCTTGCGGTTTTAAGGCCCACGTATTGTTCATTTATGCATTTGTGAGGTTGTAATTTTAATGGTCGGCGAGAAGATTCCTCTCTTGCGATTTTTCGCCCAGCGCGGTAGCGAAGGGTGTTGGCCTCTTGTCTAGTTAGCCAGCGTGTATTTTCAGAACCATACTAAGGGGGCTTTATGAGCGGCACACTGGCGATTGGCGCAGATATCAAGGTTTCAAATTCGAAACCATTTGTCTTGTTTGGCGGCATGAATGTGCTTGAAAGCAGGGAGCTTGCATTTGATATCGCAGGCCATTTTGTTGAAGTGACCAAAAAGCTCGGCATTCCCTATGTATTTAAAGCAAGTTTTGATAAAGCCAATCGTTCCAGTATCCATAGCTTTCGCGGGCCAGGCTTAGATGACGGCATCAAAATTCTTGCGGATATTAAGAAAGAGTTTGGCGTTCCAGTTATAACGGATGTGCACGAACCCTATCAGGCTGCACCTGTTGCAGAAGTCGCTGATGTCATTCAGTTGCCAGCGTTTCTCGCGCGTCAAACGGATCTAGTCGTTGCTATGGCCGAGACGGGCTCAGTCATTAATGTTAAAAAGCCCCAGTTTCTAGCGCCTGAAGAAATGGCGCATATTGTTAAGAAATTTGCGGAAAGCGGTAATGAGAAAATAACGCTCTGCGAACGGGGCAGTTGCTATGGCTATAATAATCTTATCGTAGATATGCTTGGTATGGACCATATGAAGTCTCTGGCGCCGGTTATTTTTGATGCGACCCATGCTTTGCAGCGGCCCGGTGGGCGTGCGGATAGCGCTGGTGGTAGGCGCGCGCAGGCGACAGAACTAGCGCGTGCGGGTATGGCGCTTGGTATTGCGGGCCTATTCATTGAATCACATCCTAACCCTGATGAAGCGCTGTGTGACGGCCCGTGTGCTTTGCCTCTTGATGCGCTCGAGGGGTATTTGGTTCAGATGAAAGCAATCGATGATCTTGTGAAATCTTTTGACCCCGTTGATACGGAGTAATTTTGATGGACGTTAAGCTCTTTGTACTTGATGTTGATGGTGTCATGACGGACGGCAGTATCCATTATACTGCGGCCGGCGAAGAGATTAAGGTCTTTCATGCTCATGATGGGCTTGGTCTAAAGCTTTTGAACAGGCTTGGTGTGGAGCTTGCAGTTATTTCTGGCCGTGAAAGTGCGCCGCTTAGCCGCCGACTTGATGATTTGGGTATTACCCGCCGCCGACTTAAATGTGCCGATAAAGTTTCTGCCCTAAACGAGATATGTGGCGACCTAGGCATTGAGCTTGAGAATGTTGCCTTTATGGGGGATGACCTTATTGACCTTGCTGCGATGCGAGCCTGTGGTTATGCACTTGCACCCATAAATGCTATCGACGCCGTTAAGTCGGATTCTGATTGGATAAGCACCAAAAAAGGCGGTCACGGCGCAGTGCGTGAGGCTTGTGAGCATCTCGCAGAACAGTCGGGCCGGTCTCTTGCTGATGCTATAGACTCAGTTAAGAAAGTACTTGTGCAGTGAAAATTGTCATACCAGCACGCTATGCCTCTAGTCGGTTGCCCGGCAAGCCGCTCGCGGATATTGCTGGTAAGCCGATGATAGAACATGTTTGGCTCCGGGCACGAGAAGTTGCTAAGAACGACGAGATTATCATCGCTGCTGATGATGACCGAATTGTTGCCGTTGCAGAGGCCTTTGGCGCAAAAGTGGTTAAAACACGTGTGGACCATGAAAGTGGCACAGACCGCATTGCAGAAGTGGCCCTTAGGTCTGGTTGGGCTGATGATGAAATTGTTGTCAATTTGCAAGGCGACGAGCCCCTGATGCCACCAGCCTTAGTACGCATGGCCGGTAACGCTTTGGCGGCGCATCCTGAGGCAGCTTTGGCAACAGCATCCTGTAAAATTCATTTGAATGCCGATGTGAGCAACCCGAACATCGTGAAAGTTGTGACCGATAGCCAGGGCATGGCTATGTATTTTTCCCGCTCGCCTGTGCCGTATGATAGGTCAGGTGATATTGATGTGGCACGGTTTAATTATCAGCGACATTTGGGCCTTTATGCCTACCGCGTAGGGACGTTGAAAGTACTGACGGCTTTACCAGTTGCACCTACAGAGCAGCTTGAGCAGCTTGAGCAGTTGCGCGCACTCGAAGCTGGCATGAAGATTTTTGTCGAAGAAATTGCCGAAGCGCCGCCCCACGGGGTGGACACACCTGCGGACCTGGACGCTGTGCGCAACACGCTGGGGCATGGTGTATGAGGGACGACGCCGAGAAAAGGAACCTGCCCAAAGCATTGACCGTTTCACGCGGTATTGCAGGTGATAAAGCGTTACCAGACCTCCTCGGGCGACCTGTAAAGTATGGGCTGAAGGGTGAAGCTGACGATGTAGTGGTGGGCTGGGGCCAGAAAGACAATACAGAAAAAGCACGCTTATACGCTAAAAAGAAGGGGTTACCTTACTGGCGGTTAGAAGACGGCTTTCTTGGATATCTTAGCCACCCTAATTTAGATAAACGCAGATTGTCGCTCGTGGTGGATACGTCTGGTATTTATTATGATGCACACACACCTAGTGACCTTGAAAAACTGCTCAATGATGATAGCTGGATAACGTCAGGTTTACTCGCGCGGGCTGATGATGCAATGATGCGTATTAGGCGGTGGCGGCTATCTAAATATAATCAGGCACCGATGGAATTGCCAGCGCTACTCGCAGAACAGCTCGCGACATACAAGGGCCCCAAGGTACTTGTTGTTGACCAAACTTACGGCGACAAGTCTATCGTTGAAGGTATGGCATCTGATGAGATGTTCCGAGACATGCTGGAGGACGCGCTTAAGGAAAACCCAACCTCCCAGATTATCGTAAAAGTACATCCAGATGTATTCCTTGGTACCAAAAAGGGCCATTATGACGTTGAACGTGTACGAGAACGAGTTCTCTATGTAGCTGATGATGTGGCACCGCAGGCGTTAATGGAAAAAGTTGACCATGTATATGTGGTGACGTCTCAGATGGGGTTAGAGGGGCTCATTGCGGGTAAAAAAGTCACTTGTTACGGGCTGCCCTTTTATGCGGGCTGGGGCCTTACGCACGATAAGCAGTTGTGTGAGGCACGTATCGCCAACCGAACTTTACCTGAACTATTTGCTGCGGCCTTTATGCTCTATACGCGCTATGTCGACCCTTTCAGCGGTGAGCGTGTTGAAATTGAACGCATCCTTGATTTGCTGGTGGCTGAACGCCAAATGGCGCGGCCACGGGCGAAGCGCACCTTTGCTGTTGGCTTTAGCCTCTGGAAGCGCGGCTTTGTGCCGGAGTTTTTTGGCCCCTTTGCAGGCGAAACGCAGTTTGTGAAACCACAGGCGCTTGAAGCCCTTGAGTATGCAGAAGGTGACATGGTTGTACTGTGGGGGCGCAAGCATGACGCTGAGGCCAAAGCTATCCCAGCGCATATCTCTGTGTGGCGCATGGAAGATGGTTTTCTGCGGTCAGTCGGGCTTGGCAGTGACCTAAGGCGGCCCTCGTCCTTGGTGCTTGACCGGGCGGGTATTTATTATGATGGCTCCGCGCCCAGTGACTTGGAGGCGTTTTTTGCCAGTCATAGCTTTGACCGGCATGACTTGGCGCGCGGTGCGGCACTGCGGGCGCAAATACTGGCGTCGAAAGTTAGCAAATATAATGTTGGTGAAAAAGGCGGGCTTGATTTCCGCACCAAAGCAGCAGGCAAAGAAGTTATTCTGGTGCCTGGGCAGGTTGAGGCGGATGCGAGCATTCAGTATGGCTCCCCAACCCTGAAAACCAACGCTGCCTTATTAGAGGCTGTGAAGGCGGATAAGCCGGATGCCTATATCATCTTCAAGCCGCATCCGGATGTTGCGAGCGGTAACCGAGAAGGTGCTGTTCCCGCTGATACGCTAGATCGTTGCACAAGTGAAACAATAACGGACGCTGATATTATTGACGTGCTTGAGGCGGTGGACGGCGTGCATACAATGACAAGCCTGACGGGTTTTGAGGCCTTGATGCGCGGCAAAGATGTGACCACATACGGCATGCCGTTTTATGCGGGCTGGGGCCTGACAGAAGACAAATGCGACATGCCACGCCGTGGCCGCAAGCTTGACCTCGACGGCCTTATTTACGGTGTATTGTGCGTCTATGCGCGCTATGTGGACTGGCCAGCTGGTGTTAGCCATAGCCCTGAGGCGTTGGTGGCAGACATTGCAGCAAGCGCCAAAGGCAGTAAGATCGCTGCTGGCCCCTTCGCGCCCGTCACCCGCCTTGGCCGTAAAATGAAGTATCTGGCACATGCCTTGTTGCGGTAGAAAAATGTCTGCCGACGATAGGTTGACAGACCAAGGCTGCGGTGGGCATAGAATTGGCCCAGCAAGCTGAACTAAGGGATTGAATGTGCCGAAACTTGGCAAACAGCAGATGCAGGATTTCATACGGCACGTGGGCTATTGGAGCTGGGTGCATGTGCTCTATACTTACGATGAAAGCCATTTGCTGATTGCTGATGAGTGGTTTCTGGACCAAGTGCGCAGTGCCCGCCCCGCAGCGTTTCAGTGTAAAACAGCGCGCCCGAAAAACTACACTGCTGCTATCACGCCAGATATTAAGAAGGTTTTGGTTTTTTGTGAAAGCGGTGAGCTCGCTCTCGTGCGGTCTTTGCAAAAGGCCTATCCTGAAATTCAGGTTACATCAGGAACATATGGGTACGCCTGTGTCGGTAAAGATAGGTATCCCCGGCTAAAAGAATATATGCCGCCGGTGACGGCTAAAAACCCTAGGCCAACTTTTATTCTTTCAGCACCTTACGCGGATGCGGAATTCATCACAAATGCAATGGAAGCCGCTGGCCTGCCACCAACTTGTGAATATCTGGCGCGCCCGTTTTCAACATGGTTGACTGCCCATAAAAACTTTCAAGTCAGCCGTTTCTATAACACCGTGGTGCGGCATTACGCTAAAGCGGGGCAGCTATTTTGGTTGTTGCAAACGGATGTGATGCAAGCTGTTTTTGATAACACCCCTTATAGCATGCCGCGCTTCATCAGGGACCTGAAGCGGTTGGATGCAAGGGTAATTCTTGTTTCCCGTGATAGTGCATGGCGGCAAGCTGTGACAGCACAGCTTTTGCACCGGACAGGGGAGCGTTCTGTATGGACGAAAAGCCCGAACAAGAAAATCCTGAGTGTCCGGGAAGACGGCGATATTTTTGGTTGCCTTGATTGGGGTGACAAAGTTCGCGCCGGAAACCAATATTTGGACCAGATCGATGAAAGTCTGCCCAATTGCCTTAAGCTCAATCTCGAGGAATTTGCGAGCAATCAAACCGAGCAGCTTCAGCAAGTGGCAGATTTTGTTGGCTTAGAGTTATCTGCTGATGCTGAAACCTTGGATTATAGTTCAGGCTATGACACAGCGCCTGATGTTGCGCGGCTTACCAGCTTGTTACAGCGAGAATTGATTGACCGTCTTGGGCTTCATGTGACCACACACTATTAGGCGGCAAAGGCCCTGTTATGGATGGCTGCCGGGTGTTGGGTTTATGTCTGAAATGTCGGCGATCAGCTGTGAGGTTGAAATGCCAGTTGTGCGCGGTAAATAAACTACTTCGCAGAGTGATTTAAATTCATCAAACCGGCCTTTCCAGTCGTCGCCCATTACAAGTACATCGGCGTTAAACTGTTTGATGTATTCGCCTTTCATTTCCAGCGACTTTTCGACAAACACTTCATCGACACATTCAAGTGCGCTGATGATCGCCATGCGATCTTCTGTTGTATAAACAGGCGCACGGCCTTTTTTGGACAAGTTCAGGTCACTGCATGAAACGCCGACAATAAGCTTGTCACCTAGTGCAGCGGCGCGTTGCAGAATGCGTACATGGCCAATATGCAAAAGGTCGTAGGTGCCAAAGGTGATGATGGTTTTCATGTTTATACAATTTCGATTAAGAATTTACAGCAGATCAAGGGCATGCAATATATCCGGCGATATATATTTGTAAAGAAACACCTAATGTAGGTGCATGACATAGGCCCTCGGTTTCAACGGTGGCATGATGATTGTGTCCTGAAAATTTGAACATATTGATGTCCCAGCACCGCCCAGATTTGTATAGTGATTTCGTTGCGCATAATCGCGATTTTGCCTTAACCGCAGATGAAGCTGAATTGTCAGCGGTGTTCCCCGGGCATATTGTTTCACCGGGTGACTGCCTGTTCCCAACGTACATTAGAGTGCGGGAACCCTTTGTGGCCTTTGAGGTGCGCGCAGGAAACGGTGAGCCCGTTTCGCTTTGTTTTTCTCGGGCGCAGTTTGCAGGCATTGTGGACGGTGTTGAACAGCTCAAAAATGTATCAAAGCTTGCTGTCTGCTCACAAAGCACTGCGCACCCACACACGGAGGGTGCAGCAGCCGGTGTTTCAGAGAATTTTTTCGCTAACAATATTCATACAGAACAGGAAGAAAGCCCTTGGTGGCGTGCGGAATTTCCTGAGAATGTTTTTGTACGGCGGCTCTATTTTTATCGCAGGGTTGATTGGGCGGTTATTTATGAACAGCATCTGCGCATTGTAGGCATCCATGCGGATGGCAGCGAACAGATACTTTATTACCCCGCCGGGGATAGTGGCTTCCGCGAGAGTGTAGCACACAATATTGAGCGCGCGGTTTCGTCCCTGCAAGCGCTAAGAAGTGGCTTGAACGGCGAGACTTTGCAGTCCTTTGATGACAATGTTGTTGGGGTTTTGAGTGACCTTAAAACTCAAGTTGAAGCTGCGGTTGATCACGGTGTCTCTGTGCAGCCCCGTGGCATCAAAAAAAATATTGCGAAACTGACGGGCAAATTTAAAGCAGCTTCTGCTAAAACTCAGCCTTTTGCTGTTCCTTTGAAAGTGCGTCAAAATATTGCTGACCGAATGTTGGATGCGACCTATGCGGCAATAGGCGGCGCGAAGGATTTTGGCAGCAGTTCAGCCGAAGCACTCGAGGTGGCTCTGCGTGGTGTGCAGGCTAAGGAATTGCGCTTCCGGGTTTATGGTGAAATACCGCCGAGTCTGGGCGGCGCGGAAATCTATGTTGATGGCCGCGACGAGCCAATCTGTTTCAACCAAAGCCAGTTAGCATTTAAGTTCCGGCCACCGGGTTTTCGTTTCCCTGAATCTTACAGCATCGGCCTTTTCACACAGGTGCTTTCGCGTGTTGTCGATTTGGGGGATGTGCAGGCTGTTAAATCCCTCAAGGTGTGGAATATTAACGAACAGCACGCCGGGAATAGCTTCTTTCTTGAAATTTCTGGCCGGGACAGTAGCGACAGCGACTGGACTATTCTTTATGATCACGGCGCCCCATACCGCCATGCCTGTAACATATTACGGCTTGCTGATTACCTAATACGCAGTGCATGGACGCCAAGCTATGCGCGCCTGCTCGGGAAAATATTCACGCAGTATCGCCGCCGCCGCATGATGAAGCCTGTGGCAAAGCTTGTGCGGGATAAGGATGCCCTGAACAAAGCAGTGTTTGAAGGCGCGAAAACCATTCCGCCGCAAACGCGCTATGCCGCCCCGCTGGTGCTAGGCAAACACGGCTTGCAAGTGCCTGTTGCCTACCGCCCCGAAAAGGAGGTGATGGCCCATCTCGTTGAAATCAGGGACAAGGTTCGCTCGACTGGCCATACGCCGCTCTTCATGTATGGCACTTTGCTTGGGGCGATCCGGGAAAAAGGCTTCATCCCACATGATGATGATTTGGACCTGGCTGTCATCATTGACTGCGTAGGCCCTGAGGGTCTGATGGCAGAATGTGAGCGGCTTATTACTGGATTTAATGAAGCTGGCATACCGTGCCAACCGGGGTCGCCCATTGCACCGCTTATTCATTGTCACCGGGGGCCGGTTACGATCGATATATTTGTGCTTGGCCATAAGGACAATAAAGTTTACTGGCCGCATAGGGCGCTGAAAATAGTGCCGGAGCGCGCCGATATCTTCCTGCCGACAGGTACACTAGAGTTTAAGGGCGAAATATTTGACGCGCCCGCTGACCCTGAGGCAGTGTGCGAAGCACGCTACGGCGCGGACTGGAATATCCCTAATCCGGCGTTTGAATTTTAGCTTTCCCTTTTTTGGGTGGCGTGCGCTTCTTTGGTGCATGTCAATCAGGATGAGATCAACAGGCCTGTTGTTGCGTGAAAATTACATATTACAATAGATATTCTATTAAATAACATTATAATGAAAAAATATTCCGAAATAGACCCTCTTTTCCCGTTAAAAAGAAAAAATAATTTCGTTTTGGGGTTAATCTTGCGCTAAACGCATGCCATCTTTACAAGCGAGTGAGGTAAGGGTTTCTGGGTGCACCCATTTTCGCGGCCCAAAAGAACGGTATGGTTGATGACAAAGACGCTAACACATTTGAAAAAGCTGGAAGCCGAGAGCATCCAGATTATGCGGGAAGTTGCTGCTGAGGTAGAGAACCCCGTTATGCTCTATTCTGTCGGTAAAGATAGTGCGGTGATGTTGCATTTGGCGATGAAAGCTTTCTATCCGTCGAAACCCCCGTTTCCTGTGATGCATGTGGATACCACGTGGAAATTCCGCGAAATGATT
Source organism: uncultured Kordiimonadaceae bacterium (assembly GCA_963976155.1). Lineage (GTDB taxonomy): Bacteria > Pseudomonadota > Alphaproteobacteria > Sphingomonadales > Kordiimonadaceae > Kordiimonas. Next base: position 39,914 of record CAXBKT010000005.1, on the reverse strand, counting down.
GAGTTCCGTGACAAAATGGTCAAGGACTTGGGGCTTGAGCTTATCGTCCATGTGAACGAAGACGGTGTTAAGGAGGGCATTGGCCCCTTCACGCACGGCTCAGCTGTGCATACGGATGTGATGAAAACGGCAGGCCTGAAGCAGGCGCTTGATAAATACGGTTTTGACGCTGCCTTTGGCGGCGCGCGCCGGGACGAAGAAAAATCCCGTGCGAAAGAACGTATATTCTCGTTCCGCAGCGCCAATCACCGCTGGGACCCAAAGAACCAGCGCCCCGAACTTTGGAACATTTACAATACCCGTAAGGCCGCTGGCGAAAGCATCCGTGTTTTTCCAATCAGTAACTGGACAGAGCTTGATATCTGGCAATATATCCATTTGGAAAACATTCCGATCCCGGGTCTGTATCTCTCGAAGGAACGCCCTGTTGTGGAGCGTGATGGCCAGCTGATTATGGTGGATGATGACCGCATGCCGCTTAAAGACGGCGAGACACCAGAGATGAAAATGGTGCGTTTCCGCACGCTTGGTTGCTACCCGTTAACAGGCGCGGTGGAATCAGAAGCAGACACGCTCACCGACGTTATTCAGGAAATGCTAAAAGAAGCAAGAGGGATACTTCTAATGTCACACCAATCTGACCTCATTGCAGATGATATCGAAGGCTACCTGAAGGCGCAGGAAGAGAAATCCATGCTGCGTTTCATCACATGCGGCAGCGTAGATGATGGCAAATCAACACTGATTGGCCGCTTGCTGTATGATAGCAAACTGATTTTTGAAGATCAGCTCAACGCGCTAGAAAGCGACAGTAAAAAGGTTGGTACGCAGGGCGAAGAAATTGATTTCGCGCTGCTGGTCGACGGCCTTGCTGCTGAGCGTGAGCAAGGCATCACTATTGATGTAGCTTACCGCTTTTTTAGTACTGACAAGCGCAAATTTATCGTTGCCGACACGCCGGGGCACGAGCAATACACCCGCAACATGGCGACAGGCGCTTCAACTGCCGATGTTGCTATTCTGTTGATTGATGCGCGCAAGGGCATGCTCCCGCAAACACGCCGTCACAGTTTCATTGCAAGCTTGCTGGGCATTAAAAATATCGTGCTCGCGGTCAACAAAATGGACTTGATGGATTACAGCGAAGATGTGGTGAAAAACATCGAGACTGAATACCGGGAGTTTGCCAAAGACTTTGGCTTCCGCGAGATTGTCAGCATCCCATTGTCAGCCCTTAAGGGCGATAATATCATCGACGCCAGCGATAATACGCCTTGGTACAGTGGCCCGACACTGTTGGGGTATTTGGAGAATGTGCCGGTTGGTGAAAGCCGCCAAGGTGCTGACTTCCGTATGCCAGTACAATGGGTAAACCGCCCGAACCTGGATTTCCGTGGTTTTTCCGGCACCATCGCCAGCGGCACCATCCGTGTGGGTGACCCGGTTAAAGCCCTGCCAAACGCGCAGGAAAGCCGTATCAAGTCCATCGTAACCTATGACGGTGAACTTAGTGAGGCGGTGGCGGGTGAGGCCGTGACCCTTACCCTTGAGGATGAGATTGACATCTCCCGCGGCGATGTGATCGCGGGCAAAGACAATCCGCCTGAGGCGGCTGACCAGTTTGAAGCCAAAATCATTTGGATGTCAGACGAGCACATGCTGCCGGGCAGGCCGTATCTGTTTAAAACAGCCAATAAAATGGTGCCGGGCTTAATCACAGACCTTAAGCATAAGGTCAATGTCAACACGATGGAAAAAACGGCCGCCAAACAGCTTGAGCTGAATGAAATCGGTGTTTGTAACATCGGCCTCGATAGCCGCATCGCGTTTGACCCCTACGGCGAAAACCGCGAAATGGGCAGCTTCATCATCATTGACCGCATCACCAATAATACGGTGGGTGTGGGCATGATTGATTTTGCCCTTAGGCGCGCATCCAACATTCACTGGCAAGCGCTGGATGTGAACAAGAAAACACGCGGCGACATGAAGCTGCAGAAACCTGCGGTTCTGTGGTTCACGGGGCTATCTGGTTCCGGCAAGTCAACAATCGCGAACATTTTAGAAAAGCGCCTTGTTGTGCGCGGCCGCCACACCTACACGCTTGACGGTGACAATGTGCGCCACGGCCTCAACCAAGACCTTGGTTTTACGGACGCTGACCGCGTGGAAAACATCCGCCGTGTTGGTGAGGTGTCTAAGCTGATGGTTGACGCTGGCCTGATGGTATTAACCAGCTTTATCTCTCCGTTCCGGGCAGAGCGCCGTATGGTGCATGACCTGATGGAAGCAGGCGAGTTCATCGAAGTGTATGTGGACACACCCATCGAAGTGTGCGCAGAGCGTGACCCGAAGGGGTTGTACAAGAAGGCGAAAGCCGGTGAGATTAAAAACTTCACTGGTTTCGATAGCCCCTACGAAGCCCCGGAACGCGCGAACATTCATGTAAACACCGACAAAATGTCCGCCGAAGACTGCGCCGACAAAATCATCGCCTACCTAGAAGGGCATGGTTACCTAAGCGCCGAAGGCTTCACAGCAGGCGGTGGAATTTAACCGCCACCGCTGTCGTCACTCGCCACCTCGAGCGGCGAGTCTATAATACGTTGAGCCATGGATACGCTGGTCATGCCGTCGTATGACGGTATGTAGGGATGGTGAACTCGTCTGGTTATCTTTGTTTTGCGGTGTTTGCGGAAAGAAATTTAAATAGCTTTTCAATAGAAAAGTTTTCGTTTATTGACATCGGCCCTTTCAAGATTCAAACTGCCTAGCTATCAAACTACGAGTGTACAGGAGCACAACATGACAGATCAATTAAAGCAAATGCTGGAAAGAGCCCGTCGTGTAGAGATGAGTGAACAAGACCAAGAAGCACAGCGCAGAAGTTTTGCTTATGGCAATGCTAATATCGAAAATGAAGATGTGACGAGAGAAATTGTCGATAAAGAAGCTGAGAAACTAAAACAAACTTATGCTTGATCCCAGTCGTAATCGTCATACTAAAGCAGAGACAATTGAGCTTATTTCGAATCCTGAATTAAAAGCTCAGGCGGAAGCTCGGAATGTCTTGCTGCAATATGACCTTGCGAAGGAAATGGTGGAAAGTGGTCTTGGTGATGGTGCTATACCCTTCATTCTGAGGCCACGGTTTATTCTGCAGCTGCATAAACAGGCCTTAGATGGTATTGAGCGCTTTGCAGGCACTTTTCGAAATACGCCAGTAGAAATTGGTAAAAGTAAGCATACTCCTCCTGAATCTTTCGATGTCTCGGAATTAGTCCAAGATATGTGTACATACATTGACGGGAACAGAGGAGAGAAAACCCCTTTACATCTATCAGCCTACGCAATGTGGCGATTGAATTGGATTCACCCATTTTCAGATGGAAATGGTCGCACATCGCGAATAATTTCGTATGTCGTTTTATGTAATGAACAAGGATACTGGTTGCCAGGCAATAAGACCATCCCTGATATGATTTCTGAACATCGTGCGCCCTATTACAATGCTTTAGAAGCAGCAGATGAGGCTTTACGGATAACGGGCGAAGTTGATGTTTCCGTTTTGGAGGAGTTTCTAGGAGATTTATTGTCGAGGCAATTGGTTGAAGTTTTTGGGGTCGCTACCGGAGAACAAATGTTGGACACTGATTAGTTTCTGTGAAAAACGTATCCTCTAAATTAGAAATTACCAGTTATTCTATGAGTAAGTATGCCCAATTTTAATACCACCCAAAAAATGATGCACTTCAAGCGCTGGCAGAACCGGATTACGTACGGCGTTGTTGCCAGTCTGCCGGAAAGCGAAAGCTTGAAGGTGCGTACCACACGCTTTGGCACCATGGTTAGTACACTTAACCATGTGTATGTGGTGGATAATATCTTTAAGGCGCACCTGACGGGCGTGGCGCACAATTATGCGGCGCGGAACACGGAAACCCACCCGCCGCTCACTGAGCTATGGCAACACCAGCAGGCGATGGATGATTGGTATGTGGTTTACGCCGAAAGCCTGAGTGATGAGCGGTTACCTGAAATTGTTAATTTCACCTTTGTTGGCGGCGGCGAAGGTGCGATGTCACGCGCAGATATCCTGATGCATATAGTGAACCACGGCAATTACCATCGGGGCTTTGTGGGTGATATGTTCTATCAGGCTGGCGTAACGCCGCCCGCGACTGATTACCCTGTATTCCTGCGGGATGTTGCGGGTGGTTAAACTGCGAGTGAAGTAGATTTTCCCCGATCATCCTTTTTAAGGTGCAACGTGCCGGGTGTTTTGGTAGCTTGTGCGGCATCCGGTTTGTTGGGAATATTTGTGAAACCTATTGCCTTTTTCAGTTTTCTTTTCGCGCTGCTTTCAGGGGTGCCTGCTGTGTGGGCGCAGGATGTTGTTATATTCACCGAGGAATATCCGCCGTTTAACTTTACCAAGGAAAACGGCGAGATTGACGGCATTTCTACGCGCCTTGTTCAGCGACTTATGGGCGAAACGGGTTTGTCTTATGAAATAAAGACGGTGTCCTGGTCGCATGCGATGAACAGCGCAGAGCGATTGGATAATGCGCTGATATACAGCGTGGTCTATTCTGAGGAGCGCGCAGCGCAGTATGAGTGGCTGGTGCCGCTTAGTGTCACGCAGCTGTTCCTTTATGGCCGCAAAGATTTACCACTGCCCATTAAGCGCGAGGACTTTGGTGCTGGTAAATATTCGGCCGTATGCCCGCTAAAGTCCTTTCAGTGCACCATGCTCGAGACGCTTGGTTTTCAGAGGGATAATATCCACCGTATTTCTTTTGTAGATAGTGTTGAGCAATATAAAATGGTGGCCACAGGCAAGGCAGATTTTTTCCTTACTGAGCCAATGACGAACGCTTACTTTTTTGATTATGGGGATCTACCCTACAGCAAAGACACGTTCAAGCGCGTGCTAAGTGTTGGCACAAAAATGCAGGCGTTTCTCGCTGCTGGCAAACAGATGCGGCCAGAATTAAAGCAAAAGATATGGCAGACGTTTGAACGTATGATTGCCGGGGGCAGTTTTACCCCCATTACTTCTGAAATGACGGAACAATCCCTGCGCGCTTTGCTGAAGTAACATTAAGGGGTGTTAGAAAAAGGGCGGCTTGGAACCGCCCTTTTTTTAGGTTATTTTAAGTTTTCTTCGATAGGTACGCCGTGCTGTTTGTAAAGTGTGCCGCCCTTCATCACCATATCTACATTTTGTAGCAAGTTGATGTACTTAAGCGCATCACCCTTCACAGCAATAATGTCAGCCTTACGGCCCGCACGAACAGTACCTAGGTCAGCTTCTTTGTTCATGAATTTGGCAGGCCAGTATGTAGCTGCCTGAATAGCCTCCATTGGTGGAATGCCCATCACGCGCACCCATACATCAAGTTCATGCCACGTGCTTTGGCACTGGAACTTCATAGGGATGCCGCTGTCGGTACCTGTCATGAAAACAACGCCAGCGTTCCGCAGCTGTGCGATCTTCTTCTTCAGGGTACTTTTGCGCTTAGGTGTTAGCTGGTAATAATCCAGTTGCCCGGGGTTTTGGATGGAAGCTTCGATATCAGCAATGGTGTCGGGCTTTAGGCCCCGGTGCCAACAGCTTGTATCAAGTTGTTCTGGGTTGTCGCGTAGTTCTTCAAAGTTCCAAAGACCTTCCACCGTTGGTGTCCAGTAAAGTGGTCCGCCCCGGATACGCCCAGTTGCTGTGCGTTCGGCGAGTAGTTTAACGATATCTTCTGGGTATTCTGGTGCTGTGGTTAAGCCAGTGTGCTCAAAGTTATCAACACCAATTGCTAGGCCGCGGCGAATTTCATCCGGGCGGTGTGAATGGCCAATAACTTTTAAGCCGAGCTTATGGGCTTCGTCCACAACTGCTGTTGCTTCTTCAAGCGTCATTTCATCTTGGTCGATGAGCTTGATCACATCAACGCCTGCTGCGTGGAGCTTGCGTATTTTGGCGCGGCCATCTTCTGGGTTATCTACACCCCAGCGGTAAAACTCTGTGTTTGGGTAAGCTTTGTGCTGAATGAACGGGCCAGACATAAACATGTTAGGACCGGGTATTTCGCCGTTGTTGATACGGTCACGCACACTGATGCTATCTTCAAGTGGTGCACCAAGGTCCCGCGCACTCGTGACGCCAGCCAAGAGTAGCTGCACTGCTGAGGCAGGCATGATCTCGCTCGCAAACCGGTCTTTGTATGCTTGATGCCAGTGGCCGTAATCTGAGTGACCATTGAGCATAAGGTGTACATGCATGTCCCATAGGCCGGGCAGAACTGTCATTGCCTCTGTGGAAATTACATCATAGCCCTCAGGTACAGGCAGTGTGCCGACAGTGCCGACCTGCTCGATACGGTCACCATCAATTAAAACAACACTGTTCTGGAGCGGCGTGCCGCCCAAGCCGTCAATAAGTGTGCCGCCAACTAGCGCCTTTTTGTCAGCTGCTTCAGCAGCTGGTAAAGCCAGAAGCATACAGACAGCCCCTAGCGCTTTAATTAATTTCTTCATTAATCCCTCCCATTATCAAATGATATTAGCGCATGTTTTGATTTTAGCTAGGGGAGGTTGTCGGTTTTTTGTGAGGAAGGTGCCGCGAGGGTGTGTAATTGCTTTGGAAGGCGTGGGTGGATCTATGGGCAAGGGTTTACTGGTAGTCTGCAAAAATAGTGTCTAGATTGCCGTTGTTTCGCAGAAGATTGATTTGAGTGTTGATGCGATCAATGAAGCGATCAGCTTCTGGGCTGCGCCAGCAGGCGGCAATTTCATTGACGGAACGAATTGCAAAATCTTTATCATATGAATATCGGCGACGAAGAGGGGGCGATGATAAACCAACTTCAGCGCGCTCAGCTTCCAGCATAACTTGCACGTCCATAGAATAGCTGATGATCGCGTCAGCGCGTCCCCTGTCTAATAATTGAAAGCCTTTGGTGTAATCCTCAATATATAAGATGATAGCACCGTGTCGCCGTAATCTGTCCTGAATATTTGTGAGCTGTGTACGAACACCAATAATCACTTGACCTTCCATATCATCATAGGAATGTATGATGGGCTCACCCTCACGGGAATAGGTATGCAGCTTGATCTGGTTGATGGACTGTGAAAAGCGGATGCTGTCATTATAGCCTGCCGCACTTGGGAGTAGGGGCTGAGCATTTGAGCCATCAGGGTATAATGGCGGGTCATCTACGGTGATATAAAGGCAATCTGATTGCCTTGATAGAAAATCCCGATTGGCTCGATAATGGGGCACCATATTAATTTTATAGGTTGGGAGTACGGATTCCAGAATGACCGACTGAAACACTTCGTTGTGCGGTCCGGGTTTGCGTTCATGTAAAACGAAGGGAATAGTGCCAATAGAGATTTTTAAAGGGTCACTGTTTGTTGGGGCGAAGCCAGAGACACACGCGAGGATGAAGCACAGAGATACGGCTAAATTCGTGATAGAACATGGGCGGCGCATATTTTAGTCCAAGTCAATTGCAGGGCCTTGGAGGTCGGCACAAAGGCATGGTACATACGAAGAGTTAATTTTCCGGAAAACAATTGATGGCTTAAGGGGCCTCAGGTTTTATCCAAGAGGCGATAGATGAAAAATATTATTATGCGTGGTTTGGCCGGGCTGGTTTTGGTGGCGGTGATTGCAGCTGTGGGGCTGTACGTTGTTGTTTACCCCCGGCATTATAAAGCGGATGAATTTGTTGCCTTGAAATTGATTGCCAAAGCCGCAAACCAGCTCCGCCAGAGCGAGAGTAGGGGCAGTTTGCCTCAGGAAAAGTGGCCTTATGTTATTATAGATTTGTATCCGAAGGATGTGCGGGTCTACCCGTCAGGTGTGCTTATTCCGCTGCGCGGTTTTTTTTCTTATGAGAGCGGTCTTTATATTCCAACGGAAGAAGTTTCTAAAAAGATTGAAGCACGCAAGATGCCAATATACCAACGGCTTGGTAAGGGTGTTTACAGCTATAAGATTGAAGGTTGATCAAGACTTCAGGGTAATACCCGCTTCAGTCAGTACATAGGCACCAAAGTTTTCAATGCTCATGTCGCTCATTGATGCTGGTGTTTTTTCACTGTTCCAGACGAGGTAATCCACATCTGTATCGTTAAACCCATGTTGGTCAAATAAATCACCGAGAGCAGGCATATGGTCGCCGTACATTGCAACAGTGCGTGGCCGCGTGCTTTTGCTATCGACACTCAAGCGCCGATATAGCTTTAACAAGTTTTCCATATGTCGTTGGTAAAGAGCAAATTCATGGTCACCAATTTGATTGGCTTTGATGAGCATTTTCTCATCCATATGTCGCGCAAGCCTGCCTGGTTCCCACGGGCCGTGGCTTTCAATGGTGATGGCAAAAATGAACAGTGGCTTTTCACTGTCTTTGTGGTGTTCAGCAATAAGCTCTTCTATTTTTTGTGCGAGCGCGGCGTCACTTATATACTTTCCGTATATTGGGGCCTTAGCAAACTCTTCGAGGCCGATAAATTCTTCGAAGCCAAGGTTTGGCATCACATCAGAGCGACGGAAGAATTCCTTCTTCGCCGGGTGGATGCATATAGTGCGGTAGCCGACATCCCTTAGGGCGCGTGCAATGGTGTTAACTGGCTGCTGCGAGAAGCGCATATAGGGGTTAATGCTATCGATGCCGAGCTGTGTGTTTTCTATGCCGCTTAGAAAGCTAAACTCTGTTTGCATTGTGTAAGCCCCCCAGCATGGGACAGCTATTTGGCCGGTATGCACACCGCAGGCTTCAAGATTTCGCACAGAATTCCAAGTTAGCGTTTCACCATCAGGCACCTTTTTAAACAGTCGCTCAATGTCGAAATAGCTCTCGCCCTGAATGGCAATAATGTCGCTTGGTTTTTCAGCGGTAATGGAGGCGCCTAAAGGCTGCTCTCGCAAGTCTTTTTTGTCAATTTTTGCTTTTAGAAGTAGCCGGTAAAGCAATACTGTGGGGAACAATCCAAACCGCGCCACATCTGTTTGTAAATCAAGCGTTACACCATATTTTTCTGCAGTGGTTTCATTGAAAAAGTAGGTAACAAGGCGGCGGGCAACCTGTAAAAATACAAACCATGCAACAAAGACAATGGCCCAGCCGGTATAGGGCGGGAATAGGCCGTAAAAAGTAAACGGCGCTTCCGCATATAGGCTGAAGCCAACGCCCACCGTAAAGAGACTTATTATACCGATTAAAACAGGCCACCCTACATAAGAAATATAAAATTCTGGGTAGATATACAGATTGCGCAAGTTGTCAAAGTCATGGGTGTTAAACGGGTCGCGCAGTACTTTATACTTCGTGTTTGAGATCGCGGTTAGGCCACCAAAAAATAACAAGGAGCCAGCAAGGGCTAGAAAGGGACGGCCAGTTAAAGCGGCAAAACCACAATAAATAATAGCGCCTATAAGGGGGGTGAGTATATAGAACGCCGTAGACCTTTTTACCGCGCCGGATGTCGTGGCAGGCATGTTAGCAGCAAACCACTCTGCCATGAATGGCAGAAGAATGATGGCGGTGATGGCGGTTATAATCACGGGGTTTATTTGCTTTCTGCCAATGAGGTCTTGGGTTGGGTTGGGTTGGCCATTAGTCGGGCTGTGGCTGCATCAGCTGCCAGTTCCATACCAACATTGGTGAAAAAGTCACCATAAATCTGGGTATCATGACGTACCACTTTTAGAAAGTCTTGTACGATTTTATCTTCCGGATTAGTTGGTTTTTTCCAAAAACTATCAAGGGAACCCTGATGGGTAAGGCCAGCCGAGTCATAAAGTGCGCGGCCCATAACTTTCATGGGTTTGCCTTTTTTGAGTGTGGCGAAGCCGACCGTGCTATTTATGAGGATTACGCCTTTTGTGGCATTCAGTAGGACTTCCAAGTCACCACCTTCAATATAGGCCACGCGGTCATCGATTCCATGAATTGCTGTGCTGGTGCCGATAAGGGACCGGTAATCAATCATGCCGTTGTCAAGCGGGTGGCTCTTAATCAGTAGGCGATCTTGCGGTTTGGCGTTTTTTGCGAAAGAAGCAATTACCTCACCGATAAAGTCAGGCACGCCGTCATAATCTGAATGTTCCCTTATCTGGAAGTCACTTGTTAATTGAAGGGGAACAAGGAAGAAGCGCTCCTTTGTGGTTTCATAGAGCTTGATAAGGGCTTCATTCTCGGTGCTGAATTTTCGTTTTCGCCAAAAACGAGATATCCAACCTCTGAGTTCTGCTGATACTTTTTCTGGACGGTGGGTTTGGTAATGCCGAAAATACCAGAAGCTACTTATATTAGCGGCATGAAACTGCATATCCATTTTCACACGTGGTGGCATTGGATTTGGTAACAATGGGTTTGTAACATTGCTAGGATTAATTTGTGCGGCACGTTTTGTGATGGTTTCTTTGGTCCGGGGTAAGCTTGATTTATCATTGGTGCCGCCAAGCTCGCAGGTAATCCAGCCAGGGCGAGTGTACCCCTCTTCAAAAACGAGTATATCTACGCCTTCTGCGGCAGCAACGGTTGCTGCAATTTTGTGAATGGGGCGGCAGTCACCAAATAGAACCACCGTGGTTACAGCGTGCTCTTTGATCAGTTGTTTATATGTGTCAGCAAGCGCAGCGTGTTTGCCGCGAAAATTAGTTTGTCCGATTGTATTGTTGCTGCCGCGACCAAACCACCAATCACCACCGCAAAAATTTACCCTATGAACATTGGCACCAGCATCGTTGAGCTTATTCCCTAAAATACTCATAAAGGGAGACGCAAGGCCTTGCAGGAACAAGAAGGACGGTTTTCTTTTACCGGCTAGAGTAGGCATGTAATTTTCCAGTTCCGGGACAAACCGATTAATAAAGGGTGCAGGTTAGTATCACTAAGATCATGACCCTACTATCAAATGTAAAAAAACCTTTCAAATCTTTTGTATATGGGCGTTTAGAGTTTGTTAATCTTGAGTTCATGCATGCGGAGTATGTCTAATATGCAAGTTCTGTCAAAGGGTTACCGCTTAAATGAAATGGGCCCTATATGATAGAGCTAGAGTGAGGTACTAATAGCAGATTGGTTAGTAGTCTAAAGGAGGCTGCTCCAGTTTAAAGCATGTGAATTTGCAATAATTTTGACAGATTTGTTGAGATATCGTTACACGTGTGATAGCGTGCCGCAAATTTTTTTCGTTCTTTCTTTGTGAATGCAAGGATAGCGAAAAAAATATATATTTATCAGTGTTTTAGTACTTCAAATATATAATACCAAGTTGGGGGGAATATATATGAGTAATTCAGTGGGCAAGGGTACGGCATCCGAGAATGTCCTTGAACTCCCGAGCAGCCTGAAGGCTGACCTTGGTCAAACACTGGAAGATATTGGTGCCAGTTTCCTGAAGCAAGGTCAGGCACTGGAACGACTTTCCCAAACATATGATGAAGGTGCTTTTCGCGAAGCTATCATGCTTGCGCTTAAGACCACTGGTCATCTTATTGTTATCGGTATGGGTAAATCAGGCCATGTGGCGCGGAAAATTTCTGCGACGTTAGCATCTACTGGTACACCTTCCTTTTTCTTACATCCAGCAGAAGCATCACACGGTGATTTGGGTATGGTTACACCCGGAGATACACTGTTGTTGATTTCCTATTCGGGTGAAACGCAAGAATTATGTCAGTTACTTCCATCCCTGAAAGCCTTTGGCAATAAAGTGATTGCGATCACTGGCGCGAAGGCTTCCACGCTTGGGCGTGCTGCTGATGTGGTACTTGAAATACCTATTGCGGAAGAGGTTTGCCCAAATAATCTGGTGCCAACAACCTCTATCGTACTTACAGTTGCGATTGGTGATGCGCTTGCAATTTCGCTAATGAGTTTACGTGATTTTCATGCAAAGGATTTTGCACGATATCACCCTGGTGGGTCACTTGGGCGCCGTTTGTTGACGCGGGTTGATGATGTGATGCACTCAACGCATGTACCAGTTGTGTCGCCTGATATGGTGTTGCTTGAGCTGGCAGCTGAGATGGCCGGCGCAGCGGCAGGCGTTGCTGTTGTGGTTGACCCTGACAATAAACCAATTGGTGTTGTGACCAAAGGGCAGCTTGGTGTTGCGCTTCGGGTGACACGTCGTGTACGCGAAGTGTCGGCCTACCAGTGTATGAGTAAAGATTTCTCCGTTATTTGCCGCGACGTAATTGTGGACGAGGCAGAAACCCTTATGCGGGCGGATGAAGTTAAGTTTCTTGTTGCTGTAGAAACCGACGGCCGTTATGCCGGTATCTATAAGCATGATGACATTTAACTGACCGTTCGGATCGCCGGACTCTAAAGGTGCATTAAATGCAAGCGAGATCGGCCTTTTCTATTCAGCGTGATGTGATTTTCGCAATTTTTTTGCGGGAAATGAACGCGCGTTTTAAAAACTATACCTTTGGTAATATTTGGATTTTGCTGGAACCGATCGTGATGATCGGAGTTTTCATGACCCTATTTGGTCTTCGCGGTGCGGGTGCCTTTGGGTACAGTGAACCAGCTGTTTTCATTCTCGCAGGCTATCTGCCTTTTCGTATGCTGTGGCAAGCAACAATGAAACGCAACATGGGTGCGCTGGGCGGCGCTATGGGTATACTTGGGTTTCGGCAAGTACGCTTATTTGACGTTTTTCTTGCACGCTCTGTAGTCGAGGGGGCTGTCTTTTTGGTGTCGGCGGTTGTGCTGATACTTGGCCTGATGTGGCTAGGCTTTGACGCTATCCCGCGTGACCCATTGATGGTTCTGTTTTACGCAACCCAACTTTGGCTTTTCGCCACAGCGTTTGGTATTTTGGCCTGCGTAGTGGCTGATATAGCCCGCGAGGTTGATACATTTATCAATATATTAACAATGCCGTTACTGTTTTTATCGGCGGTTATTTTTCCGATGTCAGTTATCCCTTACAAGCTGCACGGCGTGTTTAAGTTTAACCCTATTGTGCACGCCAACGAGCTGATCCGTGAAGCTTGGTTGCCTATCTATACGAGCCCGGTTGCGGATCAGAGATATTTGTTTGCTTGGATTTTGGTAACTACGGCACTTGCGGTTGCGGCTTACCGTCTACGATGGCAGAGAATGGTGGCAACATGATCCGGCTAGATGGTGTGTATAAATATTACCCTACAAGATTTGGGCCAAAGTATGTGCTGAAGAACCTGGATTTTGCCTTGCCGGACGACCGGGATATTGCCCTTGTTGGAGCGAATGGTGCAGGCAAGTCAACGTTACTGCGTATGCTTGGTGGTATTGATTTTCCGTCCTTTGGGCGCATTCATTCTGATCGCTTTATCAGTTGGCCACTTGCACTTTCCAGCGGCTTCCAACCTAAAATGACTGGCCGGGAGAATGTCAGGTTTGTTTGCCGCATCCACGGTGTACGGGAAACCAAAGATATTGAAGAGTATGTAAAGGATTTTTCCGAGCTGGGCCGTAACTTCGAACTGCCGGTTGGGAGTTACTCCTCGGGCATGAAGTCAAAATATTCGTTTGCAGTTTCAATGGGCTTTGATTTCGATACATATTTAATCGATGAAATCACGGCTGTGGGTGATGCAGCTTTCAAACGTAAGTGTAGCCAAGCCCTGCATGAGAAGCGCGATAGTTCGAATATCATTATGGTAAGTCATGACGAAAGGACGCTGAAAGAGCAGTGTAATGCAGCTATTTTACTTGCATATGGCAGAGCGGAATTCTACGAAAGTGTTGAAACTGCCCTATATCGATACAGAAACATCTAATGAAAGCCTATTTGTAGCGCATGGATAAAATACTATCGAAACTTAGGAAAGCTGTCGCGAAGCGCGGAGAGAAAGGCCCTCTCATTCAGGACGTGCGTTCGGCTACGCTCAGCTTCAGCAGCTATAAATGGGTGTTGGTTGCCGTAGCTGTGGCCGCCCTCTATTATATGTTTATTGCAAGCGACCGGTTTGTGACTGTTGCGCATGTTTATGTGAAATCTACAGAAAGTCAGGCTGGAGCAATGCCGCAATTGCAGCTTCTGTCTGGTGCAAAGGGTGAAACACAAGACGCCCTATTGCTATCAGTTTACGCCCAGTCCGGGGATATTTTACGCAGGGTTGAAGAAAAGGTTCAGTTCAGCGAGCATTTTTCGAGTGATGGCGGTGACTTTTTATCTCGTTTACCAAAAGATGCCACTGAAGAAGAGCGCTTGAACTACTTTAAAGACAAACTGTCTGTGAAAGTGAACCCGGACTCCGGGATTATTACGTTTCGCGGGCAAGGCTATACGCCGGAGTTCTCGCTCGCATTTGTGAAAGAAGTGATTGCGGCTTCTGACGACTTTGTTAATAGCGTTGGGCAAAGTATTGCTAAAGAAGAAATAGCCTTTGTTGAACATGAAATGGAGCGCGCACGCCGCGTGTTAGATACTGCTCGGACGCAATTGCTGAATTTCCAGAATGAAAATGGTGTATTGAGCGCTGAAGTCTCGGGTATTGCCCGTCAAGCACTTGTCAATGAGATGGAAAGTGACCTCGTGCGCTTGCGGACAGAGGAAAAAACCCTGGCTAGTTACCTTAATGAGGGTGCGGCGGAACTCACGACTGTTAGGAATAGAATCGGCGCTCTTGCCAACCAGCTAGTTCTTGAAAAAGAAAAACTCGCTAGCATTGGCAATGTTTCTTTGAATGATGTGAACGCAGAGTATCAAACACTTGAGATGGAACTGCAGTTTGCAACAGACCTTTATAAAACAACGATTGTAGCGCTGGAGCGTGCTCGGGTTGATAGCTATCATAAGTTAAAGCATTTGGTTGTTATCCAGTCACCGACATTGCCTGATGACGCGGCCTACCCGCGCAAGCTTTATGATCTCGTTAGTCTTTTCATTGGGCTTACACTTCTATACGGAATTGTCACCATGATCCTCGCAACTATTCGGGAGCACCGCGATGTTTAGTCTCAGCTTTGCGAGCAATATCGCTTGGGCGAAAAAATATACAGTGGCTATGATGAGCCTTATGACCCTCTTACTGTCGATCGGTTTTAGTGCTTCTGCGTTGGCGCAGGCAACAGCCATACAGCAGGAAGGTGCGACGGCCCCGGAAGAGGTTGTTGAAACGATTGATGACAAGCAAGCCTTCGGTAGCTGGATATTTGGTGGGGAGTTTGCAAACCAGTCTTTTGTCGGATTTAATCCAGATTATGTTGTTTCGGTAGGGGATACCATCAGCCTGAAACTATGGGGTGGCTTTGACTTTACAGGTACCTTATCCGTGGACCCGCAGGGTAATATTTTTGTACCCAAAGTTGGGCCGGTTAAAGTTTTGGGCGTGAGAAACAGCGATTTAAATGCTTTTGTCAGTGACTCTGTGAAAAAGGTTTTCCGCACGAACGTTGGTGTTTACGCTAGCCTCGGCGGCGCGGAGCCTGTGAAGATTTTTGTCACAGGCTTTGTGAAACAGCCTGGGTTGTTTGCTGGGCATTCGTCGGATTCAGTATTGTTTTTCCTTGATCAGGCTGGTGGGATCGATCCAGCACGTGGCTCTTTCCTTAATGTTCGCGTTCTGCGTGGGGGTAAGGAACATAAGCGGGTAAATCTCTATGATTTCATCCTCTCAGGTAGTTTGCCGGTGTTCCAACTTCGTGACGGTGATACTATCATCGTGGCACCTGTGCTTTCACAAGTAGGGGTTTTCGGGGAAGTTCAAAACGAGAGCCTTTTTGAATTTGATGGTACGTCTATTAAAGTTGCCGATTTGCTTGAGATGGCAAGGCCGCAACCACAAGCGACCCATGTCCGCATTAGCCGTAATAACCGCGTTAGAACTGAGGTTGAGTATTTTTCAATTGATCAGGCCGCAGCGATGGAAATTGCGCCGGGTGACGTGATTGATGTGATGTCTGACAAAAACAAGGGCAGCATCAGTGTTCGTGTTGAAGGCGAGCATAACAGTAGCCAGGAATTTGTATTGCCATACGGCGCACGGCTCGGGGATTTGTTGTCACAAATCAGTTTTGGCGAAAATGCGCAAGTCGGTGCCATCCAGTTAATGCGCAAAAGCGTACAAGCGCGGCAGAAAGAAATGCTACATGCACAGCTGCGCGCGTTAGAAAGCAGTGTACTAACCGCTCGTTCAAATACAGCGAAAGAAGCTGAACTGCGTGAGCGAGAGGCTGATCTTATCTTGCGCTGGGTTGCACGCGCAGAGAAAATAGAGCCGCTTGGCATGGTGTCACTGGCAGGATCAAGTACGCGAGACAATATTCTGCTAGAATCTGGTGATGTTGTGCGTATCCCACGGGTTAGTAACCTTGTGATGGTGCACGGCGATGTCTTGTTCCCAAGCGCGATGGCATACCGCGAAGGCCAAACAGTGGCCGGCTATATTGACCAGTCAGGTGGATTTGCACAGAGCAAAAGTACAGTGAATATCTTGTTGCTGCACCGTGATGGTTCCTTCACTAAGGTGAAAACGGGTGACATCAAAAGCCGTAAGGTGCATGTGAATGCTGGCGATGAAATTTTTGTATTGCCACGTGTGCAAACCAAGCATGTTCAAATTGCATCAGATATTATCAATATCTTCTATCAGCTTGCTTTATCTGCAGGTGTTGTGCTGCGGCTCTGATTTGGGCTCTGACTTAGGGGCTTGAAGTGAATAGCAAGTTACGCAAACTTTACGAGGATCCAGTCGCTTATTGTCTGGATTCTCAGCATGGCGTGCTTAGGTGGTTAGGACAGCGGGCCTTCCAGAAACAAACAGAACGTTATACCGCGCTCGGCGCTGCAAATAGTCACCGTAAAATTACGGTTATCATGACAGCCTATAATACAGGTGGGCTGGTGGCTGAAGCGGTTCAGTCTGTTTTGGCACAAAGCCATTCAGACTTGGAATTAATGGTCATGGATGATGCGAGTTCAGATGATACGCTTGCTGTACTGAAGAAATTAGCTGCAACCGATGCACGTATGAGGGTGTTTCACTCACCGGTTAACCACGGCACCTATTGGTCTAAAAACTGGTGTCTTAGTAAAGCTGACGGCGAGTTTGTTGCTTTTCATGACAGCGATGACGTTTCAGACCCTATGCGCCTTCAAATGCAGGTGGGTGCGATGCTGGATGGTAAGCGGGGCTGTGATGCGGTTACGTGTCGTTGGCAGCGGGTTAACCCAGAGGGCCAGTTGTTAACGATTGACGGCGCTGTGTCGCGTACGTCCGTTATCAGTATGATGATCAGGCGGGAGATAGTGCTGAACAAAGTGGGCTATTTTGATACTGTGCGCATCGCGGCGGACACGGAGTATAAAATGCGTATTACAAAGCTTTTGGGGCACAACCGGCTGCGTAATATGCGTCATGTTCTCTATACAGGGTTGCTCCGGGATCAGTCGCTCACTCGCGGCGAACAAGGCGGTTTTGAATGGCGCACCGAGGGCTTGGCTATAACGCGGTCCTTGTCAGGTAATAGGGCGGATTATATGCAGGCTTTCCAAAATTGGCATAAATCTGAGCAGCCACTTTATGTAGCCTTTCCACAAAAAAGCCGCCCCTTTGTTGCTCCGGCTAGTATTTGCGGTGCCTGCGATGATATGGATGTTTCACAGGTCGTGGAAGTAACTCCGGGGCATGGTTGATGGGCATGGTTGGTACAATGGCAAAGAATAGTACACTTGATACTTTCCTGTATCGCTTGGAGGAATGGCGTTGGCCAGAGGCGCTTTCAGCGCTTTTGCCTGATGTTATGCTGGTAACTGACGCAGATATTGGTGTTGCTTTGCAGGGCAAATATGGCCCTTTAAAATGCCTTATCGCGACCCCAGACACATATGCTAGTCAGATGCAGGACAACGTCAGCAAATTAGTGTTTTTATGCCGTGTGGGCGAACGCACGTTGGTGATGCATGCTGCAAAGACTTTCCCGCATGTACAGGTATTGTCGGCTACGTATGATTTGGCGGGTGTTAGTATCGGCGGCGGTGGATATTTTGAGTGGCAACTTGGTGGTAAAAAGCCAGCTAAGAAAGACCCTGTACTTATTATCGCAACGCCGGGTAGTGATGCCGAGTATTTTGCCGAAATGTTACGGCGAAACGGGGTTTGTAATGCTCGTGAATATTTGAACAGGACAGCCGCTAGTTGGGCTGTGATGCAGGAGGATTTTTCTCTCGTACGCTTCCTAGCGGGTATAAACTGCAAGCACGGCGAAGACCAATTGCAAATGGTCCTCTATACTGACGTGTTGCAGAGTTTGATGGCGCACGCTGGCCTGAGTTTTGAACGTCTTGTTTGGCTTATTGAAGCGAGCGGTACGCAGGTGATTTATTATTCCCGCAGAGATAAGTCCAGCCAAGTATCTTTGCTGGCTCAGATGGAAGGGGAGTTAGGGCGTTCTTATTGGGCGCAGGGTCATTTGGCGCAGCCTAGAATTGACGATCCTGTTCCTACTACCCAAAAACTAGATACTTATTTGGCTGATACGCTCAGGATGGAAGCAGCTCTTGAGCCGGTGCTGACCAAGTTAACCAAATTCAAGTATTTGACACTTGAGGAAACAATCGAAAGTCCCATCGAAGTTATGGAAGCTGTCGCTGTATATTTGGGGCAGTCTGCTTTAAGTGACCCTGTATGGCCTGAGTATGCAAAGCCATATAGAAAAAGACCAAACCTGCAAGCAAGCGCGATAACTTATAAGCAGGTGCTTATTGATCGGCTCGGTCTTAAGGTGAACGAGCATGGATCGTTTGTTTCTGATGCAGAATTTTTGCTAAAAAAGTAGGCATTTTTGTTGCGACTAAATGGTGCTAGCCTTTTATTCTTACTTCACTAACCGCAAGGCTTAGGTATGCGTCAATGCCCTCTGCAAGTGGCGCTATGCCTGGTGACTGTAGCCTAAGAAGATAATAAGGCCTTGGGGCCATGACAGGCAGTATGCCTGAGTATGTCCAGCGGTTGAAACCCCGCCGTGATAAATTGAAGGTCACCTCTTGCTCATCAATCCAGAGGGTGGTTTCTTTCAGAAAGCGGCGTTTAGTGAAGCCGCATCCTTTAATAGAAAACTCCCTCGGTTCAGAGAGGTCAACGGGCAAAAGTAAAGAACCAACGCGGCCCATCCACCGAAAAGCTGTGCCGTCGCGGCGCGTGCCCAGTGTACTCCAACCAGCGCCAACAAATTCGTCTGATTCAGCTAGAATATGTACCGAAGTTGCTTGAGCAGGAAGGCTGCTAGTGCAAAGTGTTTCACTTGCAGCTATTTCTGCTTCGAATCGGTCTCGCTGTACGGTCAGCAGTGCATCAACAAAGTCGACTGCTGCTTTGGGGAAGCGAGGTTCTGGAGTTTTGAAAGATAAGACGTTGCCGCCAGCATTATTTGTATTTTTAGCCATGTGAGCACCATTCCAGATATAGCGGTGTGCGAGCAAGGGTTTCTAGCAACTGTTTGAACGTTAGCGGGTAATGGTTAACAGGATGCACAGCTGACAATGAAAACTGAATAACCCCGTGTGCATCGGTTTTTACGCCAGCTGGATCCTCAGTGGTCAATAAATTGCTGGATTGATCATCTGTGACCATAAATGCAACGGCTTCATCTGGTGCACTGGTGGCCGTTTGGGACCCTATAGAGAGTTTATAGCCGCCGGGCACACCAGAGATGAGTAAACAATCGATGTGGTGTTCAATTTTATTTAGCTGCCAGTAAGTACCAGATTTTTCAAGGAAACCACTTGGGGATTGTCGGTTAATATCTTCATGAACGTCAGGAGAGAAATCAATGGCTAGGCCGCCCGGAATATTTGCGTCGTTTGGTGTTAAGGCACGAGCCTTTGGAAGCTCTGAAATGTCGCAGTCAAAGGTGATGGCGCTATCAATTTCTTTAAGGCGACCTTGAACTTCGGGCCAAGTATAGGCCTTAGGCATGTGCTGAGTATTGTTAGGAGGGCTTTTCGAGATGTTTGAGTTAATCAGTAAGCTCTCAAAGCCGAGTAGTGACAGAACGACGGGCGCTGTTTTTCCTGTTGCTTGACAAAGAACTGCCGCAAGATCAGGTGTTGCAAAGCGGGGGCTTTTATCCCAATCAATATGAGGGAATAGCTGGGTCACAAGGGCTTGTGCCGGTACAGCACCGACTAGTGCATAAGGCTTTTTCTGGCCGTCTAGTATAAGGTCGGGCCTGGCTGCGTTGGTTGGCTCGGTCTCTTTTTGGCGAACATGTTCAGGCGTTAAGGTTTTAGGGGCTGATAGATTTAGCGGTGTTGTCGGGGCCGACAAGATCTGCTGCGCAATGTCAGAATACTGCGCTTGTGTGTTGAGTGTTTGATAGTGCTTTTTTGTGTTTTCTTCTAGCCAAGGCCGCACTGTGCTCTGCCCAATGAGTGAAGCTATAGCGGCTACAAGTTGGTGCAGTGCATGGCTGTGGGCAATGTTTAGCCTAGTACCAGATGGTAGATGCCTTACCCACGGCTGGCTGGCGGTTAATATGACTTTGCCCGCATCAAGTGCGAGCGAAAGCGCGGCCGGCGCTAGTCTATGGGTTTTGTCGAGCAAGCAGACAGCATCAGCAGCCAGTAGGTGCGCCGCAAGGTTGGGTTCGCTGCCAGTTAGGGCATGAAGTTTAATCTTTTTACCGAGTGCTACGAGTATATTGATTGCTTCATCTGCAATGCTTTCGCCAACCGTTACAATATCGAAACAATCATCAATTTCCATGACTTTTGTGGAAATAGAGGGGGCTAAGGGCAGGGACAAACCATCACCTGCTGGCGCAATTTGTGGCCCAAGGTTGGTTACCTCGTCAAAGCTGGTAATCTCAGAAGAGATTATATCTGAAACCCTGGTTCCACCAGATAGAGAATGGGCAATATGCCAACCCTGTGTCCCGAGAGATTTTTCCATATAGGCAAAATAGTTTCCTGGGTAGGCCTTGTCTTTTTTATGGCGCATATGAATAAGATTGTGCAGTGTTGGAGCTGCGGTAATCCAAGGGCCTGGCGCTTCCTGAAGTAGGGTCAGGGCAAAGAGGCTTTCATAGTTATCATCAAGGATATAGAGCCGTTTGGCATTGAGGTATACTTCGGCCTGTTGCCTCAAGTCACGCTCTCGAATCACAGAAATACTATCAGGGAAGCCCGTAGCCGGTGGCGCATAGTCACTTATCACAAGCGTTACGGCAATTTGAGAGCTGAAATATAGCGCGGCTTGCGTGCAAATGCCTGCGGCGATAGCTCGGGAAGGACTAGCTGGGCCAATGACTAGTAATTTATGTTGTTCAGCCATGGAGTTTGCTTTCAGGGAAAAGCTTATCAAGTGCTGATTGCTGTGCTGTACTATATGCTGTGAAAATCGCACGGCCATTTGTGCCAAGCCTACCAATTGAATCAGGGTCGGCAGCCAGTGCAAGCAGGCCTTCGCACATAGACTTAAGTGTTTTATGCTGGTGTTGTGGCTCGGGTGTTTCAATGCCAACCATGGCGTCAACTGTAGCAATCAGGGGCTTGCCGAAGCTAAGGGCTTCCACAGACTTAATTTTTAGTCCGGTACCGCCAATGTTGGGGTTGAGAATTATGTCCATATCTTTGTAAAAATCGTCGATATTCTCAACAAAACCAAGTTTTTCGAAAGGGCAGTCTGCTGCAACACCGCTGCTGCAAATCGCGCCGGCTAGTTGAAAAGAAACCTTGTCATGGAGGCTGGGAAACCTTTTCAATTCTTGCGTAAATTTATGCAAAGAGTGTTGGTTGATAGGGTTGTTGCTAGCCAGATAACCAACCTTGATCTTGTCATTTTTTTTGCGAGCTACAGTGTCCAGAAAATGCGGTGGTACATAATGACCGAGGGTCTCAACATCCGAATCGGTTGCGCGGCGAAAAGTCTCTGCCTCGCTTGATTGGATCGCGAGCACAACATCAGCGCGGTCGAGTGCTTTTTTCTCTTCAGCGCGGGTGGTGGAATACCAACTGGCTTTCATGCCGTCACGTTTCAGGTTCTTGTTTCTGTTGGCAAACATATCGTGTGTGTCAAGGTATTTGGGAATACCTGTAGGCACATCCTCTAGCCAGCGGCTGAACCAAACATAATTAGCAAGGCAGTGACTGATATTCCAGATATTCAAAATACGCTGCGTAATGTCGGTAACTGCGGGCACATACCAATCGTCAATGAGATGGTGACTGCGTTTCGATTGTTTACGGGGTGCGGGGTCATGGGGAAGAATATAAACATGTTCCCATGCCTCACGCATCGCTAGTTCTTGGGTGTCCGTCAGCCCTTCTAAGCCGCCATACACAAAATGAATGCTATAGCCGCGCTTTTGCAAGGTGCGGCAGAGCGAATAAACGCGCGCGCGATTTCCATGGTTTTGCGGATGTGATGGAATAGGGGATGTTACCAAAACCTGCATAGTGTGTATGGCGGTGAGCCATCCCTTTGATTCGGCTGCTGAAACGATTGAGCCAAACTATCAAACTTCGGCCCAGAGTGTTTAGTTTTTTGCAAAATAGGTACCTGCGCTCATAAAGGCAAAATATTTGAGAGCTATTCTGTGCAAAAGATTAGCGGTAGTTGGTTACTGATTTTGTAAAAATTGCCATGCGTGCGCAACCATATCCTCAAGTTTGGGGTATTTAGGCTCCCAGCCGAACGCTAGTTTAGCTTTTGCTGGGTTAGCAACAAGTGTAGCAGGGTCACCTGCTCGGCGAGGCTCTTCAACTGCGGTGAAATCAATGCCTGTAACACGGCGCGCTGCCTCGATAACCTCCCGTACAGAAAAACCACTCCCGGTGCCCAAGTTGTAGGCATCATAAAAGCCTTGTTTGGCGGGCTCCATGCCAAAAAGGTGATCTAGCGCCCGTATATGGGCGTCCGCCAGATCACAAACATGAATATAATCGCGGATACAGGTGCCATCAGGCGTTGGGTAATCCGTACCGAAGATTTTGATATTGTCTCGCTGCCCGCTTGCAGCTTGAAGGACAAGGGGAATCAGGTGAGTTTCTGGATCATGGCGCTCTCCGAGCTTGCCTTTGGGGTCAGAGCCTGCGGCGTTAAAATACCGAAGAGCAATAGACTTCATGCCGTCGCTTACTGCGATATCACGCAGCATACACTCCACAGCCCATTTTGTTTGGCCGTAGGGGTTTATGGGATGTTTGGGCATTGTTTCGTTGAGCGAATCAACACCGTCGATTTGCCCGTATACTGCTGCTGTGGAAGAAAACACCATGGTTCGGACATCTGCTTCCAGCATTGCGCGGATAAGATTTAAGCTACCGCTGGTATTATTGTCGTAGAATTTTAACGGGTCTAGCACGCTCTCGCCGGCTTCAATAAAGGCCGCAAAATGAATCACTGCATCAATTTTGTGATTGTTAAATAGCGTGGCAAGTAGGGCTGAATCGCGGATATCGCCTTCAATGACTTCACCACCAAACACCGAATCCCTGTGGCCATTACTAAAATTATCTAGCGTAACAGTATGGTACCCACGCTCATGGAGGGCTTCAACGGTGTGTGACCCAATAAAGCCTGCGCCGCCAGCTACTAAAATATTCTTCATAATCAAGGCCTTATGAGGGGTTGACTGTGCATTAAAATGTCGCCCCTAATTAATCACGCAGTTGGCTCTGAGCTGGCCCTTATATATAAGGTGTGCCTAAACCGTTGCAGTATGGTCTTTTTTTAGCTAACTCCTGTGCCCATGTAAATTGGCCGAGCACTTTAATTTCTTGGCCATGCTATTTTTGGGGAAGGTAAAAGCCTGATGCGTATTCTTTTTGTCCATAACAACTTTCCGGGTCAATACCGCAGGATTGCAAAGTATCTTGAGGATTTTCCCGAGTTTAAGATGGCTGCTGCAACGCTGGATACCAATCAGCAAGAGCACCATTTGGTGAAGGCTGAATACAAGCCGCATAGGGAGGCAACTAAAGGTATTCATCCAGCGCTCATCACGACTGAGCGAGCTGTTATTTTGGGCCAGGCGGCCTATAGCTCCTTGATAGATATTAAGAAAAAAAGTGGTACGCCTGATATTATTATGTCGCACTCTGGCTGGGGGGCGAACATGTTTCTTAAAGACATATTTCCCGATGCCAAGTTGCTGACGTACTTTGAATGGTACTACCATACTCACGGCAGCGATGGTGAATTTTTCAGAGATGAACCCTACGGCCCAAACGATGAACTGCGGTTACGTATGAAAAATACACCGATTCTGCATGACCTTGCTGCAATGGATTGGGGGCAATCACCAACGCTGTTCCAAAAAAGCAAGTTACCTGAGGTATTCAGGGACCGCGTTAGTGTGCTGCATGACGGTGTTGATGTTGACTATTTTAGCCCTGCAGAAGGCACCAAGCTTAAGGTGGGTGACATTGAGCTCACCGCTGAGGATGAAGTTATCACCTATGTGGCACGCGGCATGGAGGAATATCGTGGTTTTCCCCAGTTTATGGAGGCTGTCTCGATTCTGCAAAAACAACGCCCCAACCTGCATGTGATTATGCTCGGGAATGACCGCGTTGCCTATGGCGCACCCCGCGAAGATGGCAAGACATACAAAGAGTGGGCGATGGAAACCTTTGAGTTTGACCATAGCCGGTTGCATATGATGGGCCTTCAGCCGCTTGAGTTCTTTCGGGACATGATGCGCATCACTTCCGCACATGTTTATCTAACGGCTCCTTTTGTATTGTCGTGGTCCCTTATGGAGGCAATGAGTACAGGTGCGTTAATCATTGGTTCCGACACTGACCCGTTGCATGAAGTTATCACCCACGGTGAAAATGGCATTCTAACGCCATTCTTTGCAGTGGATAAGCTGATTGACCAAGTGAATCAGGTGCTGAATAACAAATCTGAATTTCGTTCATGTGGCGTTCAGGCTCGTGAAACTATCGTCGCAAGCTATGCTACGCGTGATCTATTGCCTAAGTACAAGCAGTTGATTGAAAATGTTGCAAATGGGCAACAGTGTAGCAGCTAGGTAAGGTTTTTTTAATACCACATGCACTGTGTTGTTGAATTGTTTCATCAAGAATGGTCATGTGCGGACTGATACGTTAATGGCATTGTTTTATCTTGACTAATATTAAGTGGAGAATAATTATGCGATTGACAAAAAAGGCTTTCTCTATGTAGAGAGTGTCGCTAGGGGGCTATTGAATATTGCGTTCGTGCCTCGATTATAGATATTTGGTTGCCTTTCAGGAGGAATACTATGGCAGACTTAAATGGTACTACAGGTAATGATACTCTAACGGGTACATCCGGTGATGATAACATTAAGGCCCTTGGTGGTGTTGATGAGATTAGCGGTGCGGCGGGTAATGATACGATAACTTATGGTGGCACTGGTGCTACACCAACATACGGTGGCGGTGCGGGTGATGACACATTTGTTATTAGCACTCTTGGAGGTGCTACAACAGCGCACCTTCATGGCGATAATAACGCAACTGGTCTGAATACATTTGCGACTGCGACTGACGGCTCTACTGGTGCAGGGACAGATACGCTGAAGCTTTCTGTTCAGCTGCTTAACGATGGTGCTGGTGGAACAGATTTTGAAACGGGTGCTTTCGATCCGCTTGCTACTGAGCAGTTGACTGTTCATAACGTTGCTGGTGGTATCCTTACTGCAAACCTTACTGGTATTGAGAAAATTGAGTTCACTAACGGTACGCTTGACCTTACTGCTGGCGATGATCAGTTCTTTGCAGCTGACTTGTCTATTCCAGGTGGTTCAGACTTGGATATGAATGCTGCTCTTGCTGTGGCTAAAGTTGATCTGTCTGCAATTGGTGATGCGATTATTACTGATGATAGTGGTTCTTTTGCGACGATCACGCACATCAACGGTAAGAAAGTTACTGCTGATACAGCAATTAAGCTCGATAGTGGTGCTACTGTTACGGTACAAACTGGTAGCCTTGATGAAATCGATTATGTCCGTAGTAATACGTTCAACTACAAAGCAGACGCTGATAAGATTACTGTAACACTTTCAGACGGTACTAACTCTATTGACCGTGAAGTTACTATTACTACTGCGGCGACTAAAGCTCCTGCTAACACGCCTGTAACGGGTATTATCGGTAGTGATGATGCTGATACTGTTAATCTCCTTGGCGGTAACGACGAAATCAAAGCTGGTAAGGGTAATGACTCTATCACTGGTGGTTTCGGCGACGATACGCTTCAAGGTGATGCTGGTGATGATAATCTTGATGGTTCTGGTGGTACTGACGTTGCTGTTTATACTAAAGGTATTAGTGGTAGCGGTGTAACGAAAACCAAAATTACTTCGGACGCTGAAGGTACTGATACCATTACTGGTATTGAGACTGTTCATGCTCGTAACCTTGGTACTACAATTGATGGTGTTGTTGTTAATGCGGGCGCTCTTAGCCTTGCTGCCGACAAATATTTTGGCGAGATTGTTGCGAGCAAGATTGCTGGTGGCGGTTCCGCTAATCTTGCACTTGGTAGCGAGATTGTATTCTGGGATACTTCAGAAAATAAATCAGCGGTACTCACTGACTTCACTGGTTGGACTGTAAAAGGTGTTAACCTAAGTAACGCTGCTGATGATATAACTCTTGCAAATAATGATACATTCACGCTTGCGAATGGCACAGGTACTCTGAAGCTGCTCAATAAAGATCTTACTAAAGGCGATACCTTCTCTTTCAGTGCTACTGAAAGTCAAGTTACTAACGCTGGTAGTTCTGATACAGCTCTTGTTACGCTCACTCATGCAACACACGGTGATGTTACTGTGGTGTTGGATCTGTCACTTGGCGGGTTCAACGAAACAACTACTATTACAGATGATGCTGGTGCAGCTCTTTCTGGTGGTAAAGGGGTTGATAAATTTACTGGCGCTAAGGGTAATGATACTCTTGACGGTGGTGACGGCGCTGATACCCTTGACGGCGCTGAAGGTGATGATCAGCTTCTTGGTGGCGACGGAGATGACAGTATTGTTGGCGGCGACGGCAATGATTATGGTAACGGCGGCGACGGCGATGACTCCTTCAACGGCGGTAAAGGCGATGATGCGTTCTTTGCTGGTGCTGACGACAACGGTAACGATACCTATAAAGGTGGTGAAGGTAACGATACTCTAGGTGGCGGTGAAGGTAATGATAACCTTGACGGTGGCGCTGGCGAAAACCTTCTCTTCGGTGGTGAAGATAACGACACTATCGTAGTTGCATCTGGTGATGACTCACTTGAAGGTAATGGTGCTGCTTGGGCTGGTGAAGGTAACGACACTGTCACTGGTGGTGCTAAGGACGATGTGATCGGCGGCGGCGACGGCGACGATAGCATTGTAGCTGGCGACGGTAACGACACTGTATACGGCGGTAAGACTGGTGATGAAGTGGTTGCTGGCGGTAAAGGCGATGACCTTGTCTTCGGTGGAACTGACCGTGATACACTCAACGGTAACGACGGTAACGACACTATCTTTGGCGGCGACGACAAAGATGATATCGATGGTGATGCCGGTAACGACGTACTTTGGGGTGGTGCTGGTAACGACTCTATTATTGGCGATGCTGGTAACGACACGATCGATGGCGGTACCGGTAACGATAACCTTGATGGCGATGCTGGTGCTGATACGTTCGTATTTGAAGCTGGTGATGGTGCTGACACTATCTCTGACTTTGAAAACAGCGAAAGCGATGTACTTGACCTCTCAGCCTTCACGGGTCTAAGCGGTGACATCCTTGATTACGCTACTGAGACAACTCAGGGTGGGTCATCAGGTGTCCTTGTTAATCTTGGCAACAACGACAGTATCTTCATGACTGGTGTTGATCTTGGCGAAGTTCGCGAAGCGTCTATCACTTGGAACGCTGACGTTACTGGCTAAGTCTAGCTACAGTATAGGTTAAGGAAAGGGAGCTTCGGCTCCCTTTCTTCGTTTCTATATCCCGTTACATTATTGTTTTGGCTAGCAGGTACTTTGCTCTCAGGACGGTGGGTCTAACTAATTCCCCTATAGTAAAGAAGTAGACCTTTTGTTCATATTAGGCTAAGGAACGCTGTTGTATCAGCGAGCATAGTTTTCCTTGTTGGAGAATGACTTGCAGGATCCGTACTGCGGTTAGTTTAGGAAATATGAATGTCACTATTTGATGAGTTTAAGGACGGCGAGCGTCACTTCAAAAAATCGCTAAAATCTGTCGCTGTATATGCCTTTATTGCCAGCACCTGTATGCTCGCAATGCCAGTTTTCCTGATGCAAGTATATGGCAAGGTTTTGATGTCTCGTAGCATGGAGACGCTCGTTGCTCTTGGACTGATTGCACTTGTTGTTTTACTGGCATTTGGCTTTTATGACGCTCTAAAATTAAAGCTTCTCACGCGTGCTTCGGCTGAACTTGAATCAAAAATGACAGGGCCGATTTTGGTCGCGGAAATGTCACGGCAGACCGACATGCGGGTTAGAACTATGCAGGAGCTTGGAAGTTTGCGTCAGCTCACCTCAAGTTCAGGTTTCGCAGCAATATTTGACCTGCCGACATTACCATTTTTTCTCTTACTTGTGTTTCTTATTCACCCTCTGCTTGGCCTCGTTGTACTCATTGGCGCAGGTATTTTAGTGGCTATAGCTATCAAGGCAGACAACGCTGTAGCGCCTCATGCCCATGCGAACCTTGAGGCACGTAACGAGGCAGGTATTGCCCTTCAAATGTATATGGCATCACAGGAAACTGTGAAGGCACAAGGCATGTATAATGAGATTGTCACCAAATGGGGTGAGAAAAACGCACGGGCAATGCAGTCTATGATTGCCAGTACAGAACTTATTTCTACTTATACATCCGCGTCAAAAGCTGCACGGCAAATACTTCAAATTTCTATCATCGGTGTGGGAGCTGTGCTTGTTCTCGCTGACATGGCGACACCGGGTGTAATTTTCGCGGCATCAATTATTGGTGGACGTGCCCTTATGCCTGTTGAGCAAATTGTTGGAAACTGGCGTAACCTTAAACAGGGCCTAGAGTCCTACCGAGAGTTCACAGCTCGATTGAAAGAGTTGGAATTGCCAATCGAGACAACGCAATTGCCAAAACCAAAAGGCAACTTAAAACTTGACCGTGTTGCGTATGTGCCGCGCCCAGGTGCGCAGCCTATTATCAAAGGTATCACGGGCAAAATTCACGCAGGTGAAAATGTCGCAATTATCGGGCCTTCTGGTGCCGGAAAATCGACCCTTGCACGTATGCTCGCAAGTGCGATTGAGCCGAGTGTAGGCAGTATCTCTCTTGATGGCCAAGACCTCAAGGCTTGGGATCCAAGGGCACGCGGTCTTCACGTTGGTTATATGCCGCAGCAGGTGACTTTTTTCGATGGAACAATCCGCGAGAATATTGCTAGGCTTCGAACCAATGATGACCCTGAATATGCAGTACAGGCAGCCCAGCACGCCGGCGTTCATGAAATCATTCTTGGTATGCCACAAGGGTATGATACCGAGATTAAAGTTATGGGTGGCTTTCGTCCGTCTGGCGGACAAGGCCAGTTGATTGCTTTGGCGCGCGCATTCTACGGAGAGCCATCTGTTCTTATTCTTGATGAGCCCAACGCGGCACTTGACCAAAACGGCGAAGCCATATTCCACCGTGCGCTTGGTACAGCAAAAAAACTTGGTATGACTGTGGTGTTAGTCACACAGCGCCCTAGTGCCCTCGCCTTTAGTGACAAGGTGATGGTTATGGAGGCAGGTCTCGTGAAGCAGTATGATGAACGGGACAAAGTTGTTGGTGCGGGTGGTCGGGTTGGTGCCGCGCCAAAGGCTGGACCAAAAGCAAAGGCAACTAACAGTGAGCAGGCTGGGAAACACGCCGCCGTATCCAAGCCAGTAAGAAAAGGCGCGTAAGATGAGTAATATTGTTCCAGCTTCTGGCCAAAAACCAGGTGCACTCACGGAGACTAGTTTTGATAAAACAGGCCTTCAGACATGGTCCGCGGATCTAAATACTGACCGCACTGATATGCTTAAAAAAGCAATGCTAGGTCTTATTCTTATCTTCGGTTTTGGCGGTATTTGGTCATGCACTGCACCTCTTGGTGGCGCGGTTATTGCCGGGGGCCGTGTAATTGCAGAAGATCGCAACCGCCCTGTCCAGCATTATGATGGCGGTATGATCAAAGAGGTAAGTGTACGCGAAGGTGATGTTGTAAAGGCTGGTGATGTTTTGATGGTACTGGATACTGTCAGTATTGATGCCTCGCTAGAATCTTACCGGCTTAGAAAGGCGATTGCCCAACTTGAACTTGCTAGGTACCGTGCAGAGGTAACAGAAAGCCAGTCGGTCAGCTTTCCCGATAACATAGAGCCTGCGGTTGCACAGCATCCCCGTGTTCTGGAAGCACTACACAGCCAGAAAGAAGCTTTTGAGACTGGATTAAAGGACCGTCTTGCAACTAACGTAAATATAGATACAAAAATTCTGGGTTTACGCGGTGATATAGAAGGCCACGGCAAGGTATTGGTGGCGCTTGAACGTCAGCTTGAGTTGTTTGAGTTAGAACTCGCGGACTTTAAAGTGTTGATGGAACAAGGCCATATTCAGCGTACGCGTGTTTTTGCGACCGAGCGGAAGGTGGTTGAGCTTGTGGCAACTATACAGGGCCGGAAACTATCCATCGAGAAGTCTGCGAATGATATTCTTATCTATGAATCAGAAAAAGAACAGCGCCGTTATCGTTTCTTAGCACAGGCAAACGAGCGGCTTGTTGCTACACAGAAAGCATTGAATGATGCTGAAGCTGCCGTGTTGCAGTTGAAGGACAGGATGGAGCGTGCAATTGTGCGATCTCCTGTATCAGGTACAGTATTCCAGCTTGCGAAACGTACAATTGGCGAAGTGATCAAGCCTGGTGAAACAGTGCTGGTAATGTTCCCGGAGGATGATGAGTTAACAATTGAAGCACGGTTGCAAGCAACTGACCGTGATGTGGTGTATGTCGGACAGGACGTGCAAGTAATCTTCCCATCGGATACCGAAAACCAAGGGCAGCCTGTTCATGGCACACTTACGTATATTTCTGCAGATACCGTTGTCACGGAAGGTAACCCCGCGGGTAATTATATTGTGAAAGTGAAATTGCCAACTGAAGCTGCTCCCGGACAGATGGTTCCTGGTAATCTTGCCGAGGTTTATATTCAAACAGAGCCAAAAACTTTTATGGAAATTATCTCTGAGCCGTTTACGCGTTTTGCTTTCAAAGCATTTAAAGGGTAAGATTGCTTTCAAATTCGGGGGAATAGGAAGTGACGGAACTTACCTTAACGCGTAAGGCTGCAGCAGGACTATATGCAGCAGTCAGCAGCCTAATCATTGAGGAGAGAGCAGCGCGAAAGTACAACGCTGTTCTCCCTGATGGGGTATCAACCTTCGTTTTGCATACCTCGGGACTTGTCTCTTGCAAGGGTGA
Organism: uncultured Kordiimonadaceae bacterium; assembly: GCA_963976155.1. GTDB lineage: Bacteria > Pseudomonadota > Alphaproteobacteria > Sphingomonadales > Kordiimonadaceae > Kordiimonas. Next base: position 8,446 of record CAXBKT010000005.1, on the reverse strand, counting down.
AAAAGATGTTGCTCGGCAAGCTGGTGTGCCTTTTGTTGGTTTACCTTATGGTCTGTTAGCCTTTGTGGTTTCCAAGGGAATGCGGCCAATCGTGAAGAGTTTTCTCCAATTTGCACAGGAGCAAAAGCCGCGATATATGCCTGAAGTTTTGGTGGTTCCAACCTTCGGTCTATTTAGAAAAAATAAGCTAAGTCATTCATTTAACATAATTTTATCTAGAAATCTTTCGGATAAAAACACGTCTTTGTCGGCGGCGGCGCGGCAGTTGGTTGAGCTTCGTGAGAAGAACGAGCAATTGTCTCTCAGTTTTGAAAAAGCGCGGCGCATGATTGTTGGCGCTGGCTATAGTACCCGCACCATTTGTTTTGATTTGCCTGCCGGAAGTGAGAGCATCGGACCTTCAGAAAATGAGGTCAGCTATAGCTACGGCCAGATTCTTCCGGTTGATTTAGCGAGTTTTACAGGGATTAGTTTGTTTGTCGCTCGCGCTGCACCTGTGGAAGAAGGCGTGCTTTCCGTTATTCTTCGCAGGCGCTCAGATAGCGCTATTATTGGTGCTTCAACGGTGCCTTATGTGAGCCTCAAGGCTGGTTGGCACCATTTTGCTATGCAGGAAGTCGCGGGACGCACATTCGGCGATGGAATTTTGCAACTAGAATGGCAGGGTGCAAACGGTCCCCATTTTGCACTTGCAGAGGAAATTGCTGACCGGTTTGGGGCGGAGGACGGATCGACACTCGCGCTGCGCATCGAACGTGGCCTCGTTGAGCCTGCGCGCCTTATGGATGCATCTGCTTTTGAGCGGCATAATGTACGCAGCAAACTTGATGCAAAGGCCTTAAGCGAACAAGGTCGTTTCTTTGGTGGTGCTGAAGAGGAAGCTGCTCAAGCAACAGAGCTCGGTGCCGAAGTGCTCCGGCTTGATAAAGCTGGGCGCTGGTTTCAGACACATGTTTTGAAAGAAAATTTGGCGGCACTGGAACTCCCTCAAAGTCTTGCAGCGGGGATAACAGAAGTACGCGCTAAAGTCAGTCTTGCACACCGGCATGCAGCGCCTTGCGTGGCTCTTTTAGTGATTGCACCTGCAGGATCACTTACCACAGATACAGTGAAAAATTGGCTTAAGCAGCACAAAGATAAGGCGCTGGCAGCTACAGGGCAGTCAGAATCTCTCCAGTGGGCAGCAAAAGTACTGACGCCGGGGGATAGTGATTTTATTGAGTTGAAGTTTGCTGAAGCACTGAGTGCTGAGCATGATATGCTATTAGGCGTACTTCCATTGGTGGCGGGGAAAAATGGTTTTGGATGGTGTCGCTGGCAGCATGTAACTTTGACGCAGCAAGTAAAAGCCCTAGAAAATATAGCGGGTGTATCCCAGCAGCTTACAGAGTTTGCAGGCAGCAGGGCAGCACAAATTCGTGTGCACCGTTTCCCGGAGATCGCAGGCCACTTATCCTATTATCAAGGTAGGCAGCGCCATATCGGGCTTCGTGAAGAGCTTGGCTTTTGGCCACTCGAATTCAGTGACGATACAGGTGCCATGCAGTTGCACCCACTTAAGAACGGTGTTTGTGCAGCTGTTCTTGAAAGTGGGTTGCCAGAGAATGTGCGGCGAGTGGCATGTGAAGTTGGTACAGCGCATAGCCAGGCGGATGAGTTTATTTATATTGTTGGCACCATGCCCGTGGGTGAGGAATTGGCGGCAACAATTGACGGTGTAGCTGCCTCGATAAAAGACGGCCTTATGGTTGGCAGTAACGCAGCTGGGGCGCAGTGGGCGGCGGTCACGTTGAAAGCCCGTGAAAAAAGCACCCTTGAAATGATGCTGCAACAAACCTCTGGCCGGGGGCAAACGATTTTCTTTGCGACCCTACCAGCTGTTCAAGGTAAAACGAGTTACGGCTGGTGCCGTTGGTACTTACTGTCTTTTGAGATGCAGCCCTACGACGGAGGTATAACTCTGTTGGAAACAGAATCCACGAAGGGAGTTGTCGGTGAATGACACCACAAAAGCCCCTTTTGGAGTTGTTATTCCGGCTTTTGGTCACCCGAAATTTTTAGCGGAAGCTATTGTTTCAGCATGTGAGCAAAACACTGACCGCACAATATATATTGTGGTTGTAGACGATGGGTGTCGTTTTCAGGAAACGGGGGAAACTGTTTCGCATTTGCTCCCGCTCTATGAGGGTAAACTATTTTACTTGCGGCAGAAAAACACCCGGTTACCAGGTGCGCGTAATGCGGGCCTGAGGTTCTTGCTGAACTTGGAACCATCCATAGAAGCTATTTATTTGCTGGATGCGGATAACCGTCTCTCGCCAAATAGCCTAGAGGTTTTCCGAAATGCCCTTGGTGATGATCCCCAAATTGGCTGGGCCTATCCCGATATATCTTTTTTTGGGTTAACTCGCGGCGAAGATGGTTTTGATACGCGGGAAACGGCCCCTACGTATAGCCCCTTAAAGCATCTGGTAGGGAATATTTCTGAAGCAGGCTCTATGGTGCGCGCTGATATGCTGCGTGCGGGTGTTATGTTTGATGAAACGATGACATCCGGTTTTGAGGATTGGGAGTTTTGGCTTTCGGCGCTTGAGGCTGGCTACTGCGGTGTACGCGCTGTTGATACTGGTTTTCTATACCGTGGTAGGCCAGAAAGCATGCTTGCTGATAGCAGGCGCTTAGCTGACGGCTTGGTTGAGAAAATACGGACTAAACATAAGGCATTGTTTGACCCTAAAAATATTATGCATTTGGAGCATACAGAGGCCCCGACAGTTGCGGTCTATATTCCAGAAGAAAATCAACTTCTACTGATGAGTGACCCATTAGCAGACCCTGAAGTCGTTTCTCTACAAGGGTTTAAAACGCGGTTTCAAGATTGGGCATATAACGCCACAGAGCATTTCTTCCCAACACACATAATGGTAGCCTCAAAGCATGTGTGGGAGCACCTTCAAGCACAGAGTCAGTACCTAAGGTGGTGGTTTTGGACTTTGCGGGAAAGCCGCTCTGAAATGCAATTTGTTAAGCTGCAGAATACAGGACGAGTTGGCTTTATCTCAGTGCCAGAAGTGGAACTTACAGGCACTGCTGATTTGCTTATTGTTTCAACATCTACCTTGTGGCGCGCCGCAAACGGAGAGGAGCAACAGGGTACAATTGAGGAAATATATGCCTATTTGTCTTTGTTACCTTCTATCGGTGACATAGGGCAAGAGGGCATCAGCAGCCAAACAAGTTTAAAGCGGGTTTATGATGACATCACCAAGCCACTTTTCCCGCAGCCGACCTATGCAAAGCATGCATCCCGAACATTTGCAGGCCCTCATTCGCGTACAGTACGTGAAGTCCTAATTCGAGAGGTTTGTGCAGTTGTAGGTAGGGAACCTTTTCCTGCTTGTACTAAAACTGAGCGCACACTCGTTGCCTTTAGGGCCGAATTGTTATCCAATAAAGTGGCCGTGGACAAACTGCGCAGTTTGCTCGAACAGTTAAAAAAACAAGGCGACGAAATAACTGTCGTTCTGGAAAGTGCTGGCGACGTAGAGAATATCTACCTTGTCGGCGGCCAGTTCGATTGGCAAAACCTTGTGGATACGGTCGTACCTTTTAGCTTGCCAGGTAATGAACTTGAATACTCTATGTATCTTGGTAAGCGCTATCAGCGAGAATTAACGGTGCTTGCACCGGACGATATTGCAATAATCGCGCGTACCGCCGATAGGGTTATTGCATGTGGTGCCTCTGCAATAATTGAGGCGCTTGGCGAGGCCCGATTGCACGGAGCAGTTGGACATGTGTGGTTGGCCGAAGAATTCTTCCTGCCAGACACTGATATTGACTTGGGGCTTGCCAAACTACTGGCTTTTGAGCATGCCGTAACAACAGTTGCTACGGATGATGCAAGTTACAGTGATCTACTTTCTGCACAAGGGTTTCCGCACTCGAAATTCGTCGATGAACAAAGCTTCCTAGAGGGGCTATAGTAGGTTTCCCTTTTAGGGGTGCAACTTGCCAATTAGTGACGCATAGAGTGCATAGTATCACAATTAATGCGCTCCCCTGTTTTTTGACCTTCTGCAATTCGCCTGTTAGGGGACATCGCAACAATTAACGTTGCCTTCCGCTACTCGCCAACAGCAGTCATTAATGCGCATAGTTTTATGCACGCTTACTTCCTTGGCTCTGTGATCGGATTGGACGAGTAATGTGTTTGGTGGCTCCTCATCAAGTCTTCTTTCGGAAAAAACTCCTGGATACTAAAACAAGGGAAGTAACCAGAATCGCCGCCTGCAGATACAGCCCTTCTTGGCTCGGATAAATCCCCAACCATTCGATCGCATTAAATTGCACCAAGGTCTGGGGGATCGTGCCGGCCTCCTGAAGTGCAGCGATACCCTTACCTGCGAAAATGAACGATATTGCCAGCAACAGAATTCCTGTGCTCGAAAAGAACTGACGTAACGGTAATTGCACACTGAAGCGAATGACTAGTCCGGCAACGGCGGCAAGGATCAGTGCTCCCGCACCAAAGCCAGCCATAATCCAGTCGGTACCATTTCCATCTGCTTGAGCCCAAAGCGCCTGATAGAAGAGGATGGTCTCAAAGACTTCCCGATAAACCGAAATAAAGGTCAGTCCTGTCAGACCCCATAATGTTTTTCTGTTAAGGACGGCCTGCAGACTCTTCTGGATGAAGGCCTGCCATCCCGCTGCACTCGTCTTGCTGTGAAGCCAATAGCCGACGAACAGCAACATGCCGGAGGCCAGAAGCGCAGCTACGCCCTCGGTGACTTCACGTGTAGCACCACTGATCTGAATGAAGCGTTCAGACACCACCCATGTGAGGCCGCCCAGAAAAAGCGCTGCGATCCATCCCGCATGAAGAAAGGGCATTGCCTCTCGCCGTCCTGTCTTCATCAGAAATGCGGATATAGCTACGACAACCAGTAATGCCTCTAGGCCTTCGCGCAACAAGATGACCAGACTAGTGATAAATGCGGATGTCGCGGATAGTCCCTCGGTATGGCCTAATACATTTTTGGCTTGTTGCAACAAGGATAATATTTCTTGGACACGAGATGTAATTTCATCAGCAGGAGCTTGGGCGCGGACCGCGCTGCGAAGTTGCATCATCTTCGTTTCTATTTGCTGCTGCATCAATGGAGCATCTATGGCCGTCAAGCTCGCTTCTGCAAGTTCGAAACCTTCCAGGTATGAGGAGAGGATTGCTGTGTATGCCTCCTTAATGTCACCGTTTTGGTAACTTCTCATGCCGGATCGAAGCAAGGTCATTGCTACATCGAGCGGCTGGCCCTTGCGGTCAAACAAAACTGTTGGGTCGGTTCGTAGATATGCCATCACCTTTGCGCCGTCCGTCCATTTTTCTGCAGCTTCCTCCGGTGACAGTCCGGCATAACCTTCAATGTTAATCGGTAAGGTGCCATCAGTTTCTTGCCATATCCGCCTGCCGTCGCTTGACATGCTTTCGCTAACGCCCAATCGCCCGACATAGGCGGCAAGGTTCCACCGATCGTCCGATGAAAGATGCGGATAGGCGACCATCGCGGTCCCCTCGACCCCGTTCGTGATCGTATTATACAAGGCATAAAGAGAACGCTGGCTATAGCGCGCCTCCTCCGTGAAGTCGGTTGGCCGTGGATCCAGCCCTTCTGCCAGTTTGCCGTCCCCACTACCACCTGGGCCGTGACAAGCAGCGCACTCACTACGATAGAGTTGTTTGCCACGACTGATATTCGGGACATGATCCGGTGTTACCTTCAGGCCGACAGCCTGAATGACGGTTGCCCGCATCGACCGTGTGAGCGACTTGACCTCAGCCGAGGGCGCCCGCGAAAGGACCAGGCTTTTTAGGTCTCTTGCTTGGTCCAGTATGAGTTGCCTCTCTGAGGTGGCGGTCATCTTTTGCAACTCACTCTCGATAATGCCAGAAAACTCCAGCATCTCATCATATTCTAACTGGTTGATGACGGCGCCATTTGAAACTGCCTCGCTATAATCTACCCCGACATAATCAATGAGTTGGACTAGGCGGTCGCTGTCATTCGCATGCGCTCCGGTTAACAACCCGAGCTGCAAGACAAGGATCAGGAATATATTATTTGTTCGCTTCATTGTATGGGCACCAGTCGTTCAGTAAAATTGCAATTGAGATTTAATATTAGGTGTTTAGAGGCAACATACAATGTCATTCTGGCTCCGGTGGAACTTCAGGTTTGTCCGTGTTGCCTTTGGCCCACACGCTTTCGATATAAGAAAGCACGGCCACAATCTGGTCATCTTCTAGGACGCCTTCAAAGGCGGGCATATCGCTGTTCAATGCACCCAGACCCTCAAGCGTATGAACACCGAATTTTGTCATCATGAAGAGCGTTTTATCGGAGTGCCTCAGGACATTGCCGGTTGCATCAAGTGGAGGCGCACGCCGCCGTTCAAATGGCTTTTTTTGTTGCCAATTCACTTGTCCTTCAAGTTCGTCACCGTGGCATCCTGCGCAATATTGGCTGTAAAGGGTTTTGCCGCTCTGCACCAAGTCTGCGTTATCCGGATGAAGTGTCATGTCCGGGAGGGTCTGCACCTCATAATAGGACAGAAGATACAGTAACAGTATCAATACTCCGAGCGCTGCAGAGAACTTCAGAAGTGGTTTTTTCTTCCTGGGTTTCATCTTATGGAGCTTCCTGTGTTCAGCCTCTATAGTAAGACAAGCCTAAAAGATGGCCTGGCGACACACTGATTGGGGGCAGATGTCGCCAGGCCGAGGGGCACAGCAAGATAGTCGATACAATCTAAAATCCAACTACCCTTCCAATACCCCTTGAGTCGGTGGCAAGACTGCGAGATTATCTTGCCGCCGGACTGCCGCCGTGCGCAAGTAACGCAGCGCATCAGCAGGCATAGACAGAGCTCTAGCCGCCATCAATCCTGACGGTCTGCATCACTTCAGTGACGTAAATCCAACCTGCCGTCTTCTGGCCGGTCCGGCCCTGACGGCTTATGATGTCGATAGCATGATCCAGCAGGTGATCGTCACACACGAGTTCCAGCTTGATCTCTGAGACCACCTTGGTGCCCAGATCCACGGAATATTGCTGTTCTTGAGAACTAAGGGCTTTGAGGAGCCCGAGCACGTCCACAACTGAGATATATTTATATCCCGCCTGTTTCAGTTCATGCACCACATCAGATATCCGGTTGCGGTGAATAAAGGCTTTTATCTCTTTCATGATGATACCTCATTTTTTGAAGGAGGGGCTTTTGTCTTGCCGTCCCGGCTTTCCATCCAATCATAGATCACCGGCAACAATACAAGTGTCAGCAGTGTTGATGTAATTAGACCACCCACAACAACTGTTGCTAGCGGCCGCTGCGTTTCTGCACCTACGCCGCTAGAAAGCAGCATTGGTACAAGCCCTAGGATGGCTACGCTGGCGGTCATCAATACTGGCCTGAGTCTGAGCTCGGTGCCTCTCTGCACCGCGTCACGCACACTCATTCCCTTAGCTCGTAGCTCATTGATAAAGCTTACAAGCACGATGCCGTTAAGCATGGCTACGCCAAATACAGCGATGAAACCGATGGCTGACGGTACCGACACATATTGTCCTGTGACGAATAACCCGATCAGTCCACCAGCGGTCGCGAACGGTACATTCGCAATAATCAGTGTGGCAAAGCGCACCGAATTAAACGCGGTATACAGGAGTACAAAGATGAAGAAGATGGTTAGTGGTACAATCACCGACAGGCGCGCGAGTGCACGCTGTTGGTTCTCAAAAGCACCGCCCCACTCAATCCAATAACCCGGAGGCATATTTACATTTTCCTCGATCACTCGATTGGCATCTTGAACGAAGCCATCCACATCGCGTCCACGTACATCCATTTGGATGACCGCATAGCGCTGTAACTGCTCACGCCGAATGAAGCTATAGCCCTCCGCCACGCTTACATCGGCTACGTCGGCGAGTGCGATGATTGCACCAGATGATGTGCGAACCGGTATCCTCTTGATTGCCTCCACAGAAGCCTTTGAGGCATCTTGAAGGCGTGCTGTGATATCAAACCGTTTGACGCCGTCGATCAGGGTGCTGACAGGCTCATTGCCGATACCTGTGCGCACAATATCTAAGATGTCATCCGCATTCATGCCGTAACGCGCTAGTGCAGTCCGGTTTACTTGAATACGCACTTGCGGCTTGCCGATGTTAGCCTCGAGCGATAAATCAGTTATGCCGGGTACAGCCGATATTGCTTCCTTGATCTGTGCACTTAACCGGTCAAGCTCGCCCAGTTCTTCACCGTATAGCTTCACGGCAAGTGTCGCCCTTACGCCCGAGATCAATTCCTCCACCCGCATTTGAATAGGCTGTGTGAAAGCAATGACAGAAGTGGGTACCACTTCCTCCAATTCTTCCCGCATAGC